>NZ_JBJGYQ010000010.1:0-187811 GCF_054050075.1 Geodermatophilus sp. SYSU D00965 | reverse complement strand
AGCCGGCGCGCTCCTCACACCCACATCGGGTGTGAGCCCACACCCGGGGCGGGCGGGGGTTGGGGGGGGGGGGGGGGGCCCCCCCCCCCCCCCCCCCCCCCCACTCCGGGCGTCACTGTTCGTTCGCGATGTCCCCGGACTCGAGGTTCTGCTGGATCAGGTCGGGGAGGCGCTCGAGGAACGCGTCCTTCTCCGTCACCACGTTCGCCATGTACTGGTCGACGTTCTCCGGGGTGATGGGCGGCATGACGTAGGTGTACTGCTTCTCGACCTGCTCGCCATCGACGACGCGCTTCGCCACGGCCAGGCCGGCCGCGAGCTCCACCCGGCCGTGCTGGAGCGACGAACCGATGAAGTCGCCGTTCTGGACCGCCGTCAAGCCGTCCTCGATACCGTCGATGCCGACGACCGGGACGTCCATGCCGGCCTCGTTGAGGGCCTGCACGGCACCGAGTCCCATGTCGTCGTTCTCGGCGACGACGCCGTTGATCTGGTCACCGAAGCTGGAGATCCAGTTCTTGACCTTGTTGACGGCCTCGTCCCGCTTCCAGTTCGCGGTGTCCATCGCGAGGACGTTGATGCCCGGGTTCTCCTCGAGGACGGACTGGATGCCCTCGGTGCGGTCCAGCTCCGGGGAGGAGCCGAGCGGACCCTGCAGGACGAGGATGTTGCCCTGACCGCCGAGCGCATCGGCCATCATCTGCATCTCCTGCGCGCCGGCGGCGACGTCGTCGGGCAGGACGGAGCTGGTGATCGCGCTCTCGTCGGTGAGGGTCGTGTTGACGGCGATCACGGGGATGTTCGCCGCCTGGGCCGCCTGCAGCTGCGGGCCGAGGGAGTCGGCCTGCACCGGGACGATGATGATGGCGTCGACGCCGGCGTTGACCAGCTGATCGACCTGGGTGGCCTGGGTGGAGACGTCGTTGCCCGCCGAGTTCCACAGGAGCTCGATGTCGTTGGCCTCGGCGTAGGCCTCCATCCCCTCCTGGCCCTGGGTGATGAACGACGACATGTCGTAGACGGTCACGCCGACCCGGATGGGGCCCTCGCCGTCGGCGTTCACCGACTCGTCGCCGGCGCCGCAGGCGGCGGTGCCCAGCAGGAGGACACCCCCCAGGGCGACCGCCCCGCGGCGCATCGTTCCTCGAACCATCGGTTGCTCCTTCGTTGTCGTGCTCGGGACACGGGGCACGGTCGAGCCCCGGGGCTTGCTGGAGTGCGACCCGGAGACCGGGTCGAGGTGGCTAGGTGGTGCGGCGCTGGGAGGCCCACATGTCGACGGCCACGGCACTCACGATGAGGACGCCGCTGATGACCGCCTGCCAGTACGCCGGGACGACGAGGATGTCCAGCCCGTTGTTGAGCGTCTGGATCAGCAGGAGGCCGAGCAGGGTGCCCCAGATGGTGCCGCGGCCACCCATGAGGCTCGCTCCGCCGATGACGACGGCGGCGATGGCGTCCAGCTCGTATCCGGCACCGAGGTTGGGCGGGCCGGAGATGACGCGGGACGAGAGGATGATCCCGGAGAGGCCGGCGAGGGCGCCGCTGAGGACGTAGACGCTGGTGAGCGTGCGGCGGGTGTTGACGCCGGCGACCTCGGCCGCGGTGCGGTTGCCGCCGACGGCGTAGATGCGCAGGCCGAAGGCGGTTCGCTTCATCACGGCGCCGAGGACGACGAACCCGAGGATCATGATGATGACGGGGGCCTGCAGGCCCAGGATCTGGGTGTTCGCGATCCGGCCGTACTCGCTGGGCAGGCCGTTGATCGGTGCGCCACCACCGATGACGTACGCCAGACCGGATGCAGCGGTCAGCATGCCGAGCGTGGTCACGAAGGGTGCGACGTTGAGCCGGCTGATGATCAGCCCGTTGACCAGACCGGCGAGAAGGCCCACCCCGACCCCGGCGGCCACCGCCAGCCACAGCCGCTCCGGATGGCCGAGGACCACCGAGGCGCCGGTCATGGCGCTGAGGGCGATGACGCTGCCCACCGAGAGGTCGATGCCGCCCGTGAGGATCACCAGGGTCTGGCCGAGGGCGACGAGCGCGAACGGGGCCGCGGCGATGAGGATCGTGCGGAAGTTGGCGAGAGTCGCGAAGCGCGCGCTCTCGTAGCTGAAGTACGCCATGACCAGCAGCAGGACGATGACCATGGAGTTGCGGATCAGCAGCTCCTCGATCCGCGCCCGGTTCCAGCGGGACGTGGAGGGCGCCTGGTCAGGCGCGGGCAGGCCCGGTGTGGTGACCGACGTGGATGTGCTCACGGGGGACTCCTGGGTGGTGGGGCGGCGAGACGGGACGAAGGGGTCAGGCAGCGGACGAGCCGTCGATGACCGGGGTGGCCTGACCGCTGGCCAGGCGGAAGATCTGCTCCTGGGCGTCGTCCCGGTCGAGGGCGGCCCGATCGAGCTCGCCGGCGATGCCCCCGGCGCGGACGACGAGCACCCGGTGGCTCAACCCGATCAGCTCCGGCATGTCGGAGCTGACGAGGACGACCGCCAGCCCGGAGGCGGCCAGGTCCCGGATGATCGAGTAGATCTCCCCGCGGGCGCCGACGTCCACGCCACGGGTGGGCTCGTCCAGGAGCAGCACGTTGGTGTTGTGAGTCAGCCAGCGGGCCAGGACGACCTTCTGCTGGTTGCCGCCCGACAGCGTCCCGACGGTCTGGTCGAGGCCGCGCGAGCGCAGCGAGACGGACTCGGCGGCCTTGCCCACCGCGGCCCGCCGGCGCCGTCCCTGGATCCAGCCCGCCACGGAGAACGAGGACAGGTGCGGGAGGCTGCCGTTGTCCAGCACGGAGCGGGTGAGGACGAGACCGGCTCCCTTGCGGTCCTCCGGCACCAGGGCGACGCCGGCGCGGATGGCCTCCGCGGGAGCGTTGCGCGCGACCGGGTGGCCGGCGACCTCGACGGTGCCCTCCACCGAGTGCCGGATGCCGAAGAGCGCCTCGACGATCTCGGTCCGCCCCGCGCCCACGAGGCCACCGAGCCCGAGGATCTCGCCCTTGTTGACGGTGAGGTCCACGGCGGGGCCGCCGCGCTCCAGCTGGAGCCCGGACACCCGTAGCCCGACCTCCGAGGACACCGGACCGGTCTCGGGGAAGAGGTCGCCGAGATCGCGGCCGATCATCGCCCGGACGATGCCGTCCTCCGACGTCTCCTCGAGCGGTGCGTCGAGCACCAGCTGACCGTCGCGGAGGACCACCACGGTGTCGGCGAGCTCCTGGATCTCCGCCATCCGGTGGGTCGTGTACAGCATGGCCACGCCCTGTTCCTTCAGGCGTCGAACGACCGCGTAGAGCCGGTCGACCTCGCGCTCGGGGATGGACGACGTCGGCTCGTCGAGGAAGAGCACCTTGGCGCCCCAGGTGGTGGCCTTGGCGATCTCGACGATCTGGGTGAGGGCCACCGACAGCCGGTTCATCCGTGTGCGGGGGTCGATGTCGACGTCGAAGACCTCGAGCATCTCGCGGGCCTCGGCGATCATCGCCCGCCGGTTGAGCGTCCCGGCCGGCGTCCGTGACTCACGGCCGACGAAGAGGTTCTCGTAGACCGTCAGGTCGGGGTACGGCGCCAGCTCCTGCGGGACGATGGCCACCCCCAGCTTGCGCACGTGCAGAGGGTCGTGGTGGGTGAGCAGCTGACCGTTGATGAGGACCTGCCCGGCGTCCGGGCGCACCTGGCCGGTGGCGATCTTCATCAGGGTGGACTTCCCGGCCCCGTTCTCCCCGGCGAGGGCGATGAGCCGGCCCGGGTGCATGGAGAAGCTGACCCCGCGGAGCACCGGTACCCCGCCGAAGGCCTTGTGCAGGTCTCGCACCTCGAGCGCGGGACTGGTTGCCATGGAGATCTCTCCCGGAGGGTCGTCCGCCCGCGGCCCTTACCACGTGGCGATGGCGGGAACGTAACGAGCAGAGTGTGAGAAGTAAAGAGTGTTGACGGAGGTTGTCACATCTGAGATGTTGCGTTCCGCAGCGCTCTTGTTGCTTGTCCCCGAAGCCGTGTGATCACCGCCCGTCCACTCCTCTGAGGAGAGACCACCCATGCCCAACGACACTCCGACCGTCGACCTGTCGTTCGACCTGGACGGGAAGGTCGCCCTCGTCACGGGAGGCGCGTCCGGGATCGGGGGGGCGATCGCCCAGGCGTACGCGGCCAAGGGCGCGCAGGTGGCGATCGTCGACCTGAACGGGGAGGTGGCACAGCGGCACGCCGATGCGGTCGGCAACGGCGCCCGTGCGTTCAGCTGCGACGTCTCCGACCCCGACTCGGTGGAAAACGCCGTCGCGATGGTGATCGACGCCTTCGGGCGCATCGACGTGCTCGTCAACAGCGCCGGAGTCGTCATGCTCGCCCCCGCCGAGGAGATCGGCGTGTCCGCTTGGCGGACGACTCTGGACGTGAACCTGACCGGCACCTTTTTCGTGGCTCAGGCGGTCGGGCGGCACATGCTCGCCGCTGGGCGGGGCGCGATCATCAACCTCGCCTCGCAGGCGGCCTCGGTCGCTCTCGACCAGCACGTCGCCTACTGCGCGTCCAAGTTCGGCGTGGTCGGCGTGACCAAGGTCCTGGCTGCAGAATGGGCTGGCCGTGGGGTCACGGTCAACTCGATCTCCCCGACCGTGGTCCTCACCGACCTCGGCCGCAAGGCGTGGGAGGGCCCCAAGGGCGACGCCCTCAAGGCACTGATCCCGACCGGCCGGTTCGCCCTGCCGGAGGAGATCGCCGCGGCTGCCGTCTTCCTGGCCTCCGACGCCGCGCGCATGGTCAACGGCGCGGACCTCCTGGTCGACGGCGGCTACACCATCCGCTGACCGCCGGCACCGGCCGCCGTCCGCGGGCCGGCGGCCGACACCCGGCGCACCCCCTCACCCCCTCGTCCATGGGAGGACGTCCGTGACCCGCCTGTACGACGACCCGGCCACCTTCACCGAGGACATGGTCACCGGTTTCCTCGACGCCCACGCCGGCCGCGTGGTGGGCGTCCCCGGTGGCGTCGTCCGCGCGAGTCGACCGCGGCCGGGGAAAGTCGGCGTCGTCGTCGGCGGCGGGTCCGGGCACTACCCCGCCTTCTGCGGGGTGGTCGGCCGCGGCTTCGCCGACGGGGCCGTGATCGGGAACGTGTTCACCTCGCCGTCGGCCGCGGAGGCGGCCTCGGTCGGCCGGGCCGTGGACGCCGGTGCCGGCGTGCTGCTGACCACGGGGAACTACGCCGGCGACGTGATGAACTTCGGGCTCGCCGTCGACCGCCTGCGGTCCGAGGGCATCGACGCCCGGTACTTCGCGGTGACCGACGACGTGGCCAGCGCGCCGGTCTCGGAGATCACCAAGCGGCGCGGCATCGCCGGCGACTTCACCGTCTTCAAGTGCGCCTCGGCGGCGGCGGAGGAGGGGTACGACCTCGACGGCGTGGAGCGCGTGGCCCGGCTGGCCAACGACCGCACCCGCACGCTCGGCGTGGCCTTCGACGGGTGCACCATGCCCGGCGCCCAGGAGCCGCTGTTCACCGTGCCGCTGGGGATGATGGGCCTCGGCCTGGGCATCCACGGCGAGCCCGGTGTCTCGGAGCAGCCGATGCCCACCGCCTCGGAGCTCGCCGGGATCCTGGTCGACGGGCTCCTTGCCGAGACGCCGGCGGGGGCCGGTACGCGCGTCGCGGCGATCCTCAACGGACTCGGGCGCACCAAGTACGAGGAACTGTTCATCGTGTGGGCGTCCGTGGCCCGCCGGCTCCGCGACGCCGGACTGGAGGTCGTCGAGCCAGAGGTCGGCGAGCTCGTCACCAGCCTCGACATGGCCGGCTGTTCCCTGACCCTGATGTGGCTGGACGAGGAGCTCGAGCGCTTCTGGCGCGCTCCGGCCGACACCCCCGCGTACCGCAAGGGCGCACTCGGCGCCGAGGGCGGTGAGGAGCTCCGCTCGGCCGGCGAGGCCACCGCGAGCGCCGCCGGCACCACCGGGGCCGCCGTCGTCGACGAGGCGACCCGCGACTGCGCCGTCCGCGTCGTGGCCGCGGTGTCGGCGATGGCCCAGGACATGGCCGCGATGGAGGAGGAGCTGGGGCGCATCGACGCCGTCGCCGGTGACGGCGACCACGGGCGCGGCATGGTGCGCGGCACCGCGGCCGCGCGCGACGCCGCCCGCGCCGCCCTCGACACCGGGGCCGGTCCCGGCACGGTGCTCGTGCAGGCCGGCGACGCCTGGGCGGCCAAGGCCGGTGGCACCTCCGGCGTCCTCTGGGGTGCGGCGCTCGCCGCGGTCGGGCAGCGGATCGGTGACTCCGGCGTCCCGACACCGGAGGTGGTCGCCGCCGCGGTCCGCGACGGCTACGACGCCCTCGTCCGGCTCGGCAAGGCCGAACCGGGCGACAAGACCATGCTCGACGCCCTGCTGCCGTTCACCGAGGCGTTGTCCGCCGCCGTGGACGGTGGGCAGCACCTGTGGCCGGCCTGGGACGAGGCCGCGCGCCGGGCGGAGCAGGCCGCGCAGGACACCGCCGCGCTGCGGCCCAAGGTGGGGCGGGCCCGTCCACTGGCAGAGCGCAGCGTCGGCACGCCCGACGCCGGGGCGATGTCCCTGGCCGCCTGCCTGCGCACGGTCGGCCGCGTCCTCGGCGAGGCCTGACGGCCGTCCTCCTTCCCGAACGACGAACGAACAGAGGAGCTCACGCATGTCCGATCGGCTGAGGGTCGTCGTCGGGTCCGACGACGCGGGACTGCAGTACAAGGAGACGCTGAAGGCGGACCTGCAGGGCGACGAGCGGGTCGCCGAGGTGACCGACGTGGGCGTGAACGCCGACGACACCACCGCCTACCCGCACGTGGCGGTGGCCGCCGCGCAGCTCATCGCGGAGGGCAAGGCCGACCGGGCGGTGCTGGTCTGCGGGACCGGCCTGGGCGTGGCGATCAGTGCCAACAAGGTCCCGGGAATCCGGGCGGTGACCGCGCACGACAGCTTCTCCGTCGAGCGGGCCGTGCTCAGCAACGACGCCCAGGTGCTCTGCCTGGGCCAGCGGGTCATCGGCATCGAGCTGGCCCGGCGGCTCGTCCGGGAGTACCTGGGCTACCGCTTCGACCCCGCCTCCGCGTCGGCGGCGAAGGTCGATGCCATCCGCGGCTACGAGGCCGCGAGCGGACAGGCCGACTCCGCCACGGAGATCGCGCTCGAGGAGGACATGGCGCGGGCCCGCTGCGACTGACCTCGACCCAACCGGGCCTCCACGCAGACGCGAGAGTGAGAGCATGAGCCAGAGCAGCAACGCCTCCAGCGCCGAGGTCGCCGCCGGTGACGCCGACCGCACCTGGCGGTCGATCAACACCATCCGGACCCTGGCGATGGACGCCGTCCAGGCCGCTCGGTCCGGACACCCAGGGACGGCGATGGCGCTGGCGCCGGTGGCGTACACGCTCTGGCAGAAGCACCTGCGCTACGACCCCGAGCTGCCGATCTGGGCGAACCGGGACCGGTTCGTGCTCTCGGTGGGACACGCCTCGACGCTGCTCTACAACCTGATCCACCTCTCCGGCGTCACGTCAGTGAACCGGCAGTACGAGACCCTGGGAGAACCGGCCGTCTCGCTGGACGACCTGCGCCACTTTCGGCAACTGGACTCGAAGACACCGGGGCATCCCGAGTACCGGTGGACCTCCGGTGTCGAGTGCACCACCGGCCCGCTGGGCACCGGCATCGCCACCAGCGTCGGCATGGCGATCGCCGGGCAGTGGCAGGCGGCGGCGTTCAACCGGCCCGGCTACGAACTGTTCGACCACGACGTCTACGCGCTGTGCGGCGACGGCGACCTGATGGAGGGCATCGGCGCCGAGGCCGCATCGCTGGCTGGGCACCTGCGGCTGTCGAACCTCTGCTGGATCTACGACAGCAACCGCATCACCATCGAGGGCAGTACCGACCTCGCCTTCAGCGAGGACGTCGCCCGTCGCTTCACCGCGCTCGGCTGGGCCGTGGAGCACGTGACCGACGCGAACGATCTGGCCGCGCTCGATCGGGCGTTCACCTCGTTCAAGGCCACCGCGGACCGGCCGACGCTGATCATCGTCGACACCGTCATCGGCTATGGCGCGCCGACCAAGCAGGGCACCGCGGCCGCGCACGGTGAGCCGCTGGGCGAGGAGGAGGTCCGGGCGGCGAAGCGGTTCTTCGGCTGGCCGGAGGATGCCCGGTTCCTCGTCCCCGCGGACGTGTACGCGGACTTCGAGGAAGGCATCCGCGCTCGCGGCCGGCGGTTGCGCAGCGAGTGGGAGCAGTGCTACGCCCGCTACGCCACCGAGCACCCCGACCTCGCCGATGCGCTGGACAGGATGCAGCGCCGGCTGCTGCCCGACGACTGGGACGCCGACCTCCCGCAGTTCCCTGCCGACCGGAAGGGCATGGCGGGGCGGGATGCCAGCGGGCAGGTGCTCAACGCGATCGCACAGCGGGTGCCCTGGCTGCTGGGCGGGTCGGCGGACCTGGCGCCGTCCAACAAGAGCCGGCTCACCTTCGCCGGTGCCCGGGACTTCGGCGCCGACGACCGGGGCGGGCGCAACCTGCACTTCGGCGTGCGGGAGCACGCCGCCGCGGCCGTGGCCAACGGGCTGGCGTTGTCGAAGGTGCGCGCCTATCAGGCGGGGTTCCTCATCTTCTCCGACTTTCAGCGCGGTGCGGTGCGGCTGTCGGCACTGATGGAACTGCCGGTGATCCACCTCTTCACCCACGACTCCATCGGCGTCGGCGAGGACGGCCCGACCCACCAACCGGTCGAGCACCTGGCCTCGTTGCGCGCGATGCCCGGGATGATCGACCTGCGGCCCGCCGACGCCAACGAGGTGGTCGAGGCGTGGCGGACCATCCTGCCGCTGCGGCACGAGCCCGTCGCCCTCGTGCTCTCCCGTCAGGCGCTGCCCACGCTGGACCGCAGCCGCTACGCCTCCGCGGCCGGCGTAGCGCGGGGCGCCTACGTGCTCGCCGGTGACCCTGAGCGCGTCCCCGACGTCATCCTGATCGCCACCGGCAGCGAGGTTGCACTCGCCGTGGCCGCTCACGAGCAGCTCCTCTCCGAGGGCATCGCCTCCCGGGTGGTGAGCATGCCGTCGATGGAGCTGTTCGACCGGCAGCCGCAGGGCTACCGTGACGAGGTCCTCCCGCCGTCCGTCACCGCCCGCGTCGCCGTCGAGCAGGCCTCGTCCTTCGGCTGGGACCGCTGGGTGGGGTCCGGTGGCCGGATCATCGCCATGAGCACCTTCGGGTCCTCCGCTCCGCTCAAGGACCTGCAGACGAAGTTCGGCTTCACCCCCGAGGCGGTGACCGCTGCCGCGCGGGAGCTGGTGGCCGCCCGGGACCGGGGAGCTGAGGGAGGCCGTCCCGGCTGACCGCTGACCACGTCGGGGAGGCGTCGCCCCGGAGTGGCGAGAGGGCGGTGCGTGACGGGCCGGCCCCGAGGCGCCGAAGCGGAACGGGATCTGCCCCTACCGCGGCGACCCCGCGTGACGAAGACTGGGGCCGCCCGGTCGCCTTCGGCCGTGCCGGGCAGCCGGCCCCGGCCGAGCAGCCGACCGGGGACGCCGCTCTCCGGCACGCTCTCCCCGCCGGCCGGAGGACCGCCCCGTGTGCGCCGCGACCCGGGTCCCGCCGCACGACACCGCTTCCCCGGCACTCGCGGGAGACGAGGAACGCCGGAGGGGTCCGGCATGTCCGAGTACGTCGCGATCGTCCGCCGGCGCGCAGTCGACTGGTACCTCAGCGTCCCCGCGATCGGCCGCAGCGCGCCGCTGTGGCGTCCCACCGAGGCGGCCCGGCTGGCCGTGTGGCTGGTCCGGCAGGCCACCGGCCGGGAGCCCTCGCACAGCGCGATCGACGTCCGCACCGCCGGACCCGACGACCTGTACCTCCCGGCCGGCCACGGCGGTGCCGAGGCGCGGCACACCGACGGCCGCTGGTACCGGGGGCAGCTCGCGGGCTGGGTGCGGCAGTCCGACGACTCCTGGCGGGCGGTGGTCTGCTACGCGGTGGCCGGCGTCATGTGGGAGCGGGTCCTGGCCGCCGGCCAGTGGCGGGGCGCGGCCGCCCCCGTGGAGGGCGCCGGCACCGCCGAGGGAGCCGGGACGTCGACGTGACCGGGCGCCCGGCGCCGGTCACTCCTCGAAGAGGGCGACCAGCTCGTCGGCGGTGCACGCGACGTGCAGCGGGACGATGGAGACCGTCCAGCCCGGACGGCGCTCGTCGATGCCGAGGGCGAGGTCCCAGGCCGCTCGCGCGGTGAGCGGGCCGAAGCAGGCGTCGTCCCCGTCGTCGCTGACCGCGACCTCGACCAGCCAGCTGTCGGACAGGTCGGCGGCGAGCTCGCCGAAGTCGGGGTCGGTGCCGTCCTCGGGCTCGGGTGCGTCGGCCTGGACGGGGTAGATGATGGCCACGACCGCCCCCTACAGCTGGACGCCGCGGGTCAGGGCGCCGTCCACGACCAGGTTGGTGCCCGACGTGAAGCTGGACACCGGGCTGGACAGGAACACGACTGCCCGGGCCATCTCCTCCGGCGTCCCCATGCGGCCGGTCGGGTTGAGCGCCAGCGAGTCCGCGAAAAGCTCGGGCTGGCCCTGCTCGACGGCCTGCCAGAAGCCGCCCTCGAAGTAGGTGTTGCCCGGCGAGACGACGTTGGCCCGCACCCCCCGGCCGGCGAGCTGGAACGCCAGACCGCTGATGTAGCCGACGATCGCGGTCTTCATCGTCCCGTAGGGGCCCGAGGCGAAGTCGGACTCGCGGCCCGAGACGCTGGAGACCGCGACGATCGAGCCGCGGCCGCTCGCCTCCAGGTGCGGCAGTGCGGCCGTGGCCAGCCGCACCGTGTGCATGAGGTCGACCTCGAAGGAGGCGTACCAGTTCTCCTCCCCCGGCCCCGCGGCCAGCGCGCTCACGTTCGCCACGACGGCGTCCAGCCCGCCCAGCCGGCCGGCCGCCGCCTCCACCCAGCCGGTCAGCGCCGCGCCGTCCCGCACGTCGAGCCGGACGCCGGTGGCCCGCCCGCCGCGGCCGGCGATCTCCTTCTCGGCCACCTCGATCTCGCCGGCATCGCGGGCGCAGAACTCCACGACGGCGCCCTCGTCGACGAAGGCCTCGACGATCGCCCGGCCGATGCCGCGTGTGCCGCCGGTGACGAGCACGCGGGAGCCGGTCAGCTGCAGGTCCACGGGGTTCCTCCCAGGGGTCAGAGCAGGGTCGCCGCGCGGCGGCGGAGGTCGTCGTGCAGCCCGCCGTAGGCCGTGGCCCGCGGCAGGAGGGACTTGCGGGCCTTCACCACGGCGCTGTAGTTGGCGTCGACGACGTTGGCGATCGGCACCTCGGTGATCTGCGACAGCAGCTGGTAGCCGTCCATCGGGTGCAGCCCGAAGAGCTCGCCGAACCAGCGGACGAGCTCCACCTGGCCGATCCGCCAGGCGTCCTCGAGGGGCCGGCTGGAGCCGACGGTCATCCAGTGCGTGTCGTCCTCGAGCCGCGGCCAGAGCGGGGCCCCGCCCTTGACCAGCTCGACGATCAGCGTGGAGGTCATCGCGCCCTCGACGGCGGTGCCGCACGCCTCGCCCTCGCCCTGGCGGTAGTGCCCGTCGCCGACGGAGAACAGCGCCCCCTCGACGTTGACCCCCAGGAAGCAGGTGGTGCCGGGCCGCATCTGCGGGGTGTCCATGTTGCCGCCGAAGCGCTCGGGCACCAGCGAGCTGCGCACCTCGCCGCCGGGCGGGGCGACCCCGACCGTGCCGAGCATCGGCTCCATCGGCAGCGCGACCTGCAGGTCGGTGTGCTGCGCGGCGAAGGTGACGGTGTTGGCCGCGCGGTCGAGCTCGTAGATCCAGGTGGTGTCCGGCAGCGGGTCCTGCAGGGTCGCCGTCCGGTCGGTGCTGGTAAGGCCGCCGAAGAACGGGATCGCGGCCGAGGCGCCCCAGTCACGCGCCGGCTCCATCGCGACGAAGTGCAGCGCGAGGGTGTCACCGGGCTCGGCACCCTCGACGTAGAACGGGCCGGTCTGCGGGTTGACGAAGCGCAGGTCGACCTTCTCGGTGGAGAGGTCCTTGGTCGAGCGGAGCGCGCCGTTGAACGCGTCCTCGGACCACACCCGCAGCGCCGTTCCCGGGGTCACCCGCCGCAGCGGGGCCACCCCACCGAACGTGTACGCGTACTGCTCGAACGACGGCACGACCTCGACGACGTCCATGACGCACCCTAGGAAGCCGCAGGTGACGTCGGCAACGGCTGCGGCGCGCCGGGCAGCCGGACCCGGTCCGGGGTGAGCTCCGCGACGGACGGGACGCCGAGCAGCTGCAGCGTCCGCGCCACCTCGCGGGACAGGATGTCGGCCACCCGCTGCACGCCGCGCTCGCCGCCGGCCATCAGCCCGTACAGGTAGGCGCGGCCGACGAGGCAGGCCCGCGCGCCCAGGGCCACCGCGGCGACGACGTCGGCACCGTCGAGGATGCCGCCGTCGAGGTAGACCTCCGCCCGGTCCCCCACCGCCGCGACGACCGCGGGCAGCTCCAGCAGCGGCGTGGGCGCGCGGTCCAGCTGGCGGCCACCGTGGTTGGAGACGACGACGGCGTCGGCGCCGGCGTCCACCACGGCCCGGGCGTCCTCCGCCGTCTGCACGCCCTTGACGACCAGCGCGCCGGACCACCGCTGCCGCAGGTCACGGACGTCGGCGAGGGTCGCAGCCGGCTCGAAGACGCGGTCGGCGAGCTCGGCGACGGTGCCGCCCCACGAGCGCAGGGAGGCGAACTCGAGCGGCTCGGTGGTGAGCAGGTCGACCCACCAGCGCGGGTGGACGGCGGCGTTGGCCACCGTCCGGAGGGTGAGCGCCGGGGGGATGGTGAACCCGTTGCGGACGTCGCGCAGCCGCGGCCCGGCCACCGGGGTGTCGACGGTGAGCACCAGCGCCTCGTAGCCGGCCGCGGCCGCCCGCGCGACCAGGGCCTCGCTGGCCTCGCGGTCGCGCCACAGGTAGAGCTGGAACCACCGGCGCCCGCCCGGCGCGGCCGCGGCGAGGGCCTCGATCGTCGTCGTCCCCATGGTCGACAACGCGTGCGGGATGCCCACCCGCGCGGCCACCCGGCCGACGGCGGACTCCCCCTCGGTGTGCATGAGCCGGGTGAAGCCGGTCGGCGCGAAGACCAGCGGGAGGGCCGCCGGGCGGCCGAGGACCGTCGTCGACGGGTCGACGACGGAGACGTCGCGGAGCACGCTCGGCCGGAACTCCAGGCGGGTGAACGCCTCGCGGGAGCGCCGCAGGCTCTCCTCCGCACCGGCTGCACCGTCGGTGTAGTCGAAGACCGCGCGCGGCACCCGGCGGCGGGCGATCGCGCGCAGGTCCCCGACGGTCGCCGCCGCGGCCAGCCGCCGCTCGGTCGCGTCGCCGGACAGCGGGCGCGGACGGACGAGCTCACGCAGCTCGGACCAGCGGGGAACGCGGCGCTCGACCACCCGGGGCCTCCTCGTGTCGGCGGTCCGCCCACCCTGCCAGCACCGGTGGTGCAGCCGGTACCCGTGGGACGACACGACCGCCCCGCCGCGCGCCGCACGCGAACCGCCGTTAACGTCGCTGGCACAGTGACGTGCGTCACCGTCGCCGCCCGCACCGAGAACAGGCAGGTCCCCATGCTCTACACCGCGTACGAGTGGAACCGCCGGGCGAGCACGCCCGTCGTGACGGCGTCCGAGCTCACCGCCCGGGCCCTCTCCACACTGCCGACCGCGCTCTCCGGCCGGACCGCGGTGCGCCACCTCCGGGCGGCCTGCGACATCGTGGCGCGCGCCCGCCCCACCCACCACCGGCCGGAGTACGGCATCGACGTGGTGCCGGTCGGCGACCGGCTGGCCGACGTGCGCGAGGAGCCCCTGACGGCCACCCCGTTTGCCACCCTCCTGCACTTCGCGAAGCCCGCCGTCACCGACCAGCCGAAGGTGCTCGTCGTCGGGCCGATGTCCGGGCACTTCACCACGCTCATCCGGCCGACGATCCGCACGCTGCTGTCCGACCACGACGTGTACGTGCTCGACTGGCACAACGCCCGGGACATCCCCGTGGAGCACGGCCCGTTCGGGCTCGACGAGTACATCGAGCACGTCATGACGGCGCTGCGGCACCTGGGCCCGGACACGCACGTGGTGGCGGTCTGCCAGCCCGCCGTCCCGGTGCTGGCGGCGGTGTCCCTGCTCGCCGCGGCGGACGACGACGCCCAGCCGCGGAGCGTGACGCTCATGGCCGGGCCGGTCGACACGCGGGTCAACCCGAACCGGGTGAACGAGGCCGCGGCGAGGCGGCCGCTGTCGGCCTACGAGCGCCGGCTCATCGACACGGTGCCCGCCCGCTACCCCGGCGCGGGGCGGCGGGTCTACCCGGGGGTGGTGCAGCTGACCGCCTTCATGTCGATGAACCCGCGCCGGCACTGGGGCGCCCACCTGCAGATGTACCGCGACCTGGTGGCGGGCAACGCCGAGCGGGCGGCCGCGACGCGGGCGTTCTACGACGAGTACGGCGCCGTGATGGACGTCCCGGCCGAGTTCTACCTGGAGACGGTCGGGCGCATCTTCATGGACCACGACTTCGCGCTGGGCCGGTTCACCTGGCGCGGGCAGCCGGTCGACCCCGGCGCGATCCGGCGGACCGCGCTGCTCACCGTCGAGGGCGCCCGCGACGACATCTGCTCCCCGGGTCAGACCGAGGCGGCGCACGCGCTGTGCACCGGGATCCCCGACGAGCACAAGCGGCACCACCTGCAGCCGGGCGTCGGTCACTACGGCGTGTTCAGCGGCTCCCGCTGGGAGGCCGAGGTGTACCCGGTGCTGCGCACGTTCATCGCGGAGCACGCCGCCGAGCGGGCCGCCGCGGTCTGACATCCGCTCGCCCGGTAGTCCCGCGGGACTACCGGGCGAGGCGCCGGCTCAGGCCAGCCGCTGGGCGCGCACGGTCAGCGGCCGGCCGTCGGTGACCGGGAGCGGGTCGTCGTCGGCCACCTCGTCGTCGACCACCTCGCCGGGCAGCTCCGCGAGCTGCTCGGCGGGGTCCTCTGCGGTCGGCAGCCACCGGCCCCACCAGCGCAGCAGGTGCTCCACCCGGGCCAGCCGGTGTCGCGGGCGGCCGGACCGGGACAGCTCGTGCCCCTCCCCCGGGAACAGCAGCAGCTCCGCGGGCACCCCCCGTCGCCTGAGCTCGGCGTAGAGCCGGTGCGCCTGCTCGACCGGGCAGCGCCAGTCCTGCTCGCCGTGGACCACCAGCGTCGGGGTGGTGATCGACCCGGCCTGCGCGAGCACGCTCGGCTCCGCGGTGCCGACGGCGCCCCCCGTCTCCAGGCAGGCGCCCTCCACGACCGCCGCGGCGAAGCGCGGGGTGCGCCCGATCAGCAGCGCGGCGAGGGAGCCGCCGTAGCCGACGCCCATGACCCCGACCCGGTCGGCGTCCAGGGCGGGGTCCTCCAGGACGGCGTCGAGGAGGGCGACGACGTCGGCGGCGTCGACGGTGCCCTCCGCGCCGCGGAGCACCCGCCCGTGCGCCTGCCCGTAGCCGGACGACCCGCGCGGGTTGCACCGGACGACGGCGTAGCCGGCTGTGACCAGCACCTGCGCGTCGTCGAGCAGCGACCAGCCGTCCTGCCGGTAGGGGCCGTCGTGCACCAGCAGGACCACCGGGTGCGGACCCGGCCCGTCGGGCACGGTGACCCACCCGTGCACCGGGGACCCCTCGGGCGCGGCCGCGGTGACCTCGCCCGCCCGGTGCAGCCGGCCGGTGGCACCCAGGGCGCGGCCGAAGCCGGTGAGCAGCCGGCGCCGGCCGGGCGTGATGGCGATGAGCTCCCCCGCGGAGCGGTCGTGCGCCACGGTGGCGACGACGACGCCCCCGCCGGCCGCGATCCCGCGGACGGTGAACGGCCCGTCGACCAGCGCCTCGGGCACCCCGCCGGCCAGCGGCACCCGCAGCAGCTCGACCGCGCCGCGCCGCTGCACGCCGAGGAGGGCGGCGCCGTCGGCCAGCACGGTCGTGGGCGTCTCGTCCCCGCGGTCGGTCTCCTCCGGGTCCAGCAGCGGCTCGAGGGGCCCGCCGCCGGCCGGGACGCGGCACAGCGTGGCGCTGCGGGCGACGTCGTCGGTGCCGTCGGCGCCCAGGTCGGGCCGGGCGGTGAGGTACAGCCAGGTGCCGGTCGGGTCGTAGGCGGGCCGGGAGCATTCGGCCCGCCCGTCGGTGACCCGCCGCAGCGCCCCGCCCGCCGCCGGGACGGCGTGGACGTCGCGCACCAGGTCGCGGTCGGCCCGCGGGTGGCGCGCGGACACGAAGGCGAGCTCCGCGCCGTCCGGACGCCAGGCGACGTCGCCGTCGTCGGCGGGGCCGTCGGTGAGCTGCCGCGGCCGGGGCGGCGGCGTGGCGTCGTCCGCGCCGTCCGGGGGCAGGTCGAGGACGAACACGTGGCTGTGCTGGTCGACGACGAAGCCGACGCCGTCGAGCCGGTACCGCAGGGTGGTGATCAGCCGCGGCGGCTCGGCCTCGGGCCCGACGTCCGGGTCGGTGCCGTAGCGCCCCTGCTCGGGCACCCGCGCGGTGTACGCCAGCCGGCGGGAGTCCGGCGACCACACCGGGGCGCCGGCGCCGAGCGGGTGCCCGGTCAGACGTCGCGGCGCCCCACCGGCGGTGGGCAGCACGTGCACCTGCGGCCGGCCGCCCGGCTCGGCGCCCAGGTAGGCCAGCCACCGGCCGTCCGGGGAGAACGCCGGCGCGGTGTCCCGAGCGCCCGAGGTCAGCGCCCGGGCGGGCGCCGACCCGTCGGTGGGCACGGCCCACAGCCGGCTGCGGTACTCGTCGGCGTCCAGGTCGAGCCGGGTGACGGCCACGACGGCCATCCGGCCGTCCGGGGAGACCGTCGGGACGCCGGGGGTGCGCAGCAGCGCCAGGTCGGCAGGACGCATGAGGGGCGGCGCCTCAGCGGCGGCGCGTGTCCTCCCCCACCTCGTCGCCCTCGTCCACGGTCTCCGTGCGGCGCTCGGCGTCGGCCAGCGCCTCCGGGCCGTGGCTCTGCACCGTGCCCGCGACCTCCTCGTCGGCCGGCGACTCCTCCGGCATCGCGCCGCGGGTCTTGATCAGGCTGGCGATCGTCGCGATCGCGAGGACGCCGAGGATGATCGACAGCGACAGCCAGATCGGGATGGTCGGCACGGCGTCGATGTGCTCCCCGCCGTTGATGAACGGCACGGTGTTCTCGTGCAGGGCCTCCATGACCAGCTTGACGCCGATGAAGGCGAGGATCACGGCGAGGCCCAGGGAGAGGTAGACCAGCCGCTTGAGCAGCCCGCCGAGCAGGAAGTACAGCTGGCGCAGGCCCATGAGCGCGAAGACGTTGGCCGTGAAGACGATGAACGGCTCCCGGGTGAGGCCGAAGATCGCCGGGATGCTGTCGAGGGCGAAGATCAGGTCCGTCGTCCCCAGGGCCAGGAAGACGATGATCATCGGCGTCCAGAGCTTCCGGCCCTTCTCCGTCACCCGGATCTTCGCGCCCTGGAAGTCCTCGGTCATCGGGAGCACCCGGCGCATCCGCCGGATGAACGCGTTCTCCTCGTAGTCCTCGTCTTCGTTGCGGTGCCGGACGAGGTTGATCGCGGTGTACACCAGGAAGGCGCCGAAGAAGTAGAAGACCCAGGTGAACTGGGAGATGAGTGCGGCGCCGGCCAGGATGAAGATCCCGCGCAGGATCAGCGCGATGATGATCCCGACCATCAGGGCCTCCTGCTGCAGGTGCCGCGGCACCCGGAAGCGGGCCATGATGATCACGAAGACGAACAGGTTGTCGACCGACAGGCTGTACTCGGTCAGCCAGCCCGCGTAGAACTCCGTCGCGAACTGCCCGTTCGTGAACACCAGCAGCAGCACGCCGAAGAGCAGGGCCAGCGCGACGTAGAAGCTGACCCACAGGCTCGCCTCCTTGAAGGAGGGCTCGTGCGGGCGGCGGGCGACGATCGCGAGGTCGGCGAGCAGCAGGACGGTCAGCCCCACGAACGTCGCGACCTCGAACCAGACGGGCAGATCCACGGAGGCTCACTCTACGGTGCGGCCGATCGGCCCGGGCCGACGGCGATCGGATGTGGTCGGTACCCCCGGCGGACGTCCTGGGGACGTCCGCCGGGGACGGTGTTCAGTCGGTGGACGACCGGTCCGCGCCGCTGCGGGCGGCGGTCCGGGCGGCCACGGAGGAGCCGGTGCTGCGGCCGTCGTCCTCGTCGGCCTGGTCGGGAGAGTTCCCCTCGAGGACGCTCCCGGAACGTGCGCGCCCGGGTGCGGCAGCCCGCGCCCGGTCGCGCCGGTTGCTCGCCAGGCTCGCCACGGTCGTCACCACCAGCGTGCCGAGGATGACCGCCAGGGACAGCCAGGTCGGGATCTCCGGGACGACGGTCACGTGCTCCCCGCCGTTGACGAACGGCAGCTCGTTGGTGTGCAGCGCGTGGACGACCAGCTTGACACCGATGAAGCCGAGGATGACCGCGAGCCCGTACGAGAGGTACACGAGCCGGTCGAGCAGGCCGTCGAGCAGGAAGAACAGCTGCCGCAGGCCGAGCAGCGCGAAGGCGTTGGCGGTGAAGACCAGGTAGGTCTCCTGGGTCAGCCCGAAGATCGCCGGGATCGAGTCGACGGCGAACAGGATGTCGGCGCTGCCGATGGCCACCAGCGCGATCGCCAGCGGGGTGATGTAGCGCTTGCCCTTGATCGTCGTGGTCATGCGGTCGCCGTGGTAGTCCTCGGTGGTCGGCAGCAGCCGCCGCGTGAGGCGGAGGACGCCGTTCTCCTCGAACCTCTCGTCGTGCGAGTGGCCGCCGCCCTTCGCCTGGGCGTACGCCGTCCAGATGAGGAAGGCGCCGAAGAGGTAGAAGACCCAGCTGAAGTTCTCGATCGCGGCAGCGCCGACGAAGATGAAGACCGTCCGCAGCGCGAGCGCGAACGCGATGCCGAAGAGCAGCACCTTCTGCTGCAGTTCCCGGGGCACCGCGAAGCTGCTCATGATCAGGACGAAGACGAACAGGTTGTCCACCGAGAGGCTCTTCTCGGTGATGAAGCCGGCGAAGTACTCACCGCCGTACTGGGGTCCGGCGAACCACAGCACGAGCAGCCCGAACACGACGGCGATGCCGACGTAGACCGCCGACCAGGTGGCGGACTCGCGCAGGGTGGGTGCGTGCGGCGTGCGCACGTGGCCGACGAAGTCGAACACGAGCATGCCGACGATGGCGGCGACGGTGATCGCCCAGATCCAGAAAGGGACGTCCACGGGTGATTTCCTCCGGTACTGGCAGACGTGTCAGTGCCGGAGGTCTCTCCCGCCGCGGGCGCGACCGGCAGGACCGGAGATCCCCGAGAGACCCCGTGATGACGACCCCGCCGCGTAGGGATACTCCCCTCCACGTGCGGACCCGGGTCCGGGCAGGCGGCATCGCCGGCTCGCACCGTGGGTCCACACAGGGGACGAACGAGCGGCCGACGGAGTTCCCGTCGCCCGGGGGTGAGCCCGGTCACCGCTCGAGCGCCCACGCCGGCGGGTCCGGGCCTCACGGCGGTCAGGGCACCGTGGGCGTCACCGGTCCCGCGGGTGTCAGGGTGCGATGGGCCGCCGGCTCCGGGGCAGCGCGGCGACGACCGCGTCGTACGACGTGTCGACGAGCTCCCGGACCTCGTCGTCAGGGACCGTGCCGGTCCAGTCGACGGCGTTCCAGCCGTAGCGCCCGATGTAGGAGCTGGCCACGATCGCGCCCGGATGGCGCTCCCGCCACTCCGCCGCCTCGGCGGCGTCGCGGCCGCACTTCACCCCGACGGTGCCGGTGTCCAGGCCGATGAAGGCGAAGGCCTTGCCGCCCACCTTGGCGACCAGCTCCGCCTCGCCCCAGGGGTAGGTCTCCTCCGCCCCCGGCTTGGCCAGGCAGTACTCGACCAGCTCGTCGCGCTCCACGGCGTCCCCTCGTGACGGACTGGAACGGTCCCACTTCAGGGTCCCGCGCCGAGCTCGCGAGGCGTGGGGGGAAGCGGGGTCCCTCTTCAGGCGTGCGCGGCGTCGAGCTGCCGCAGCTCCTTCTTCAGCTCGGCGAGCTCGTCGCGCAGCCGGGCGGCGACCTCGAACTGCAGTTCGCGGGCGGCGGCCAGCATCTGGTCGTTCACCTGGGCGATGAGGTCGGCCAGCTCGTTGCGCGGCAGGCCCTGGACGTCGATCGACCCCGCCTTGGCCTTGCCCTTCTTCGAGGACAGGCCCGGCACCGGCGACTTGCCGCGGGACTGCTGCCGGCCGGAGCCGCCGATGAGCTCGGCAGCCTCCGCGTCCTCGGCCTCGCGGTAGATGCCGTCGAGGATGTCGACGATCTTCTTCCGCAGCGGCTGGGGGTCGATGCCCCGCTCGGTGTTGTAGGCGATCTGCTTCTCCCGCCGGCGGTTGGTCTCGTCGATCGCGTGCGCCATGGACGGGGTGATCGAGTCCGCGTACATGTGCACCTGCCCCGAGACGTTGCGGGCGGCGCGGCCGATGGTCTGGATGAGCGAGGTGCCCGACCGGAGGAAGCCCTCCTTGTCGGCGTCCAGGATCGCCACCAGCGACACCTCGGGCAGGTCGAGGCCCTCGCGCAGCAGGTTGATGCCGACCAGGACGTCGTACTCACCCTGCCGCAGCTCGCGCAGCAGCTCCACCCGGCGCAGGGTGTCGACCTCGGAGTGCAGGTACCGGACCTTGATGCCGAGCTCGAGCAGGTAGTCGGTGAGGTCCTCGGCCATCTTCTTGGTCAGCGTGGTGACCAGCACCCGCTCGTCGCGCTCGGTGCGCAGGCGGATCTCGTGCACCAGGTCGTCGATCTGGCCCTTGGTCGGCTTGATGACCACCTCGGGGTCGACCAGCCCGGTCGGCCGGATGACCTGCTCGACGAACTCGCCCTGGGTGCGGCCGAGCTCGTAGGGCCCCGGCGTGGCCGACAGGTAGACGGTCTGGCCGATCCGGTCGGTGAACTCCTCCCACTTCAGCGGGCGGTTGTCCATCGCCGAGGGGAGCCGGAAGCCGTGCTCGACCAGCGTGCGCTTGCGGCTCATGTCGCCCTCGTACATGCCGCCGATCTGCGGCACGGTCACGTGCGACTCGTCGATGACCAGCAGGAAGTCGTCGGGGAAGTAGTCGATGAGACAGGCGCCGGCGCTGCCGGGGGCGCGGCCGTCGATGTGCCGCGAGTAGTTCTCGATGCCGGAGCAGAAGCCGACCTGGCGCATCATCTCGATGTCGTAGGTGGTGCGCATGCGCAGCCGCTGCGCCTCCAGCAGCTTGCCCTGCCGCTCCAGCTCCGCCAGCCGCTGCTCGAGCTCGGCCTCGATCGAGGCGATCGCCCGCTCCATGCGGTCGGGGCCGGCCACGTAGTGGGTGGCCGGGAAGACGAACAGCTCCTGGACCTCGCGCACCACCTCGCCGGTCAGCGGGTGCAGGTAGTACAGCCGCTCCACCTCGTCGCCGAACATCTCGATGCGGACGGCGAGCTCCTCGTACACCGGGAAGACCTCGATGGTGTCGCCGCGCACCCGGAACGTGCCGCGGGTGAAGCTGAGGTCGTTGCGGGTGTACTGCTCGGTGACCAGCGTGCGCAGCAGCTCGTCGCGGTCGCGCTCCTCCCCCACCGAGATCTTCAGCGCGCGGTCGACGTACTCCTCGGGCGTGCCCAGGCCGTAGATGCACGAGACGGTGGCGACCACGACGACGTCGCGCCGGGTGAGCAGCGCCTGCGTGGCCGAGTGCCGCAGCCGCTCGACCTCCTCGTTGATCGAGGAGTCCTTCTCGATGTAGGTGTCGGTCTGCGGGACGTACGCCTCGGGCTGGTAGTAGTCGTAGTACGAGACGAAGTACTCGACGGCGTTGTCGGGCAGCAGCTCCCGGAACTCGTTGGCCAGCTGCGCGGCCAGCGTCTTGTTCGGCGCCATCACCAGCGTGGGCCGCTGCACCTGCTCGATCAACCAGGCCGTGGTGGCCGACTTGCCCGTGCCGGTGGCGCCGAGGAGGACGACGTCCTGCTCTCCGGCGTTCACCTTCTGGGCGAGCGCCTTGATGGCGGCCGGCTGGTCGCCCGAGGGCTGGAACTCGCTGACGACGCGGAAGCGCCCCTGGGTGGGACGGAGGTCGGTGGCTGCGCGCACGCCGACGACGGTACGACGGGGGTGTGACAGGACGGGGCCGCTGCGACGGCGGAGGACTCCTGGGGCTGCCGGGTCCGACCGGGTGGCCGACGGTGCTTGCCCTGGGGTACGGCCGCCCCTAGCGTCCCCGTTCGCAGGAGCGGTCAGCGTCGAGGACCAGCGCCACCCGAGGCCACTGCCCGGGCGAGGTCGGACCCCGGCGTCGCTGCCCCGGCCGGACCTGCGCACGACGGCCCCCGTGGGATCCCCCGCGGGGGCCGTCGTCGTCCCGGGGTGGCGGTGAGCGATATCTCCACCCCCGCCGGCAACCGGAGGGTTGGGCGGCCTCGGGGCAGGGCAACGGGGACGGCGGAGCAGCACGCACCGACCTCCCCGCCGACGCCCCGCGGCCGGGAGGCCACCGGCCCCCGTCCCCGGGGACCCACGCAGGAGGACCTCGTTGATGAACCAGGTGTGGCCCGGCACCGCCTACCCCCTCGGCGCCACGTTCGACGGCACCGGCACCAACTTCGCGATCTTCAGCGAGGTGGCCGAGAAGGTCGAGCTGTGCCTGTTCGACGACGCCGGCACCGAGACCCGCATCCGGTTGCCGGAGATGGACGGATACGTCTGGCACGCCTTCCTGCCCGGCATCCAGCCCGGGCAGCGCTACGGCTACCGGATCCACGGGCCGTACGACCCGTCGCAGGGGCTGCGCTGCAACCCCAACAAGCTGCTGCTGGACCCGTACGCCAAGGCCATCGACGGCCAGGTGGACTGGGACCCGTCGGTGTTCGGCTACGACTTCGACAGCGGTGAGCGCAACGACGAGGACTCGGCGGTGCACATGCCGAAGTCCGTCGTCGTCAACCCGTACTTCGACTGGGGCGTGGACCGGCCGCCGAAGACGCCGTACCACAAGACCGTCATCTACGAGGCCCACGTCAAGGGCCTGACGATGACCCACCCGGACGTGCCCGAGGAGCTGCGCGGCACCTACGCCGGCATCGCCCACCCGGCCGTCATCGGGCACCTGCAGGGCCTCGGCGTCACGGCGATCGAGCTCATGCCGGTGCACCAGTTCGTGCAGGACGACACCCTCCAGCAGAAGGGCCTGCGCAACTACTGGGGCTACAACACGATCGGCTTCTTCGCGCCGCACAACGAGTACGCCAGCAACACCGACAACGGCATGCAGGTGCAGGAGTTCAAGGGGATGGTCCGGACCCTGCACGAGGCGGGGATCGAGGTCATCCTCGACGTGGTCTACAACCACACGGCCGAGGGCAACCACCTGGGCCCCACGCTGTCGTTCAAGGGGATCGACAACCGGGCCTACTACCGCCTGGTCGAGGACGACCCGCAGTACTACATGGACTACACCGGCACCGGGAACTCGCTCAACGCCCGCACCCCCCAGGCGCTGCAGCTGATCATGGACTCGCTGCGCTACTGGGTCACCGAGATGCACGTCGACGGGTTCCGGTTCGACCTCGCCTCGACGCTGGCCCGCGAGCTGCACGCCGTCGACCGCCTGTCGGCCTTCTTCGACCTGGTGCACCAGGACCCGGTGGTCAGCCAGGTGAAGCTGATCGCGGAGCCGTGGGACGTCGGCGAGGGCGGCTACCAGGTCGGCAACTTCCCCGCCCTGTGGACCGAGTGGAACGGCAAGTACCGCGACACCGTCCGCGACTTCTGGCGCGGGGAGCCGGCGACCATCGGGGAGTTCGCCAGCCGGATCACCGGGTCCTCGGACCTCTACCAGCACTCCGGCCGCCGCCCGGTGGCCAGCATCAACTTCGTCACCGCCCACGACGGGTTCACCCTCAACGACCTGGTCTCGTACAACGAGAAGCACAACGAGGCCAACGGCGAGGGCAACAACGACGGCGAGAGCCACAACCGCAGCTGGAACTGCGGGGTCGAGGGCCCGACCGTCGACAAGAAGGTGCTCGCCCTCCGGGCCCGGCAGCGGCGCAACTTCATCGCCACGCTGATGCTCAGCCAGGGCGTGCCGATGCTGCTGCACGGCGACGAGCTCGGCCGCACGCAGGAGGGCAACAACAACGGCTACTGCCAGGACTCGCCGCTGACCTGGATCCACTGGGACGACGTGGACGAGGGCCTGCTGGAGTTCACCAAGCTGGCGACCCGCATCCGCACCGAGCACCCGACGTTCCGCCGCCGCCGGTTCTTCCACGGCCGGCCGGTGCGCCGGGAGGCGGGGGCCCCGGTGCAGGACGTCGCCTGGCTGACCCCTGCCGGCGACCTCATGACCGAGGACGACTGGGACGCCGGCTTCAGCAAGTCGATCGCCATGTACCTCAACGGGCACGGCATCCGGGAGACCGACGAGCGCGGCGAGGACGTCGTCGACGACCACTTCTACCTGGCCTTCAACGCCTCGCACGAGCCGATGGACTTCTGCCTGCCGTCGGAGGAGTACGCGCAGTCCTGGACCGTCCGCCTCGACACCGCCGAGCTGGGCGACGTCGAGCCGCGCGAGCTCAAGCCGGGCGAGACGATCACCGTGCAGGACCGGTCCATGGTCGTGCTCAGCGCGGCGCGGCGGGCGTGACCGTGGGCGAGCCGACCCCGGGGGGCGAGCCGCTGAGCGAGGAGCGCCGCCGAGACGTGCCGACGGCGACCTACCGGCTGCAGGTCACCGCCGACTTCCCGCTCGACGACGCCGCGGCGGTGGCGGACTACCTGGCCGACCTCGGGGTGAGCCACGCCTACTCGTCGCCGCTGCTGCGGGCGGCCGCGGGCAGCACCCACGGCTACGACACGGTCGACCACGCCCACGTCGACGAGTCGCGCGGCGGTCGGGAGGGGTTCGACCGGCTGGTCGCCGCCCTGCACGAGCGCGGCCTGGGCCTGGTGCTGGACCTGGTGCCCAACCACATGGGCGTGGCCGACCCGGCGGAGGCCCCCTGGTGGTGGGACGTGCTGCGGCACGGCCGGGACAGCGCGCACGCCGCGGCGTTCGACATCGACTGGGACTTCGGCGGCGGGAAGGTGCGGATCCCGGTCCTGGGGTCTGCGGACGACGTCGAGAAGCTCGAGGTCGTCGACACCCCCGACGGCCCGGAGCTGCGGTACTACGACAACCGCTTCCCGGTCGCCCCCGGGACCGGCGAGGGCACCCCGCAGGAGGTGCACGCCCGCCAGCACTACGAGCTGGTCGACTGGCGGCGGGCCGACACCGACCTCAACTACCGGCGGTTCTTCGCGATCAACACCCTCGCCGGCCTGCGCGCCGAGGACCCGGCGGTCTTCGAGGCCACCCACCGGCTGGTCCTGGAGCTGGTGGACGCCGGTGCGGTCGACGGCCTGCGGATCGACCACCCGGACGGGCTGGCCGACCCCAAGGGCTACCTGGACCGGCTGGCCGAGGCGTCCGGCAACCGGTGGACGGTGGTCGAGAAGATCCTCGAGCCCGGCGAGGACCTGCCGGAGAACTGGGCGACCGCGGGGACGACCGGCTACGACGCCCTCGCCGAGGTCGACGACGTGCTGGTGGACCCGGCCGGCGAGGCGGCGCTGACCGCGCTGGACACCGAGCTGTCGGGCCGGGCGGTCGACTACGGCGAGCTGGTGCACGACTGCAAGCGCGAGGTCACCGACGGGATGCTCGGCTCGGAGGTGGCCCGCCTGGTGCGGGTGATCGGCGAGCTGCCCGGCATCTCGCGGGAGCAGCAGACCGAGACCCTCGCCGAGCTGCTGGCGAGCTTCCCGGTCTACCGCACCTACCTGCCCGACGGCCGGGAGCACCTGGCCGCGACGGTGACCGCGGTCCGGGAGCGCCGTCCCGACCTGGCCGGTGCGGTCGACGCGCTGTACCCGGTGCTGGCGCAGGCCGGCACCGAGGCGGCCACCCGCTTCGAGCAGACCAGCGGCCCGGTCATGGCCAAGGGCGTGGAGGACAGCGCGTACTACCGCTGGGCCCGGTTCGTCGCGCTCAACGAGGTGGGCGGCGACCCGGCCCGCTTCGGCAGCACGGTCGCGGAGTTCCACGAGGCGCAGCGCCGGCGGCTGGAGCGCAAGCCGGCGTCGATGACGACCCTGTCGACGCACGACACCAAGCGCAGCGAGGACGTGCGGGCGCGGCTGGCGGTGCTCGCCGAGCTCCCCACCGAGTGGGCGCGGCTGGTGCGCCGGCTGCTCGACCTGCACCCGCTCGCCGACCGGCCGATGGCGCACCTGGTGTGGCAGAACCTGGTCGGCGCGTGGCCGTTGTCCCGGGAGCGGGCGCACGCCTACGCGGAGAAGGCGGCGCGCGAGGCCGGGACGTCGACGACCTGGACCGATCCGGACGAGCAGTTCGAGGCGCAGCTGCACGCGCTGGTCGACGCCGCGTACGACGACCGGGCGACGCAGGCCGAGATCGAGGAGGTCGTCGCGCGCATCGCGCCGCTCGGCCGGTCGAACTCGCTGTCGCAGAAGCTCCTGCAGCTGTCCATGCCCGGTGTCCCGGACGTCTACCAGGGCACCGAGCTGTGGGACCTCTCCCTGGTCGACCCGGACAACCGCCGTCCGGTCGACTACGACCTGCGCCGCCGGCTGCTGGCCCGGCTCGACGAGGGCTGGGTGCCGCCGGTCGAGGAGGAGGGCGCGGCGAAGCTGCTCGTGGTCTCCCGGACGCTGCGCGCCCGCCGCGAGCACCCGGAGTGGTTCGCCGGGTACGAGCCGGTCGAGGTCACCGGGTCCGCCGCCGAGCACGTCGTCGCATTCGACCGGGGGTCCGGGGAGCAGGACGGGGTGGTGGCCGTCGCGACCCGGCTCCCCGCCGGGCTGGCCGCCGCCGGCGGCTGGGGCGACACCGCGCTGCAGCTGCCGAACGGCGCCTGGCGGGACCTGCTCACCGGCGGCCGGCACGTCTCGGACGCGGCCGGGCTGCCGGTCGGCGCGGCGCTGGAGCGGCTGCCGGTCGCGCTCCTCGTCCGGGACTGAAGAAGGACCCCTCTGCCCCCCCGTCACTCGCAGGCTCGTGGCGGGACCCTGCAGAGGGGCCATGGAGGGTGGCCGCTCCGGCGCGTCACCAGGCTCGTGGCGGGACCCTGCAGAGGGGCCTAGAACGACGTCACGGGACTCACGACGGAGAGTCGTCGGCCGGGGGCGGTGCGCCGCCCCCGGCCCGGCCTGTCGCGCCACGCCGGGGCGGCACGCCGGTGCCCGCGCGCGGACCGGGACGTCCGCCCCTAGCGTCCCGCGCGTGCTCCGGCTGTCCGGCCGGGCACGGCGCCGTCCCGCCCAACCCCGTCCGGCGGCGTCCGCCTCTGCACCAACCGTGGACGGGGGTGGGGGACCCACCTACGGCGCTGCGCGCGCCTGGGGGTGAAGCCGCGTTCCGCGGCCGGGCACCGATCGCCCGAACCCGACAGCTAACCCCGCCGGCGGTCGATCGGAGGACCTCCATGCCCCAGCACGACCGATCCCGCACGCCCTCTCGCGCCCTGCGCCGCGGCGCCGTCGTCCTCGCCGGCGCGGCCGCCGTCTCCGCCCTCGCCCTCCCCGGATCCGCCTCGGCCGCGGAGCACAACTGGGACGGCGTCGCGCAGTGCGAGTCCAGCGGGAACTGGCACATCAACACCGGCAACGGCTACTACGGCGGGCTGCAGTTCAGCGCGAGCACCTGGGCGGCCTACGGCGGCCGGGAGTTCGCGTCCAACGCCCACCTGGCCAGCAAGGCGCAGCAGATCGTGGTCGCCGAGCGCACCCTCGACGGGCAGGGCATCGGCGCCTGGCCGAACTGCGGGCGGTACCTGACCGGCGGCTCGTCGGCGCAGGCGGCCGCACCGGCGCAGGCGGCGGCACCGGAGCGGGCGTCGCGCGCCGACCGGGCGGCGTCCGGGAGCTACGTCGTCCAGGCCGGGGACACGCTCGGCACCATCGCCGCCCGGCACGGCATGGGCTGGCGCGAGCTGTACGCGCAGAACCGCGACCGGGTGGCCGACCCCGACGTGATCCGCGTGGGCCAGTCGCTGGTCGTCTGAGCCCGCCGTCCGCGCGCAGGTCACGGGGGGCCGGGCCGGCCCCCCGTGACCTGGCCGGCGCCGCGCAGCGGCAGCGGTCGTCGAGCCGTGGCCGCGCCCCGGGCGACGCCGACCGCCAGCGGCCAGTCCGGGTCGGCCCAGTAGCGGCTGTGTGCGTACAGCGGCGGCTCCGGCGCGGACTGGTTGGTCGGGTCCGAGGCCACCGGGTCGAGCAGGCGCCATTCGCCGCCGCAGACCCGGCGCAGGGTGCGGGGATCGCGCCAGTCGTCCTCCGGACCCTCGTCCCAGAGCCGACGTGACCGCAGCGGTCCGGTCTCCGGCGTCCGCTCCCAGCTCCGGACCGGCCCGGCGACCGGGTCGGTCTCGCGGAACAGGCTCACCCAGCGCTCCCCCCAGGTGTCGCTCAGCCAGCGGAGCACGTCCGGGCCGACGTGCGCGGGGAACGCGCGGCAGAACTGCATGCGCAACTGGGAGCCGAAGGTCACCAACCCGACCCTCGGGTAGAGCTCGGGTGCGATCGAGCGCAGCGCGGCCAGGCCGATCAGGCTCCCCTGGCTGTGCGCGGCCACGACCACCTGCTCGGCGTCCCCCTCCGCGGACAGCAGCCACTCGATGCGGTCGACCAGCGCCGGGACCGCCACCTGGGAGTACGCCGCGGGTACGAACGGGTGCGCTGCCCGGGGCCAGAACGCGATCACGTCCCAGACGACGTTGACCCTGCGCCGCCACTGCGCGCCCTCCGGCGCCGACCCGAACGCGCGGGACCCCATGACGGCGACCGCGACGGCGAACAGGAACAGGACACCGGAGCCGAGGCCGACCAGCCCCCGCGCCCAGGGCCCGTCAGTGGTGACCGCGCTGGCCCAGCCCCACGGTGGAGGCAGGTCCCCGGGAGCGCACGCGGCACGGTCGCACCCGCCCCGCACCTGCTCGGCGACGGCGGCGAGCGACAGGGCCCACGCGACGACGGCCGCGACGACGAACGCCGGCGCGAGGGCGTTCTTCACCCGGGCGGCGGACACCGCGCGTGCCACCCGGTCGAGCCCGGCGTCCGACAGGCGCGGGCGGTCGGCGCCGTCGGGGGTGTACATGGCCACCACGACGTCGCGGCGTCGCCGGGCGGCGGGGGTGCGGCGCGACCACGCGAGGACGCCGACGACGGCCAGGAGCGCCACCGCCACGCCCCAGCCGTAGGCGATCCGCTGCAGGTACGTCGGGACCTCCACGCCCGCCGCCAGCACCGCGTTCAGGGCGACCTGCGCCAGGTACGCCGTCCCGGCGGCCAGGCCGATGGCGAGGAAGGAGCCCACGGTCGCGGCCAGCCCGCCGGCCCAGCCGCCGGCCAGTCGCCGCAGCCGGGCCGGGGTCGCCGGGTCCTCGGGCGTCAAGGCGGCCAGGACCAGCACGGTGCCGGCGAGGCAGGCCAGGGCGAGCAGGACGGCGGCGGAGAGGCCCGCGGTCGTTCCGTCCGCCCAGGGCAGGGACCGGCCGGACGCGGCCGACGTCGGGCCGGACCGCCAGACGGTGCCCCCGCCGGCCACGAGGAGCAGGCCCGAGGCGGCCAGCACCAGCAGGCTCAGCCAGCGGGCGACGCGTCCCCACGCACTGCCGGCGACGTCCAGCTCCGTGCGGCTGGCGCCCGGCGCGTCACCGAGCAACGCGACCAGTGCCACGGCGACGGCCAGCACGCCGGTCGACCACCGCGCCCACCCCACCTCCCCCGCCGCCGCGAACCCGAAGCAGGCCAGGAGCGCGAGGGAGGCGGCCACGTGCAGCCGCCGCAGGACCGGGGCGTCGGGGTCGCCGCGGAAGAAGTCCGGCGAGGAGAACCCCGGTCGCGGCCCGCGGGTGCGCTGGTGCCGGCCCGGGTCGGCGAACGGGCTGTCCGGCGCCGCAGGCCCGGCACGGTCGGTGCCCAGACGGGAGAGCACGAGGACCACGACGGCGGTTCCGGCGAGGCCGAGGACGACCGGCTCGGGGCGCCCGCCCCCGAGCGGGAGATCGGCCCGCTGCCCCAGCGCCTGCCAGGCCAGGAGGTCGACGACGCCGATGACCACCGACAGGACGAACACGAGGGTCAGCAGGAGGCCCAGGACCCGCAGGACACCGCCCACCAGCGCCCGGGCGATCCGCCCGGCCCGACCCTGCGCCGCCGGGAGCATGAACTGCGCCGCGTTGACGATGCCGAACGGGACGAGCAGCAGCCAGAGCGCCCGCCAGCGGGAACCCGAGGTCAGGCGCCCCCAGTGGAAGGCCTCGAGCACCCGCCCGTCGTCCTCGGGTGGCAGCGGGGTGTGGTCGGGCCCGGTCCGGCGCACGTGCGCCACGGAGCCGTCGCCTCCGGTGGCCGCGACGTGGTCGGTCTCGAGCATCTCGCTCTCCGGCGTCCCACTGACGCCGTGCACGCGCAGCTCCACCCACGTCGCCATGGCGGTCCCCCAGCCCGGCGCACCGGTGGACGTTCCGCGGTTGACCGCCGGGTTGGCGGGAATGCTGGACCTGCCTCCCCACGAGGGGAAGGCAGATCCGTGCGCTCCCGGAGGTCCCCGTATGTCTGCACCCGTCGAGTTCTCCGTCTGGGCACCGGTGCCGAAGCGGGTCCGGCTCCAGGTCGACGGCACGGTGCACGAGATGCGCCGGGACGACGGCGGCTGGTGGCGCGCCGAGGTCGAGGCCGGGCCGGAGGCCGACTACGGGTTCCTGCTCGACGACGACGAGAAGGTCTACCCGGACCCGCGCTCGCGGCGTCAGCCCCAGGGCGTGCACGGGCCCTCCCGCCGGTTCGACCCGTCGGCCTACCGGTGGGTCGACTCGGCCTGGACCGGGCGGCCCCTGGCCGGCGGCGTCGTCTACGAGCTGCACGTCGGCACGTTCACGCCGGAGGGCACGCTCGACGCCGCGATCGCCCGGCTGGACCACCTGGTGGAGCTCGGCGTCGACTTCGTCGAGCTGCTGCCGGTCAACGGCTTCAACGGCACCCACAACTGGGGCTACGACGGCGTCCTCTGGTACACGGTGCAGGAGGAGTACGGCGGCCCGGCCGCCTACCAGCGCTTCGTCGACGCCTGCCACCAGCGGGGCCTCGCGGTGATCCAGGACGTCGTCTACAACCACCTCGGGCCGTCGGGGAACTACCTGCCGCTGTTCATGCCGATCTTCAGCGAGGGCGCGAACACGTGGGGCAACTCGATCAACCTGTCGGGGCCGGACTCCGACGAGGTGCGGCGCTACGTCATCGACAACGCGCTGATGTGGCTGCGCGACATGCACGTCGACGGGCTGCGGCTGGACGCCGTCCACGCGCTGGTCGACGAGCGGGCCACCCACGTGCTCGAGGAGATGGCGCAGGAGGTCGACCGGCTCTCGGTCGCCGAGGGCCGGCCGCTGACGCTGATCGCCGAGAGCGACCTCAACGACCCCCGCCTGGTCACCCCGCGGGTCGCCGGCGGCATGGGGCTGACCGCGCAGTGGAGCGACGACTTCCACCACGCGCTGCACGCGACGCTGACCGGCGAGGGGCAGGGCTACTACGCCGACTTCGCCGCCGCGGGGGTGGCCGGCCTGGCCAAGACGCTGACCGGCGCCTACTTCCACGACGGCGCGTGGTCCAGCTTCCGCCGGCGGCACCACGGCCGGCCGGTCGACACCGCGCTGCTGCCCGGCTGGAAGTTCCTCGGCTACCTGCAGGACCACGACCAGATCGGCAACCGGGCCGTCGGTGACCGCATCTCGGCGTCCCTCTCCCCCGGGCTGCTCGCCGTCGGGGCCACCATCGTGCTCACCAGCCCGTTCACCCCGATGCTGTTCATGGGCGAGGAGTGGGGCGCCGGCACCCCGTGGCAGTTCTTCACCAGCCACCCGGAACCGGAGCTGGGCAAGGCCACGGCGGAGGGCCGGATCGGGGAGTTCGCCGAGCACGGGTGGGACGCCGAGGTCGTGCCCGACCCGCAGGACCCGGAGACGTTCACCCGCTCCACGCTCGACTGGTCCGAGCCGGAGCGGGAGCCGCACGCCCGTCTGCTCGCCGTCCACCGGGCCCTGCTGGCGCTGCGCCGCGCCCACCCGGACCTCGTCGACCCCGACCTGTCGCGGGTCGAGGTCAGCTGGGACGACGCCGACCGCTGGCTGGTCCTGCACCGCGGCTCCCTGCGCATCGCCGCCAACCTCGCCGGCGAGCCCCGCGAGATCACCCTCGACCGCCCCGCGGTCGACGTCCTCTTCGCCACCGGTGAGGTCCCCCACCTGGACGGTGCGACGGTGACGCTGCCGCCGGAGAGCGCGGCCGTGCTCACCACCGCCTGACGTGCGCCGGCTGGTCCCGGGGCCGGCGGAGGACCTGGACGACGCCGCCCTGGCCGAGGCCTACCGGCTGCCGGCCGGGCGGTCGCTGCGGGTGGACTTCGTGGCCTCGCTGGACGGCGCGATCACCGTCGGCGGGCGCAGCGCGGGGCTGGGCTCGCCCGGCGACAAGCGGGTGTTCCGGACGCTGCGGGCCCTGGCCGACGTGGTGCTGGTCGGGGCCGGGACGGCCGCGACCGAGGGCTACCGGCCGGTCGCCGCGGACCCCGCGGTCACGGCGTTGCGGACCGCGCTCGGGCGGTCCACGTCCGCGCCGATCGCGGTGGTCTCGCGGCGGGCGTCGCTGGCCCCGGGCGACCGGCTGGCGGTGCCGTCCACGCTGCTGGTCACCTGCGCGGCCGCCGATCCCGGCCGCCGCGCCGCGCTGGCCGACGCCGGGGTGACCGTGCTGGTCTGCGGGGAGGACGACGTGGACCTGCCGCTGGCGCTCGACGAGCTGGCCGGGCGCGGGCTGGAGCAGGTGGTGTGCGAGGGCGGCCCGGCGCTGCTGTCCTCCGCGCTGGCCGCGGGGGTGGTCGACGAGCTGGACCTCACCGTGGCCCCGGCCCTCGTGGGCGCCGGCGAGCCGCACCTGCTGCCCGGCCCGCTCCCCGACGCCGTCCGGCTGGAGCTGCGGCAGGTCCTCGAGGAGGACGGCGTCCTGTTCACCCGGTACGGGGTGACCCCTCAGCCCACGAGCCGCACCACGTCCCCGTAGCCGAGGAGTCGCTCGTCGGCGGTCAGGAGGACGGCACCCTCGGCGACGGCCTGGGCGACGAGCAGCCGGTCGAAGGGGTCCCGGTGCACGTCGGGCAGCGTCTCGACCGCCGCGGCGTGGTCCGCCGTGACCGGCAGGTGGTCGAGCGCCAACTCGGTCGTGGCGCGGCGGGACCACGTCCGGACGTCGGACCCGAGCGAGAGCTCGCGCAGGTGCCGCTTGATCGCCAGCTCCCAGATGCTCACGGCCGACACCAGCCGACGGTCGGCGTCCGCGAGAGGCGCTCCGCCGGCCCGAGCCTCTCGGGGGTCGTCGCGGCCCACACGAGCACGAGGGTGTCGAGGAGGACCCTCACCCGTCGCCCTCGAACGCCCGCTGCAGGTCGTCTACTCGCGGCGCAGGGTGCCGCTCCTGCTTCGATCCGACCCGGGCGCGACGCCGCCCGGGCAGCGGACACCCCCGAGCTCGGGACTTCCGACCTCGGCCCGGCCTCCTCCGCTCTCCTAGCGTCGCCGCAACCGGACCACGCCGGTCCGGTTCCGCGACCGGGAGGAACGACATGGGCAAGGCAGTGGTGAGCCTCAGCACCGGCCTCGAGGACCCCGAGAAGGTCACCGTGGCCCTGCTGATGGCGGTGGGTGCGGCGGAGTCGGGTCGCCCGACGGTGGTGTTCCTCGCGAAGGAGGCCGTGCGGCTCGCGATCGACGGCATCGCCACGGGCACCGCCTGCGAGGGGTGTCCCCCACTGCCGAGCCTGGTCGAGCGCTACGCCGCCGCGGGCGGGCGGTGGTTCGTCTGCCCCATCTGCTTCAACGCGAAGGGGCTGGACCAGGGCGCGCTCATCAAGGGCGCCGAGCTCGCCGGGACCGTGCCGCTGTGGGAGTGGATCGGCGACGAGGGGGCCACCACCTTCAGCTACTGACGCGACCGGCCGCCGTCCGGTACCCGTCCGGGTCGTCCTCGGCCCGGTCGGCTGCCGGCGTGGGCTCCGGCTGCTTGACTGCGCGCATGGAGCTGCCCGTTCTGCCACCCGTCAAGCCGATGCTGGCCAAGGCCGTGACGAAGGTGCCCACCGCCGAGGGCATGTACTACGAGCCCAAGTGGGACGGCTTCCGCTGTATCGTCTTCCGTGACGGCGACGAGGTGGAGCTGGGCAGCCGCAACGAGCGCCCGCTGACCCGGTACTTCCCGGAGGTCGTGGCCGCGGTGAAGGCCGCGCTGCCGGACAGGTGCGTGGTGGACGGCGAGATCATCGTGCCGCAGGGCGACCGGCTGCACTTCGAGGCGCTGCTGCAGCGGATCCACCCCGCGAAGTCGCGGGTGGACCTGCTCGCCGAGCAGACCCCGGCGTCCTTCGTCGCCTTCGACCTGCTCGCGGTCGGCGACGAGTCGCTGATGGAGACCCCCTTCGCCGAGCGCCAGGCGCGGCTGCGCGAGGTGATCGGCGCCGGCACCGAGTCGGTGCACGTCACCGCGATCACCCAGGACGCCGCCACCGCCCAGCGCTGGTTCCAGGAGTTCGAGGGCGCCGGGCTGGACGGCGTCGTCGCCAAGCCGGGCGACCTGCCCTACGGCCCCGACCAGCGGCTGATGACCAAGGTCAAGCACGTGCGGACCGCCGACTGCGTCGTGGCCGGCTTCCGGTGGCACAAGAGCGGGCCGATCGTCGGCTCCCTGCTGCTGGGTCTGTACGACGACGCCGGCACCCTGCAGTCCATCGGCGTGGCGGCGTCCTTCCCCATGGCCCGGCGGGCGGAGCTGGTCGAGGAGCTGGCGCCCTACCGCGCCGACGCCCTCGAGGGGCACCCCTGGCAGGACTGGGCCAACGCCGACACGGGCAACGGCAACGGGAACGGGGACCGGATGCCCGGGGCGCAGAGCCGGTGGAACGCCGGCAAGGACCTCTCCTGGGTGCCGCTGCGCCCGGAGCTCGTCGTCGAGATCAAGTACGACCAGCTGGAGGGTCGCCGGCTGCGGCACACCGGGCAGTTCCTGCGCTGGCGGCACGACCGGGAGCCGCGCAGCTGCACCTACGAGCAGCTGGAGGTGCCGGTGCGCTACGACCTCGCCGAGGTCCTCGCCGGCTGACGGCGCGGGGCGGCCGGTCCCGGCGCCGACGGTGTGCGCGGATCGGCCGGCCAGGGACACCGCCGGCTGACTCCCGGCCGGACGGTGTGCGCGGACCGGCGGGTTCCCGAGGGTGACCTGCCGATCGGCGCACAGCGTGCCGCCCAGGGCGGGGAGGCGGGTGTCGTCCAAGGCACATCGCCGTCCGACGGCCGTCTCTGCGGGCTCGCCGGAAGGCCCATAGGCTCGTGATCATGCGCCTGTCCCACGGCCTGGTCGCCGCCGTCTCCGGAGTGCTCCTGGCCGTCTCCGGCTGCACCTCGTTCTCCGACTCGACGTCCGCGGACCCCTCGCCGTCCCCCACGACCCCGGCCGAGCCGGAGGCGCAGGACATCGCCTGGTCCGACTGCGACGAGCAGATCTCGGGCCTGATCGCCGGCAGCCCCGGCAGCGAACGGGACATCCTGTTCGAGTGCGGCCGCACCGAGGTGCCGATCAGCTACGACGAGCCGCAGGGCGCGACGATGCCGATCTTCCTGGTGCGGGCTCGGCTGGCCGGCCAGACCGACCGGATCGGCTCGCTGGTGATGAACCCCGGCGGCCCGGGCGCGTCCGGCTCCGACGCGGCGATCGGGCGGGCGCTGACCATGCCGGAGGACGTGCTGCGCCGCTTCGACCTCGTCGGCTTCGACCCGCGCGGGGTGGGTCTGTCCACGCCGGTGGAGTGCATCCCCGGCGAGCTGAAGGACCGGATCGTGGCCGCCGAGCCGCGCCCGGTCAGCGACGAGCAGCTCGACTCGGTCTTCACGCTGGCCGAGGAGGCCGCCGCCGGTTGCGAGGAGGAGTACGGCGACGCCCTCGGCACCTTCAACACCGTGGCGACCGCGCGGGACATGGACCTGCTCCGCCAGTCCCTGGGTGACGAGCAGCTGACCTTCCTCGGCTACTCCTACGGCACCACGCTCGGCTCCACCTACGCCGAGCTCTTCCCCGACCGGGTCCGCGCGATGGTCCTGGACGCCGCCGTCGACCCCGACACCGATCCGCGGGCGGACGCCGAGGCGAGCGCGGCCGGCTTCGAGGCGGGGTTCGACGCCTTCGCCGCCAACTGCACCGGGCTGGTCGCCGGGTGCCCCCTCGGCGGGGACCCGCGGCGGTTCGTCACCGACCTGCTGGCCCAGGCCGGGCAGACCCCGATCCCCAGCGCGCGCCAGGGCGAGACCCGGCAGGCCACGCCCGGCGTGGTGATGACCGCGATCCAGGCCGCGCTGTACACGACGAGCGCGTGGCCGCAGCTGGCACAGGGGCTGGCCGCGGCGCAGAAGGGCGACTCCCAGCAGCTGTTCTCGCTGGCCGACTCCTACTACGGCCGGCTCCAGGACGGCACCTACTCCAACCTCATCGACGCCAACCTGGCGATCAACTGCGCCGACAGCGACCCCGACCAGCAGGTGCCCGAGGAGGAGGTCCGCAGGCTCGCCGCCGACTGGGGCCAGCGCTACCCGCTGTTCGGCGCGGGCTCGGCGACCGGCCTCTACACCTGCTCGGTCTGGGACGCCGAGCGCACCCCCGTGCCCGAGCGCGACGCCGAGGGCAGTGCGCCGATCCTCGTGGTGGGCAACTCCGGCGACCCGGTGACGCCGCTGCCCGGCGCCCAGGACATGGCCGAGGACCTCACCTCCGGCGTCCTGCTGACCTGGCAGGGCCAGGGGCACACCTCGTACCCGAAGACCGACTGTGTCACCCAGGCGGTGGATGCGTACCTCATCGACCTGACGGTTCCGCAGGACGGCCTGACGTGCCCGGCCTGAGCCCCCTAGGGTGCGCCGGGTGAAGACGAGCCCCGGGGTGGTGCGGTGATGGCCGCGGCGAAGGACGCCGTCGTCCTGCAGGTGGACGGGCACGAGGTGCGGGTCTCCAACCCGGAGAAGCCGTACTTCGCCGAGCGCGGCATCCGCAAGATCGACGTCGTCGAGTACTTCATCTCCGTGGGCGGCGGCATCCTCCACGCGCTGAGGGACCGGCCGACCACGCTGGAGCGCTGGCCCGGCGGGGTGTTCGAGGGCGCCCGGATCTCCACGCGCGTGGACAACACCGGCGACGCCTTCTACCAGAAGCGGGTCCCCAAGAACGCCCCTGACTGGGTGCCGACCGCGCACATCACCTTCCCCAGCGGCCGCACCGCCGACGAGATCGCCCCCGACTCGGTCGCCGTCGTCGCCTGGTGCGCCAACCTCGGCACGCTGACCTTCCACCCGTGGCCGGTGTCGAAGACCGACGTCGAGTCGCCGGACCAGATCCGCATCGACCTGGACCCGCAGCCGGGCACCGACTTCTCCGACGCGGCGTGGGTGGCGCCGCACGTGCGTGAACTGCTGGCGGAGTTCGGCATGCAGGGGTGGCCGAAGACCTCCGGCGGCCGCGGGGTGCACGTGTACGTGCCGATCCAGCCGCGCTGGACCTTCCCCGAGGTGCGCCGCGCGGTGATCGCGTTCGGCCGCGAGCTGGAGCGCCGCCTGCCCGACCGCGTGACCATGTCGTGGTGGAAGGAGGAGCGCGGCGAGAAGATCTTCATCGACTACAACCAGATGGCCCGGGACCGCACGATCGCCTCGGCCTACTCCATCCGGCCCAAGCCGCACGCCCCGGTGTCGGCCCCCGTGGACTGGGACGAGCTGCCCGACGTCCACCCCACCGACTTCGACGTCCTGACGATGCCGGCCCGCTTCCAGGAGGTCGGCGACAAGCACGCCGGCCTGTCCGACCACGCCTTCGGCATCGAGCCGCTGCTGGAGCTGGCCGAGCGGCAGGCCAAGGACGAGGGGTTGGGCGACCTGCCCTATCCCCCGGACTACCCGAAGATGCCGGGCGAGCCGATGCGGGTGCAGCCCAGCCGCGCCAGGCGTCCTGCCGGCGCGGACGGGTGATCCGGCGCTCGACGCCAGGGAAGCACAGCGCTCACTCGACGGACGACCCCCGTCCTCCAGGAATGTCGCGCTCCTCCGGTCGCCCTTCCGGGCGGCTGGGGCCGCTCACGCAGCACCGCCAACGATCGAGCTCTGCTGTTCGCCCCGTGGCTGCTCGAGGGGGGATCCCCGCGCCGCCGGATCGATGGGACCCGGCGCTCGCCTACGACCAGATCGCCGTCCCGGTACGGCCCGCGCCACGTAGAACACGAGGTCCGGTGTCTCTCACGGTCGCCGCGGCGAGACTCGACCCTGCGAGCTGATCACCACGTCATCGGACGCCGCTGAGAATGGTCGAGAGCGGGAGCCCGACGACGGTCATCTCGTGGGCTTCGGCCGGCGAGGGGACCATCGCCGGGGTTGTTGGTCGTTGGGTGGGCGCGTTCATTCCTAGGCGTATCGCCACGCGACCGGAGGTGCAGGGCGAGCGGATGCGGGTGACCCGGCGGTTCGACGGGCCGCCCACACCCGGCTCGAGGACTCCCGCCGCAGGACGAGCTCTGCCGTGAGCGCAGTACGAGCGGCCCCCGGCAGACAGCGTCCGCACCGGCGTCCGCCACCTCGACGTCCCGGCCCGGACGGGCCCCGGGGAGCGACCCGTACTGTGACGCGGGACACACCCCAGCGGAGGGAGACGTCATGGGCAGGCTCGAGGGCAAGGTCGCCCTGGTCACCGGAGCGGCCCAGGGGCAGGGACGCAGCCACGCGATCGAGCTCGCCCGGGAGGGTGCCGACGTCATCGCCGTCGACATCTGCGAGCAGGTCCCGGGGATGCCCTACCCGACAGGAACCTGGGAGAAGCTGCAGGAGACCGTCCGCGAGGTCGAGGCGCTGGACCGCCGGATCGTGGCGGCGAAGGCCGACGTCCGGGACTACGACGCCCTCGCCGCCGCGGTCGACGACGGGGTGGCCCAGCTCGGCCGGCTGGACATCGTGGCCGCCAACGCCGGGATCGGGTCGCTGCCGCACGCCTCCCACGAGCTGCCGCTCGACGTCTGGCAGCAGATGATCGACGTCAACCTCACCGGCGTGTGGCAGACCTGCAAGGCCGCGATCCCGCACATCCTCGCCGGCGGCCAGGGCGGCGCGATCGTGCTGACCAGCTCCGCGGCCGGGCTGCAGGCCTACTCGCACATCTCGCACTACGTGTCGGCCAAGCACGGCGTGGTCGGCCTGATGCGCACCCTCGCGGTGGAGTACGGGCCGGAGCGGATCCGGGTGAACAGCATCCACCCCACCCAGGTCGAGACCGACATGATCATGAACGACGAGACGATGAAGGTCTTCGTCCCCGACGTGCCCAACCCCACCCGCGCGGACTTCGAACCGAGGTCGCAGGCCATGCACACCCTGCCGATCCCGTGGGTCCAGCCGATCGACATCAGCCGGGCGCTGGTGTTCCTGGCGTCCGACGACGCCCGCTACATCACGGGTGTGCCGCTGCCGGTCGACGCCGGCGCCCTGGTCAAGTGACGTCCCGCGGACCGGCCCGGCACCCCCGGGCCGGTCCGCGGGGCACGAGGACGGACGACGCGGCCCGGCCGGCCGGTCCGACGTGCCGGAGCGCCCTCAGTGCTCACCCTCTACCACGAAGGAGTAGCCGCGGATCGTGCCGGCGAGCGTGGACTCCTGCCTCGGAACCCGGAGCGGGAGGCGAGTTCCTCGGGGACCTCCGTGCCCTCGGACAGCTTGGCACCCCGCAGCCCGTCGACCTCGAAGGTCGTCGCCTCGAGCGGCGTGGCCGAGCTGGTGCTCGTCGACGTCCGCGGCGCCGCTCAGCGGCCTCCGGTCGCGGGCACGATCCGGCCGCGGGCCTCGCCGAAGCCGAGCCGGGTGCCGTCGGGCCCCGGGGCCGTCCCGGAGAGGACCACCTCGTCGCCGTCCTCCAGGAAGGTCCGCTGCTGCCCGCTCACGGTCACCGGCTCGGCTCCGCCCCAGGTGAGCTCGATGAACGCGCCGCGCTGGTCCTTGGCCGGCCCGCTGATCGTCCCGGAGGCGAAGACGTCGCCGGTGCGCGACGGGGCGCCGTTGACCGTGAGGTGCGCCAGCATCTGCGCCGGTGACCAGTACATCTCCCGGTAGGGCGGACGGCTGACCTCCTGCCCGTTCCACTGCACCGACAGCTCGACGTCCAGCCCCCAGGGCTGCTCCATCGCCAGGTAGGGCAACGGCTCGGGGTCCTGCCGCGGCGTGGGCACCCGGGCCGGCTGCAGCGCGAGGAGCGGCACCACCCACGGGGAGATCGTCGAGGCGAACGACTTGCCGAGGTTGGGGCCGAGCGGGACGTACTCCCAGGCCTGGATGTCGCGCGCCGACCAGTCGTTGAAGAGCACCACGCCGAACACGTGCCGCTCGGCCTCCTCGACGGGAACGGTCTCGCCCATCGCCGTCCCCGTGCCGACGACGAAGCCGAGCTCGGCCTCGATGTCCAGCCGGACCGACGGGCCGAACACCGGTGCGGGACCGTCCTCGCCCTTGCGCTGACCGCACGGTCGGACGATGTCGGTACCCGAGACCACGATGGAGCTCGCCCGCCCGTGGTAGCCCACGGGCAGGTGCTTCCAGTTCGGCATCAGCGGATCGGGGTTGTCGGGCCGGAACAGCCGCCCGAGGTTGGCGGCGTGGTGCTCGGAGGCGTAGAAGTCGACGTAGTCGGCGACCTCGATCGGTAGGTGCAGGGCGACCTCGTCGAGCGCGTGCACCGCCTCGTCGGGGACCTCCCCCCTCACCCGTTCCCCGATCTCCCCGCGCACCGCGACCCAGCGGTCGTACCCCTGTGCCATGAAGTCGTTGAGCGTCGGCCGCGCGAACACCTCGTCCCCCAGCAGGACGGCGAGGTCGATCACCGCGTCGCCCAGCCGGGTGCCGACCCGGGGCGCGGAGCCGCGCACCGAGAAGACGCCGTAGGGCAGGTTGTGCACGCCGAACAACGAGTCGGCGGGGACGGGAAGGGTGGTCATCGCTGCACCTCCGCCCGCTCCGAGGGCCCCCGGCCGGACCAGGTCCAGGCGTACTTCCCGTCGTCGGCGGCGGTGCCGGCCTCGCCGAGGTCCAGCGGCCGGAAGGTGTCGACCATGACGGCGAGCTCGTCGAAGTACTCCACGCCGAGGGAGTTCTCGACTGCGCCGGGCTGCGGGCCGTGGGAGTGGCCGCCCGGGTGCAGGCTGATCGAGCCCTTGCCGATGCCCGAGCCCTTGCGCGCCTCGTAGTCGCCGTCGACGTAGAACATGACCTCGTCGGAGTCGACGTTGGAGTGGTAGTAGGGCACCGGGACCGCCAGCGGGTGGTAGTCGACCTTGCGCGGCACGAAGTTGCAGATCACGAAGTTGTCGCCCTCGAAGACCTGGTGCACCGGCGGCGGCTGGTGGACCCGGCCGGTGATCGGCTCGAAGTCGCGGACGTTGAACGCGTAGGGGTAGAGGTGCCCGTCCCAGCCGACGACGTCGAACGGGTGCTCCGGGACGACGTGCACGGTGCCGGCCAGCCCGCCGGGGCCGGGCCCGCGGTGCTTGACGTAGACCTCGACGTCGGTGCCCTCGGCCAGCAGCGGCTCGGCCGGGCCGCGCAGGTCCCGCTCGCAGTAGGGCGCGTGCTCGAGGAACTGCCCGTACTTGCTCAGGTAGCGCCTGGGCGGCGCGATGTGGCTGTTGGCCTCGACGGCGTAGGTGCGCAGCGGCTCGGGACCGGTCGGGATCCAGCGGTGGGTGGTGGTCCGCGGGATGACCACGTAGTCGCCGGCGCCCACCTCCAGCGCGCCGAAGACCGTCTCCACCGTCGCCGCGCCCCGCTCGACGTAGACGCACTCGTCGCCGGTCGCGTTGCGGTAGTACGGGCTGGTCAGGGACGACACCGCGTAGGAGATGCGGACGTCGCCGTTGCCCAGCACCAGCCGGCGGCCGGTGACCGGGTCGACGGCCTTGTGCTCCTCGCCGGGGAACAGGTCGTGCAGCTTCAGGTGCCGGGGCACCAGCGGGCTGTTGGGGGTCAGCGTCTGGTCGGGCAGCTCCCACGGGCGGGCGGCGACGATCGCCGACGGGACGCCGCGGTGGTAGAGCAGCGAGGAGTCCGACGAGAAGCCCTCCTCACCGACCAGTTCCTCGTAGTACAGGCCGCCGTCGGGACGCCGGTGCTGGGTGTGCCGCTTCGGCGGGACGCTGCCCACCTGCCGGTAGAACGCCATGGGATGCCTCCTGCGGTGAGGGGGCAGAGACGGCCACCTCTGCCCTGGGGGGTGGGTCAGCGGACGGACGCCGCGGTGGCCACGGCGGTCCGGAGGTCGTCGGTGTCGAGCCGGTCGGCGAGGAGCAGGGCCAGCCTGGCGAGGAAGCCCTCCCGGTCGTCGGCGGGCACGGCGTCGATCCCGCCGGAGAGCGCCAGCCAGGCGGCCTCGCGCCGGGCCTCGTCCTCCGGCACCTCGACGACCGCACCCTCGGCCTGGGCAGCGGCGGCCTCGGACGCGCCGCCGGCGAGCACGTGGCGCGGCAGGTCGGCGAGCTCCTCGGCCGACCCACGGGCGAGCAGCAGGCCGTCCGGGCGGAGGACGAAGAGCTCACCCGGCCGTGCGCCCCACGCCGCGGCCAGGTCGCCGGCGTCGAGCACGGTCACCAGCGACGGCGCCGGGGCCTCTCGGCACGTCACGGCCAGCGTCACGGCCTCGGGGGCCACGGCGGTGGCGAGGGCGTCGGCCAGCCCGGTCGCGGCCGCCAGCCCGGCGGCATCCAGGCCCATCCCGACGACGGCGAACCCCGTGCCGCGGACCTCGCACAGCGAGGTCTGCTTGCCGTCGGCCAGCTGCACCCGCCGGTCGGCGACCGGGTCGCCCGGCTGCAGTCCCGGGGTCCCCGGAGCGGCGGGCACGGTCAGCGGCGAGCGGCGGGCGTGGGTGGCGCTGCTCTGGCGCGGGTTGAGCAGGTGGCTGAACTCCGGGCGCGCCGTGGCGAGGGCCAGCACCGCGTCACGGGTGGTCCGGTGGCCGTGGGTGCCCGGCGTCATGACCAGCGTCGACTTGCCGGCGTTGGCCACGTTCTGCTGCCAGGCGTGGTGCCGCTCGGCGGAGTAGGCGTCCAGCAGGGTGCGGTCCGCGGCTCCACCGACGACGGCCGCCAGCATCCAGGCCAGCGTCTCGGCGTCCTCCAGGCCGGAGTTCAGCCCGCGCACGCCGAAGATCGGGACCAGGTGGGCCGCGTCGCCGGCGAACAGCACCCGGTCGTGGACGAAGCTGTCCAGCGCCAGGGCGTGGGCCTTGTAGAACCCGTGCCACTCCAGGGTCCACGGGCGCTCGTTCTGCAGCCACGCCAGGTGGCTGGCGATACGCGTGCGGATCCGGTGCTCCTGGGTCTCGACCTCGGCGTCCTCCTCCGGGTCGAGCTGGTAGTCGACGCGCCAGATGTCGCCCGGCTGGCGGTGCATGATCACCGTCGAGCCGGGGTTGCTGGGCGGGTCGAACCAGACCATCCGCTCGGTGGGCAGGTCCGACTGCCAGTGGATGTCGGCGATGACGTACCGACCCTCGTAGCTGGTCCCCTGCAGGCGGACGCCGGTGAGCTCGCGCATGCGGCTGCGGCCGCCGTCGGCCGCGACCACCCAGGAGGCCCGCAGGTGCCGGGCGCCCTCGGCGGTCTCGACCTCGAGGTCCACCTCGTTCCCGGCCGCGGTGTACCGGGCGACGGGTGCGCCCCAGTGCAGCGTGATCAGGGGGTGCGCGGCCACGGCGTCGGCCATGACCTGCTCCAGCTCGGACTGCGAGACGTTCACCATGGGCGGCCGGACGGCGTGCGGCTCGTTCGGCATGCGGAAGTGCAGCACCTCGACGTCCCGGTGGAAGCTCCGCCCGCCCTCCCAGGCCAGCGCGCGGCGGGCCAGCTCCTCACCGACGCCCAGCCGGTCGGCGACCTCGAGGCTGTGCCGGGAGATGCAGATGGCCCGGCTGCCGAAGGACACCTGGGTGGCCGCCTCCAGGACGGTGACCGGGACGCCGCGTCGCGCCAGGCCGAGGGCCACGGCCATGCCGACCGGACCGGCGCCGACCACCACGACCGGGAGGGTCGGGTCGGCCGCCGTCATCGACCCGATGCGCGCGGGCTCGTAGGAGCAGGGCTGGTAGTACGGGGAGGTCGTCATGTCAGCGAACCGCCTCGGCGAGCAGGGCAGGCCGGGAGTCCCCAGCCGGCGTGGGGGTGGCCGGCTCCGCCTCGTGGGGCCGGCGCAGGAGGACGAGGGTGCAGGCGAGGCTCACCAGGCTGACCACGACGAAGTACGCCGAGATGGCCAGCGTGCTGCCGAAGCGGGCGTACAGCCAGGTCGCCGTGAACGGGGCGATGCCGCCGCCGAGGATCGCTCCGACCTGGTACCCGAGCGAGGCGCCGCTGTAGCGCAGGTGCGCCGGGAACAGCTCCGCGAACAGCGCGGACTGCGGGCCGACCGTGCAGCCGAGGACGAACGCCAGGGCCAGCATGGCCACGAGCACGACCGGGATCGACCGGGTGTCGACGAGGGTGAAGAACACCGCGGACACGGCCAGCAGCGCCACGGTGGAGGTGACGTAGACACGGCGCCGGCCGAGGAGGTCGGACAGGTGGGCGGACAGCCCCATGCCGAGCATCCAGACCGGGCAGCTGGCGATGAGCAGGGTCAGCATCGTGCTGCGGTGGAAGCCGAGCTCCGTCGTCCCGTAGCTGAGCACGTAGACCATGAAGACGTAGGCGATGCCGTTGGTCGCGATGAAGGTGCCGCCCGCCAGCAGCACGGTCCGCCAGCTCTTGGTGACGACGTCGAGGAGCGGCACCCGGGTGATGCGCTGCTCGGCGGCGGCCGCCCGGAACGCCGGGCTCTCCATGACGCCCAGCCGGATCCACAGCGCCACGGCGACGAGGGTGATGCTGAGCAGGAACGGGACCCGCCAGCCCCAGGCGAGGAACTGCTGCTCGCTCATCAGGTTGCTGCACAGCAGGAAGACGACGTTGGCCAGGACGACCCCGGCGGGAACCCCCATCTGCGGCGCCGAGCCGTAGAGACCGGCCTTGCCCCGCGGCGCGTGCTCGGTGGCCATGAGGACCGCGCCGCCCCACTCGCCGCCGACCCCGATGCCCTGGATGAAGCGCAGGACCACCAGGAGGATCGGCGCCCAGACGCCGATGGTCGCGTAGGTGGGCAGGAGGCCGATGCCGACCGTCGCCGACCCCATGAGCAGCATCGACACGACGAGCATGGACTTGCGGCCGGACCGGTCACCGAAGTGACCCATGATCGCCCCGCCGAAGGGCCGGGCGAGGAAACCGACGGCCAGGGTGGCGAAGGCGGCGAGGGTGCCGGCCAGGTCGGACTCGCTGGGGAAGAACTGCGGGCCGAGCACCAGCGCGGCGGCCGTGCCGTAGATGAAGAAGTCGTACCACTCGATGGCCGTGCCGACGAAGCTGCCGGCGACCGCCCGCCGCACGCTCCGCTGGCTGGGAGAGACCGCTCTCGCCATGGGGGGACCTTCCGCTCGGGGTGAGGCGGCTTCCTCGCCGCGGCATCCAGAGTGGGCGCGGTCACGTCACCGGAAAAGCAGAGGTTCCGGGTGAGGAACCTCAGCATTTCCGCGGTGGCCCGAGGACCCCCTCCTGCGCCATGCGGACGGCGTGGGTGATGAAGGTGCGGGATGCCCGGCTGAGCAGGGAGTCCGGGGACCAGACCACCGTCACCGCCACCGCGGGCAGCACCGGAGCGGCGATGTCCTTGACCGCCACCGGCCGGCCCTCGTAGGTCACGTCGGCGCTGGGCCGCTGCAGGAGGAGCGTCCAGCCCAGGCCCCGGCCGACGAAGGCGCGCGCCGTCTCGTAGGTGCGCGCCCGGTAGACCACGCGGGGCGCGAACCCCGCCCGTGCGCAGCAGGCGAAGGCGTGCCCGGAACTGGGCGGGGCGTCGAGCAGCACCATGGGGTCGTCGCGCAGGTGCCCGAGGTCGATCGGGCCCTCCGTCTCAGCCAGCCGGTGCTCCGCGGGCAGCACGACGCGCGGCGGGAGGTGGGCCAGGGCGGCCGACCGCCACGCCGGGTCCAGGTCCAGGTCGTACACGATGGCCAGGTCGAGCTCTCCGCTGTCCAGCCCCCGGCTGAGCTGGTCCTGCGTGTTCTCGTGGACCTCGAGCCGCGCATCGGGGTGCGCCTGCGTGAAGTCGCTGATCAGCGCGGGGAGCACGGTCGGGGCGAGCGAGGGGTAGCAGCCCAGCCGGACCAGCCCGGTGACACCGCGCTCGTCCCCCCGGGCATCGGCCTCGAGCTCGGAGGCCTGGTGCAGCAGGAACCGGGCTCTCGACAGCACCGCCTCACCGGTCGGCGTGAGGCTCACCCCCTTGGCCTTCCGCCGCCGGAGCAGCTGGGACTGCAGCGCCCGCTCCAGCTCGCTCACCGCCGCCGAGAGGGCCGACGGCGAGACGTGCAGCCGCTCGGCGGCCCCGCTGATGGTCCCCGCCTCCGCCACCGCGACGAAGGCGGCGAGCTGGTTCATCGTGAACGCGGGAGCGCCCCCGGCCCTGGCCACGCGCGCGACGCTAGCGCCCGGACCGCCCGCCTCGGCCGGGACAGCGCAGGCGGTCACGAGCCCGTCGAGGACGACGTGCGACGGACGGACGCCTCGGTGGCGCGCGCCTCGATGGAGCTCGAGGACCGGGGCCGCCGTCGCCTGCCTACGGCGGGGCCCACCGTCGGCGGACCGGGTTGCGCCGGCGGCCGGGCGTTCCCCTCCTGCGGTCAGCCGGCGGCGGCCTGCTCCTCGGTCCGGGGCTCCTCGTAGCGGGTGTGGGTCGCGGCCATCGACCCGGTCGGGTCGAGTCGGGCGAGCAGCGCGTCGCCGATGGCGGCGAGCTGGTCGATCTGCTCGTCGGTGAGCGCATCGATGACGTGCCGGCGGACGTTGGCCACGTGGGCGGGGGCGGCGTCCTGCAGCTTTCCCCATCCCGCCTGGGTGAGCCGGGCGTTGGTCGCCCGGCGGTCCTCCGGGCACGGGGAAGCGCCCCACCACGCCGCGCGCCTCCAGGCGGCTGACGACGTGCGACAGGCAGGGCAGCGTGGCGTTGGGCTGCCGGGCGAGGGTCACATCCTCACGCCGTCGTGGCCATCGGAGCCACGTTCCTCGGTCAACCGCTGACCGTCTGGCAGGTCCTGGGGGCGTGCGGGTGGCCGGTGGCGTGGTGCTGCTCGACCTCAGCGGTGCCGCGCACTGACGGCGCTCGCCGCAGCCGGCGCCACCGGCGTCCAGCCCTGCGGTGGCCGGCTCAGCGCAACCGACCCAGCAGCCCTCGCAGCCGGTCGATCGCCGCCTCGGTTGCCGCGGTCTCCCCGAGGCAGACCTGTTGGAACACCAGGCCGTCCAGAGCCGCGAACACCAGGTGCACCAGGTCCGGGTCATCGGGCAGGCTGCAGGCCTTCAGCTCCGTTCGCAGAGCCTCCCGGTACGCCTCGTAGAGGCGCACCACATGGGGCCGCAGCTCCGGTCGCCGGCGTGACTCCAGGATCAGCTCGTACTGGAAGACCGCGTCGTCGGTGTCCTCCTCGAACCAGGCGCTCACGCCCACGAACAGCGCATCGACGTCCCCGCTGCCGGGCGCCGAGCTGAGTGATGCGACGCCGTGCTCGAGGGAGAACTGCAGGGCCTCCTCGAGCAGTGCGTCCCGGGAGCCGAAGTGGTGCGCGACGAGGCCGTGCGCCACGCCCGCCTCGGCAGCTACGGCGCGGTAGGTCAGGTGCCGCAGCCCCCGCCTCGCACCGACGCGCACCGCGGCCGCCAGGAGGGCACTGCGGCCTTCGCCGTAGCGGGGTGTCCCGCGATCCCGGCCGGCCTCGACGACGGTCATGTTCCTCGCTCCTCCCCCGTGGCGCTGGGTCTTCGTCCACCGCCTCGGCCGTCCCAGGCTGACGCATCTCGGCTCCGCTCGTGCGCCGACTCCAGGATCCCGCAGAGATCCTCGCACTGTCCACTTGACCAGTTCGCCCGCGGTACGGCATCTTCTGTGCCATCGATCACAACTGTCCACATGGACAACCCGGGCGCCCTGCGGCATCGCTCCCCCGGCCGACCGATGCCCGAGCTCCCGCAGGACCCAGGACTTCTCGAGGAGATCCCCGTGACCACCAGCCATGACGCCGACGTGATCGTGGTGGGCGCCGGCTTCGCCGGCGTCACCGCGGCCCGTGAGCTGCACCGGCAGGGAGACCGTGTGCTCATCGTCGAGGCGCGCGACCGCATCGGCGGCCGCACGTGGACCGACTCCCGCCTCGGCCGCGACCTCGAGCTGGGCGGCACCTGGGTCCACTGGGTCCAACCGCACACCTGGGCCGAGCTCAGCCGCTACGGCATGGCCGTCGTCCCCTCCCCGACGCCCGTCCACGGCTACTGGATCACCGAGGGCGAGCTGCACAGCGGCACCGCGGACGACCTGCTGGCGCTCATCGACCGCGGGATGTCGGCGAGCACCGCGGAGGCCCTCACGTACTTCCCCCGCCCCTATGAGCCGCTCCTGCTCGGCGAGCAGCTGGCGGGCATCGATCGGATGTCCATCCGGCAGGAGCTGGAGTCGCTGGGGCTCACCCCCGGTGAGTTCGAGGCCGTCGAGGGCATGTGGGCGACGAACTTCAACGGCCCCACGGCGGACGGCGGTTACGCACAGGCCCTCCGGTGGTGCGCGCTCGCCGGTGGCAGCTGGCAGCTCATGTTCGAGGCATGCGCCACCTACAAGGTCGTCGGTGGGACCCGCCGCCTGATCGAGGCAATGCTGGCCGACGCCGGCGCCGAGCTCCGACTGGGTGCGCAGGTCACCGCCGTGGCGCAGGACGGCGACACGGCCACCGTGACGCTCGCCGATGGGACCACCCTGACCGCGGCCGCCGTCGTCGTCACCCTGCCGCTCAACGTCTTGGACAGCATCGCCTTCGACCCGCCGCTGTCGGACATCAAGCGCCGCGCCGCCCAGCAGGGCCAGACGTCGACGGGGACCAAGGTCTGGGCACGCCTGCGCGGCGAGTACGAGCCCTTCGTCGCCCTGGCCCGTGGCTCGGCGTCCTTCACCCTCTGCCAGGTCGAGTACGTGGAGGACGGCACCACGGTGGTGGTGGCCTTCGGACCGGACAGCGCCCGCATCGACGGCTCCGACCGGGAGGCCGTGCAGGACGCCCTCCGCAGCTGGCTGCCCGACGTCGAGGTCCTCGAGGTCGCCTGCCACGACTGGGTGGCCGACCCGTTCTCCGGTGAGACCTGGCCGATGCAGCGTGTCGGCCAGCTGACCGGAGCTCTCGCGGAGCTGCAGCGGCCCGAGGGCCGTGTGGCCCTGGCCGGCGCCGACTACGCCAACGGCTGGGCCGGCTTCATCGACGGCGCGATCGAGAGCGGCATGCGGGCGGCCCGCGACGTGCACGCGCTGCTGACCGGCGACGCACCCGCGGCCGCCCTGACCACCCCGGCACTGGCCGGGCCCTGACCCACCCCGAAGCCCGAAGGAGACCGTCATGCCGCAGCACCTGGTCGAGTTCGTCCACGTCCGCGTCCACGAGGGACAGGAGGAGGAGTTCCTCGCCAGCCGACCCGGCGCCGTGGCCGCCGTCGCGGCCGCCGTTCCCGGCTTCGTCGCCGCCCCGGTCATCGCCAAGGGCGAGGACGGCCTCTGGACCGACGTGTGGATCTACGACAGCACCGAGCAGGCGGAGGCGGCCAACGCCAAGGCCGCTGACATGCCCGAGTTCGCCCGGATGGCGGCCGTCAGCGAGGTCGTCTCCATCGACATGGCGTGGATGCCGGTCCCCTGAACGGTCCGCGTGACCCACCGGCGCCCCGCTCGCCCACCCCACGAGGACTCCGTCCGCACCCCTCCCACTCCTCGAAGGACGCAACCATGAGCCACACACACGACGAGGTGGACACCACGCCCCACCTCCACAAGACGTTGACCTGGAAGGACGGCCTGGCGCTGTCCATCGTCAGCGTGAACGGCCTGTTCGTCGCCCTCGGCTTCGCGGTCGGGATCCTCGGTGCCTGGACGGCGATCGCCATCTGGGTCGGCGCCACCGTGATCGGGCTGCTGCAGAACCGCCTCTTCGCGGAACTCGCATCGATGTTCCCCGGCAAGTCCGGCGGTGTCGCCCGCTACGCGATCGAGGGCTGGAAGCGGTACTTCGCCCCGCTCGGCGCGATCGCCTCGTTCGGGTACTGGATCGGCTGGTCCCTGGCGATCGCGGTGACCGCCTCCGCCCTCGGCGGCATCATCCAGGCGGAGTGGTTCGCCGACTCGACGTCGACGGTGTCCTTCCTCGGCAACGAACTCGGCCTCGGGCACGTCTTCGCGATCATCTCCGTCTGGGCCGCCTGGGCCGTGAACTACGTCGGCATCCGGCTCGCCGCCACGGTGAACAAGGTCGTCGGGGTCATGGTCACCGTCGCCCTGACCGTCGTCGTCGTGGCCGCGCTGGTGCAGGGCCAGTGGGACGCCGGCAATCTCACCTGGGGTCCCGGCGCCACGTTCAGCACGGTGATCGTCTGGTTCTACATCACCGCGTGGACCACCTACGGCGTGGAGATCGCCGCGTCCTTCGCACCGGAGTACAGGGACACCGTCCGCGACACCGCCAAGGCGTTGAAGGCGACGTCCACCTTCATGCTGATCGCCTTCATCGCCATCCCGATCGGGGTCACCGGCACCGTCGGTGAGCGCACGCTCACCGAGAACCCCGTCGGCTACATCACCGTGGCTTTCGAGCAGCTGTTCGGCGGCCAGGGCTGGATCGGGACCCTCGTCCTCGTCCTCTCCCTGTGGCTGGCGATGGTCTCCACCACGGCCGACGGCGGCCGAGCGCTCTACGGGCTGGCTCAGGAGGGCATGACCATCCGGCAGCTCGACTGGCTGAACCGCTGGGGCGTCCCGGGTCGCTCCCTCACCATCGACGCGGTCATCAACACCGCCCACCTGCTCCTGCTGTCCTCCCCCGTGGCGATCCTGCTGGCCAGCAACCTGGGCTACATGACGGCGATCACCCTCGGGGTCGGCGCCTTCCTCCTGCTGCGCAAGGACCGGCCCCACTGGCCCCGGCCCATCCGCCGCGGCCGCATCTGGATCCCCATCGCGACGGCCATCTTCGCCCTCAACGTCTTCGTCACCGTCTGGGGCGCGACGCACCCGTCCGACGCCGGCTACGGCGGACTGAAGGAGACCTTGATCGGCGTCGGGATCCTCGCCCTGTCGGTGGTGCTGTTCGTCTACCGGCAGGTGGTGCAGGACAAGCGCCCGCTGCAGTGGCGGGACCTCAGCGAGGACGTCCCGAGCCCCGAGGCGAGCGCAGCGGCCGCCTCCTCGGCCGCGCCCACCGTCCGCGACGTCCCTCCGGTCACGCCGCGCTCGTGACCCCGGCACAGGCCTGGTGGACCGCGCCTGCCGTCCACCAGGTCTGCCGGCCGACCCGCCGCACCGACACTCGAGAAGGGCCCGAGGCATGACCACATCCGCATTGCCGACCCACCGCCCCCCGGTCGCCCTCGTCACCGGCGGCGGGACCGGGATCGGGGCGGCCACCGCCGCGGCCCTCACCGCGGCCGGCTGGTCCGTGGCGATCTGCGGACGCCGGGCGTCCGCCCTGCAGCGGGTCGCCGAGGCGACCGGGGCCCATCCGGTTCCAGCGGACGTGACCGGCTCCGGTGAGGCCGACCGTCTCGTCGCCGAGACCGTCCAGCGCCACGGCCGACTCGACGGGCTGGTGCTCAACGCCGGCATCGTCCGACCCGGCCCCGTCGGCGAACTGGCTGACGCTGACTGGGAGTCGATGGTCACCACCAACCTGACCGCTCCCTACCGGCTGCTGCGCGCCGCACTCCCCCACCTGGTCGACAGCCGCGGCTCCGTCGTCGGCATCGCGTCGGTCAGCGCGCTGCGGGCCTCCGGAGGCACCGCCGGCTACAACGCCACGAAGGCCGGCCTGACCATGCTCCTGCAGTCGGTCGCCGTGGACTACGGCCCACAGGGTGTCCGGGCCAACGTCGTCTGCCCCGGGTGGACCCGCACCGAGATGGCCGACGAGGAGATGGCCGCCCTCGGCCAGGCGCGCGGCCTCGACGCCGAGGACGCCTACCGGTCGGCCACGGCGCTCGTGCCGCTCCATCGCCCCGCCGAGGCCGACGAGGTCGCCGCGGTGATCACGCACCTGCTCTCCCCCGCCGCGTCCTACGTCAACGCCGCGGTGATCCCGGTCGACGGGGGCCACTCGGCCGTCGACGCCGGCACCGTCGCGTTCGACCCCCGCTTCACCGTCGCCCTCCAGCCGGCCTGAGCCGGCCCACCCGACAGGAGCCCACCCGTGGACCTGCACCTCCGCGACCGCGTCGCCCTCGTCACCGGGGGCGCCTCGGGGATCGGTCGCGCCTGCGTCGACGCCCTGCTCGCCGAGGGCGCGCGCGTGGCGGTCCTCGACCGCGACCCCGAAGGCACGGCCGTGGTGGACGGCCTGCGCAGGGAGAGCCACGCTGTCGAGTTCGTCCGGGCCGACGTCACCGTCGACGCCCAGGTCGAGGAGGCGGTCACCCGGGTCGTCGAGACTTTCGGCCGGCTGGACACCGTGCTCGGCTGCGCCGGCATCTCCGGTCCCGTCGGGACGCTCGCGGCCGACGTGCCCGAGCAGGACTGGGACCGCGTCATGGCGGTCAACGTCAAGGGCAACTTCCTCGTCGCCAAGCACACGGTGCCCCGGCTGACCGGCAGCGACGTGGCGACGATCGTCTTCATCGCCTCGGACGCCGCCCTCGTCGCCTTCGAGGGCATGACCCCGTACAGCACCTCCAAGGGCGCGGTGCTGATGCTCACCCGGTCTCTGTCCGTCGACCACCCGGGGGTCAGGGTGAACTGCCTGTGCCCCGGGGTCGTGGACACCCCGATGTCCCGGGTCGACCTCGGACGCCCGCAGGGCTTCGCCGGTACCGATCTGCCGGTCATGCAGCCCCGGCAGATCGCCGGCCACGCCGTCTTCCTCGCCTCACCGGTGAGCGCGCCGATCAACGGCACCCCGCTCGTCGCCGACTTCGGCTACGTCGCCCGCTCCGCTCTCCCCCCGCTCGACTTCGCCACCGACTGACCAACCCACCCTGATCCGACATGGAGGACCCCGTGACCACATCCGCCAGCACCTTCAGCTGGAACAAGGACGACTGGGCCGCACTCACCGAGATGGCCGACGGCTTCGACGAGTACCGCCCGCCGCTCTCGGCAGCGCTGGAGGGGCAGCGCCAGGAGCTGCGGTGCCGGTTCCCCGAGCAGCCCGGCTCGGAAGCCACGTTGGTGCACGAGTTCGGGGACGGATCCCTGCGGTGGACGCTGCAGGACAGCAACGGCACTCGGGAGGGCACCGAGACCTACGAGCTGTTCGAGATGCAGCCCGGCCTGTTCTTCCTGCACTACCGACGGAGCGGCGAGGACCACCCCGTCGTGGTGACGATGGCGCTCGACACGCACAGCGGCCAGGCCACCGGTGCCGTCGGTGAGCTGGGCCTGCAGCCCGACCCGCACCTCGCGCGGCAGCACTGGTTCCAGGGGCAGTTGGTGGGCTCCGGCGCCACCGCCGACGGCGCGCACCCTCACACCACCGACCTGCTCGGCCACCGGATCCGCTACGCCTACAGCAGCGACGACGTCTACGACCACGTCTACCTGAACCAGCACCTCTTCACCTGGATCTGCGTCGGCGGCGCCGAGGCCGGCCTGGGCGACACCGACCGCGCGACCTACTGGAAGCTGCGTGAGCAGGCCTACCTGTTCTCGTGGCTGGAGAAGAACGTCGGCGTCGAGGGCATGGTCCTCATCGACCTGGCCGCACTCCGCACCGTCGGCATCCAGTTCGGCCTCGATCAGCAGACCGGCGAACTGGTGAACATCACGATGGGCGCATACGCCCTCGACCTGGGCCGGGTCCCCGGCGTGGACGAGAGCCGGCCGGGACCGGCATGACCGACGCCGCACAGGCAGCCAGCGACATCGCAGGCGGTCCAGGTGACGATCACGAGTCCCTGTCGACCTGGGCGTACGAAGGCGAGGTCTGCGGCGCCGTCCTCCTGGAGGACCTCCTGACCCGGCGGGCCCTCCCGGAGCAGGACCTCGCGTTGCGACGGCTGCTCAGGCCGGAGTCGGAGACGCGAGACGTACTCCGTCCGCTGGTGGACTGGACAGGCCTCGAGCTCGACGAGGAGGCCGTACGTCGGTCCGGGCTCGACTTCGCGGCCGCCGCGGCGACCGAGTCGTGGAGTCGGTTCCTCGACAGCACCCAGCGGATCGCCCTCGACGCCCTGCCGAGCTCCCGCCGACTGCTCGAGGTCAGCCCAACAGACGCACGGCCCGTCCTGCACCGGGTCCTGGAGCACGAGGAGACGCTTCTCGCCTCTGCTCAGCACACGTCCGCGGGCCGGGACGCCGACGCCCTCAGCTGCCTCGACGGGCACCTCCAGACGCAGCCGGTGTCAGGTGAGGAGTCGACCGACTGGGTTCGGGCCGGCCGCCAGGCTTGCGACTGAAGCGGCGCCCGGGTCCACCCAGGACCCGGGCGTCGCTGGTCGCCAGCAGTCGAGAGCTCCGAGGCACTGCGCGCGGCGCGCTGCGTGCCCCTCTCACATCGGATCAACGGCACGTCGACGCGGCGGTCGTAGCCCGGGGGGATGACACGGTCGCAAAGCGGAAGCGGGACGGTCATCGGGCGCGCTCCGAGCGCCCAGTTTCCCTCAACCGACGATGGCCCCGTCGACCGTCCGGCCGCGCGAGCACGGCTACCGTGCACGGGGACTGAGTGGCACCGGCAGCACCATCAGGCGCGAGAACTCGCCCGACAACTCGCCCTCCTACGCTGGTGCGGGACCTGCGATCTCGCCTCCGTGAACAGCGCTCCCGGGTGCCGCTCCCCCGAAGGTGCCGGGAGAGCCGATGGGGGTGCAGCCCACCCGCGCCAGGCGTCCTGCCAGCGCGGACGGGTGATCGGACGCCGGACTGCGCACACGTCCAGCGCTCTTCCGCCGGGCAACCACGAGCCTGCGCGGGAGTCTCCTGTTCCTCTCGAGTCGTCTCCAGTCGTGCGCTCAGCCAGACCCTCACGCTGACGGACTGCCCATGGCCAAGACGCCACAGCGCACCGAGCCCCTCCCGGCGCGGTGAGACGGCTCCCGTGTCGCGGTGCCCCAGTCCCCTCGGACACGGCCTTCCCCGGTGTGTTCTGCAGGCCAGGAACCAGGGTGTGTCACTGCAGGGCCTGTGAGCCCTCGTGACACCTCGCGCCGCTGAGTGGCTCTCGGCACGTCTGGGCGATGGACGGGGGCGTGGCGGGCTGCCACTGATCGGACCGGTCGCTGCGCCGCCGCGTCGACGACCGCTGTTTGCTCCCGGGGACCATCGGCCCTGTGCGGTTCCGGAGGGCCGCAGCCAGGCTGAGCCCCGCGCAGCGGTTCGGCTGCCGAGTCTTCCGCTCGGGCCTCCGCGGGCCGGTCGACAGGGGGTGCACTGTGCGCCTGGCGCGTTCCTCGCGACGGTCGGGGCTCGTGGTCGCGGTGGTCGCGGTGACCGCTGTCCTGGGCGGGCCCACCGCCACCGCCTCCGCGACTGATGACCCCGATCCGCGGATCACGGCCGTGATGGACAAGCCCGCCTATGCGACCGCGCAGTGGGGGCTGCTCCAGGTCGATCCGTCCAGCGGTCGGGTCGCCCGGTCGCAGTTCCCCGACCAGTCGTTCCTGCCCGGATCGGTGACCAAGCTGTTCAGCGTCTCGGCGGCGTGGGGGACGCTGGGCGCAGACCATCGGTTCGAGACGCCGGTCTACGCCGTGGGCGGGCAGGACGGGTCGACGTTGACCGGCGACCTGGTGCTGGTCGCCCAGGGTGACCTGACGATGGGTGGCCGCACCGGACCGGACGGCTCGGTCGCCTTCACCGACATCGACCACACGTACGCGAACGACCTCCCGGGGGCGACGCTGACGCCGGAGGATCCCCTCGCCGGACTGGACTCCATCGCCGACCAGGTGAGCGCCGCGGGCATCACCCGGGTCGCCGGCGACGTGGTCATCGACGACCGGGCCTTCTCCGCGGTCGGCGAACTCGATCCCACGCCCACCCCGCTGATCATCAACGACAACCTCATCGACCTGCTGACGACACCGACCAGTCCCGGGCAGCCGGCCGACTTCTCGTGGCGGCCACAGGTCAGCACGTTCCAGGTGACCTCCGACGTCCGCACGGTCGCGGCGGACGGCCCGACCGACATCGAGGTCACGACCTCCCCCGACGGTCACCAGATCTCGGTCAGCGGCACCATCGCCGCCGGCTCACAGCCGCAGCTCCGGGTGGCACAGGTCGAGGACCCGTCCGCGTTCGGCCGGACCGCGCTCATCGAGGCCCTCGGCCGCGCCGGCGTCACCGTCGACGCTCCGGCCGGCGGCCCCAACCCGGTGGACCAGGCACCCGAGTCGTACACGTCCGCCCGGACGGTGGCCGCCTACGTCTCCCCGGTGTTCGCCGAGTACGCGAAGCTGATCCTGAAGGTCAGCCACAACCTCGGTGCCAACCTGACCCTCTGCCTCATGGCCGTGCACGCCGGGTCGACCGACTGCATGGCCGGGTTCCCGGTCGAGAAGGCCTTCCTCCAGGGAGCCGGCGTGGACACCAACGCGGTCAGCTTCTCCGACGGCCGCGGCGGCACCCCTGAAGACCGCGTGACCCCTCGAGCGGTCACCCAGATCCTCGAGTACTGGCTGGGCACGCCGGACGCGGAGCGGTTCCGCACCTCGCTGCCCGTCCTCGGGGTGGACGGCTCGCTGGGCGAGTTCTGCACCTCCTGCCCGGCCCAGGGCAAGGTGTTCGCCAAGACCGGCACGGTCGCCGGCCCCGATGACCTGAACCAGCGTCTCCAGATCGGCGCCATGACCCTCGGCGGGTACCTCGAAGCGGGCGACGGCCGCTACGAGGTGTTCTACGTCGGGGTGACCGGCGCGATGGCGACGACGATCGAGGAGCTCGTCGACGTCCTCCGGGACGTCGCATCCATCGGAGCCTTCATGCAGGAGGACGCCGCCGCATCGGCGACCGCCGAATGACCTGTGGGTGTGCGGGGCACGTGCCCGACCGGGCGGAACGGCGGGCAGCGTCGCGATCGGAGGACCGCGGCCGTTCACGATGCGGTCCTCTCGAGATGGCCGGGGATCGGCGGCACCGCCGTCTCCAGCCGGGCCCCCGAGCCGGCTCGCGCCCTCTCGGCGATCGAGACGAGCTCGTCGCGCGTGGGGCCTTCGGCCGTCGGCTGACGCCAGCCGGTCTCGTAGACGGCGCGGGCCAGCGGCTCGGCGACAGCCAGCGACGCCGGCAACACGGTCATGGCCAGGAAGCCGGCGACGTGGGGTCCGATCCGGGGGTCGGCTCGAGCGGCCGCGACGATGGCGGCCGAGGTCAGGGGCTGGGTGAGGTCGAGGTCGTGACCTTGCCAGCGGCGTACCGACTCGGCGTCGAAGGCGAGGTGGTCCTCGACCCACGGGAGGATCCAGGTGTCACACCAGGCGCGGAACGGAGCTGCGATGCCGACGGGGTCGGCGCCCGTGTCGAGCAGCTGCAGGAGTGCGCCGATCTGCATGCTGGCCATGGCGAGCCCTCGGCCCGCCGTGGGCGCCGTGGTCGCGACCGCGTCACCCACGGCAACCAGACCGGGCCGGCAGAGCTGCCGCCGGTAGACGTTGAGCAGACCGCCACCGACGATGACGCCGCTGGTGGGCGTGGCGACGCGGGCGTCGGTCCACTCGGCCAGCCCCGGGATCGCACGGCACGCGGACTCGAAGGCGCTCAGGTGACGGAGGGCGCCCAGGCCGGCGTCCGCCCTGGGTCGGATGATCACGATCGAGACGTGGCCGTGTTCGTGGGGGAAGGCGTAGCAGTCGTACCCCTGGAACCGGGCGCTCCAGGCGAACGGGGTGGTCACGGCACCCGACGTCGCGCCCAGGTGCCGGCGGTAGGTCCGCGACACATAGGCCATGCCGACGTCGCCGCGAACGAGCGGCGGCGGCGTCAGCCGGGAGAGACGGCCGCTTGCATCGACGACCAGGTCGGCGCTCACCGTCGACCCGTCCACGACTGCGCCCACGACCTGACTGCCCCGCTCGACGAGGCCGTCGACGTGGCCGACCGCGACGGTCAGCCCGTCGACCTCTGCCGCCGCCCGGCGGAGGGCTCGCTCGTACGTGACGCGACGGGACCGCACCCCGACCGCCGGCGTCCGAGCGCCGGGGACGGGCAGGTCGATCGGTTGCGCACCGAGATCGAGCCATGCACGCCACGCCTCGGGCCACTCGGCGATCAGCAGGTCGCGCACCTGCGGGCGGAACCCGTGCGCCTGCTCGAACTGCATGACACCACGGCGCCGCCACGAGCCGTCGGGAGCAGGGCCGGGGTCCCGGTCGATGGCTGCGACCCGATGGCCGCGCCGGGCCAGGACTGCGCCGAGGGTCAGACCTGTGGGCCCGGCACCGACGATGATGACGTCCATGGTCTCACCTTCGTTACACTGCTGAGGTGTTGATTACACTAGTGGTGCTGTCAAGCCGGACGACGCGGCGCGCGGAGCTGCGCGCATGACGGACGACCGCCGCCCGTACCGCTCCGCTCTGCGCGACGAGCAGTCGCGGGCCACGCGCCGACGGATCGTCGACGCCGGAGCCGCGCTGTTCGTCGAGAGCGGCTATGTCCCGACCACAATCGACGCCATCGCCGAGCACGCAGGGGTCAGCCGCAGGACCGTCTTCACCGCGGTCGGCGCAAAGGCCGCCGTGCTCAAGCTCGCCTTCGACTGGACGCTGGCCGGCGACGACGAACCGGTGGCCATCGCAGACCGGCCCGAGGTGCAGCGGATGATGCAGGGCGGCGACCCCGCGGAGCTGCTCGCCGCGTGGATGGCCATGAACGCCGCCATCAACAGGCGGCTCGCCACGCTCCACCACGTCCTCGTGGTGGCAGCCGACGCCGACCCGGACGCAGCAGCCGTCCTCGCCACGACCGACGACCAGCGGGCCGAGGGCGCCCGAGCCGTCGTCGGCCGCGTCGCCGACCTCGGCGGGCTCCGGCCCGACCTCGATGTCGAACGCGCTGCCGCCATCGCCGACGTCCTGATCGATCCGACGCTCCACCAACGCCTGGTCGGGACATGGGGCTGGACGTTCGAGACCTACGTCGAGCACCTGCAACGGATGGCGGCGGCGTCACTGCTGGGGTAGCAGTACGAGCGACGGGAGGCGCCGCCCGGAGACAGCGCGCCTCCCCAGCCGTAGGCCGCGGGCCCGCAGGCGTCCACCGCGGTGGCAGCGGCTCGGACGGGATCGGAGACCAGCGTCTGCTCGACGCCCGGGTGGTCCAGCGGCGGTCAGTCGGTCACGGCTGCTCGCGAGGTGGACGACACTGCGTCAGCGCCAGCGATGCCGCGCCCGTGGCAACGAGCCCGAGGACGACGCGGACGTGGTGCCAGCGCGTCCACCTGCCCAGCAGTTGCGTCGTCTCCGGCCCTGTCAGCTCGCCCGCCACGAACCGGTGGTTGGCCGGCTCGTTGACCGCCGCGGTGATCGCGACGACGCCCGCCACGGCACCCGCGGCCACCACGGCGGCCGGGGCGCTCCGACGGTGTGCGGTGACCTGGGCCACCGCCGAGGCCGCACCGGAGAGGACGGCGCCGGCACCCAGCGGGACCATGAGCGCGCGGATCCGGCCCGAGTGCGCGGTGAACCACTCCCGGAACTCGGCCGGTGAGGTAGCCCGCCAGAACGGGACGAGGACGACCTCGATCAGCAGCATCCCGCCCGCCAGCAGCCCCGCCATGACCGCCGTGAGGAACGCGAGCGGCCGCGACCAGGTGTCCCCCGCCGCCCGCGTCGGGTGCACCGACCGCGCGCGACGGAGCCTCACCGGCGTGGTCAGCGCATCCTCCCGACGTGGAGGGCCCGGGCGGCGCGCGTCATGGCCCGGGAGGCCCGCGCGGGCAGCGAGTCGGGGGCAGGGATCGTCACCGGCCGGATCCGGCCGTTGTGCAGCGCGGCGATCCGCCAGCCGTCGTCCCCTCTGACCGCCACGATCGTCTGCCGAGACGACCGCCGCTTCGGCAGGCTCGCGCGCCAGGGCATCTGGACCGAACCCGTCGCGTGCACCACCGCCACGTCGTCCCGCAGGAAGCGAACGGACTCGACCTCCCCCACCAGCGCCGAGTGGCTGAGGACGCCGTGGAAGAGCCGGTCGTGGTTCTCGACCATGGTCCGCCGTCCCCGGGCGTGCGTGCCGTCGTAGGAGACGTAGTCGCTGTCCTCGGTGAAGCAGGCGCCGTAGCCGGCGGCGTCTCCCGCCGTCCAGGCGGAACACATGCGCGCGAAGAGGTCGACGAGTTCGGCGTGTGTGGCGTGATCCGTACGAGTCATCGTTGCCTCCGGTCGCCGATGGTGCTGGAACGAGCCGGGCCCAGTGGGGTCCTTCCTACGCCCGCCGGCACTCCAGCGGTACTCCCCGCCGGCCTCGAGAGTCCCGAGTCTGGCTCGCGCGGGCGCGTCTGCGGACACCAGGCCGGCGTCATCGCGACGGAGTCGTGCAGCCATGCTCCAGCACGCTCGACCGGCGCCCGCGAGGCGCGTCGGCCCGCGAAGGCTCGTGCACCGTCGGAGACGGCGGAGCGCCTCAGGTCGCCGTCCGCGACGTCCGGTGCAGGCGCTGAGCGATCCGCTGGTCGAGCCCGAACCGGCCCGCGCCGGTCACGGCCAGCACGAGGCTGAGCAGGCCGAGGGCGATGACCAGCTCGGGGCCGTTGTGGTCCATGGCGAACAGGCCGCTGGTGTGCACGAAGACCCAGGCGCCGACCATGTTCAGCGCCATCAGGACGCCGACGATCCGGACCGCGACGCCGAGGATCATCGCGATGCCACCGACGAGCTCGAACAGCACGTTGGCCGGCCCCGTGATCGCAGCCAGGGGCACGCCCGCCTCGTCGAAGAGCCGCCCGACACCGGCCAGGCTGCCGCCGCCGAAGTCGTACTCCAGCTTGGCGTGCGCCACCATCAGCACGCCCAGGCCGATGCGGGCGACGAGCAGGACGACGTCCGAGGCCGTCCGGACGAGGGCGGCGTTCCGGCCGGAGCCGGTCAGGTGCGTGGTGGTCATGCTGGTCGTCCTTTCTCGGGGACGGGCCCGCTGGGAACGGGGCTCAGCTCGGCCCCGATCTCGAGCAGGCGGGCCCGGTGCTCGCGGGCGTGGTGGCCGCAGAACAGCAGCGCACCGCTGGAGAGCACCGCCCGGTACCGAGCCACGGCAGGGCAGCGGTCGCAACGGTCGCCGACGGCCACGGGAGGGACCGCGAGGTGGGGACGTCGGCTGAGGTCGGTGGGCATGGGGGGCTCCCCTCCGAGGGGTGGCTTCGGGCCGGTCTCCCGGGCTTGCCCGGGTCGATGCCCGCCTGCCGATATGACGCCATCACGAGACCGAAGTCATCGGCCGTGTCGAGTGCACTCGTGGCGGTGGAACGGACCCGACGCTAGAACCTCAACCGGACTTGAGATCAAGGGTGCGCGTGCGATCCGGTTCGACGGGAGCAGGCGCCGGCTTCCGCGTGCGCGCGCAGGCCGTCGGGCGGTCGCCGTGGCCGGAGACGTCGCGACGCGCACCTCGCGAGTCGACGCGAGCAGCGGCTCCGCTGCTGGGGAGGGATCCAGCGGGGGGCGGCACTCCGTCGGAGCCGGGTCGCTGCCGAAGCCCGACCGGAACACGGAAGCCGGGCAACGGACCGCCGACTCAGCGGCAGCGGAGGACCCGGGGCGGCCGACGACGGAGGCCGCAGCGGTGGGCCGCCGCTCCGGGTTGGCAGGTCACTGCCGGAGGGCGTCGACGACGTCCTCGCTGCGGCAGCGGTAGGTCAGCAGGCTGTAGTCGAGGCTGTCCAGCGACCGCTGGGCGGCCTCGTGGTCGACGACGCCGCAGGCGTCCTCGACCACGACGGGGAGGAAGCCGAGGTCGGCGGCATGCCGCGCGGTGGGTTCGATCCCGATCTCGAGCACCGCGCCGACCAGCACCAGCGTCGTCACCCCCCGGTCGCGCAACACGGCCTCCAGCGGCGTGCCGACCAGCGCCGACATGCCGAGCTTGTCGAACACCGGCTCATCGGCGGTGGGAGCGAGCTCCGCCACGATCCCCGCGTGGGCGGCGCCCGGCGGGAAGGCCGACGTGACCTCCTCGGCCCGGCTCACCCGCTGCCAGGCCATCGCGGTGCGCAGTGCAGCCACGCCCATGTGGGACGGCGGCAGGGAGACGTGTCGGACGTAGAGCACGGGCACACCGGCTGTCCGCGCCGCCCGCAGGACGGCGGTGATCCGCTGGACCAGGCCGTCGCGGTCGCGGACGTGGGCCAGGATGCCCTCCTGCGCGTCGTAGACCAGCACCGCGGTCGTGTGAGGTCGGCACATCTCGACCACTGTGTCCGGGACCGTCATGCCGAAGGCCTGTTGCATGGCCGGAGCCTGGCAGGGCCACGGACGGTTCGGCTACCGCGGCGCCGCTGCCCGTGAGGATGGACCCGTCCGACGCCGACCCCCTGGACCCGGCCGCGACGCGGCGCCCCCAGCCCGGAACCGGAACCCGGAGTGGGGGCCGCCGCAGGCGCAGGTCAGCGACGATCCGTCGCGCCCTCGTCGAGCTCGATGTGCTCCTTGCGGACGGAGTCGGTCACCGTCTCATGGTCGGTCACGGTCTGCGTGTCCAGGCGGACCCGCTCGACCGGGACGGCCTCCTTGTCCACGACCGGGCGCTCGGCGTGCAGCGTGACCTCGTGCTCCTCCTCGGAGATCGCGGGGCCGTCCAGCGCGTTGCCGACGTTCGCGTCGGTGATGGGCTCGCGCTCGACGCGGATCTGCTCGCGGGACACCGGCACCGTCTCGGTGACGTTCTCGGTGACGACGTACTTGCGCAGCCGGGCGCGGCCGACCTCCTCGGTGCGGGTGCCGACGTTGAGGCGCTCCTCCGAGCGGGTCATGGCGTTGTCGGTCGTCGGGCCGGAGGTGTCGCGGCCCACCGCGGGGGTGGTGTCGGTGTGCTCGGTCCGGCCTGCGGCGCCCGTCCCGGCCAGGTCGCGGTCGGTCGTGCCGGTCGTCGCCGTGCCGTTGGTCCCGGCGACCTGCCGGCCGCCGTTGCCGAGGTCCAGGCCGTAGTACCGGTAGAGCTCCTGCTCCTCCTGTGGCGAGAGGTGCCCGTCGGTGTCGACCTTCGGAGCGCCCTTGACCTGGTCCTTGGTCACCGGTACGCGCACGCCGTCGTCGGTCAGGTCGGCCTGGCCGATGGGGACGAAGGACTCCTTGGTGCCGAACAGGCCGGTGCGCACGGTCGCCCACTCCGGCCGCCCGGTCTCGTCGTCGAGGTACACCTCCGACGCCGAACCGATCTTCTGCCCGGATGCGTCGTAGACGTCGCTGCCGATCACGCGACTGATGGACTCGGTGCCGATCATCTGTCCTCCTGGGAAGGCTGCGAGACGGATGCCCCGTGACGGGGTCGAAGGTGACCTCCACGGGATTGCCGACAGCGCCTACCCGCCCGTTTACAACGTAAACAAGCGCGACCTCGGACGGGGCTCAGTCCAGACGGTCGAAGAGCTGCTCGAGTCCGGTCATGGTCAGCACCTGCAACGCCGACCTCGACGGGCGACGGAGGCAGGGACGCAGCCCGGCCTTCCGGGCCGGCTGGGTCAGCTGCAGCAGCAGCCTGGCGCCGACCGAGTTCATGAAGGTGACCGCCGAGGCGTCGACGACCATGACCTCGACGAGGCTCCCGTTCGCGGCGGGTACCGCGGCCTCGAAGGCGGCGACGGTGGCCGTGTCGATCTCCCCGGTCAGGTAGAGCACGGTGTCGTCGCCCTCGAGCCCGAACCGGACCTCACCGGGCGCGCGCGGCAGCGATGGATGGAGCATGCTGCGTCGATCCGCCTCCTCGTGCGACTCGGCGCAACGGCGCCCGGTCGTTTACAGCGTAAAGTGGCTGCGCACGGAAGGAAAGACGGCGGAGGGGAGACGACAGCCGTCAGGAGCGCGGACCACGGCGCGACTCGCGCAGCAGCCGGCCCAGTCGGTCGAGCAGGTTCTCCAGTGACTCCTCGAACTCCGCCGCGGACTCGTCCTCGCGCAGCAGCGGCTCGAGTCGGACCACCATCGGGTACTGGCGCAGGTCGGCGTCCCCCTCGGTGGCCGGATCGGTGTCGTCCCGGGAACTGATCGGCACCCCGCGCTGGGAGATCTCCAGCAGCAGGTGCCCCAGCAGGAAGCTGGTGTAGGCGCGGTACGCGCCGACGGCCGTCTCGTCGGTGAAGCCGTGGCCGGTCAGCGCGGTCAGGAACGACTCCACCCAGCGCAGGCTGCGCAGCGGAGGCCGGATCCACGGCGCAGCCGGCGGCCTGGTCGCCACCAGCGGGAAGACGGCGGGGTGCGCGAGGGCGATCCGCCGCACCCCGTGGGCCAGTCGCTGCAGGTAGTCCTGCCAGCCGGCGGAGGCCTCCATGTGCACGTCGGGGTCGCCGTAGAGCTCGTCGATGACGGTCTCCACCACCCCGTCCAGGAGGTGCTCGCGGCTGGGCACGTAGCGGTAGAGCGCCATCGCCTCGACCCCGAGGTGGGCGCCGAGCCGCCGCATGGTGAGCGCGTCGATGCCGTGCTCGTCGATGAACTCCACCGCCGCACCGAGCACCCGCCGGCGGTCCAGGCTGCCGCGCGCCGTCCCCGGAGCGGCCGCAGGCACCACCATCGCCGCCCCACCGCGCGCCTCGGGCTCGTCGGGGTCGTCGGGTGCGCCGTTGCGGGCCATCCCGACCTCCTCCGACACCGCCCCCGTGCACGCTCCGCGCGCTCCCGGTCGATCATCGCGCGCCCACCCCCGCGCGAGCGACACGAACCCTCCGATCGGGTGGCCGCGTCGCACCGCGGGTGACCGCGTGCCCGTCGTCCCGGAGGGAACCGCGTGCGGGCGGTCGCCGACGGGGTCAGTGGACGTCGGGGGCGCGGACCACGCGGTAGCGCAGGTGGGTGGCGTCGCGGCCCTCGACGGTGCGCACGAGCTCCAGCTCGAGGGGTTCGACGAGGTGGTCGAGGTGGTCGAACAGCCGGCGTCCGGCACCGAGCAGCACGGGCACGAGGTGCACCTCGATCTCGTCGAGCTCGCCGGCACGGAGCAGCGCCTGACCGGCGCCCGCGCCCGCGACCAGCACGTCCCTGCCGCCCGCGCCCGCTCTCGCGTCGGCCGCGCACGCCGCGACATCGGTGTAGAACCGCGCGCTGCCGGGCGGCACGTCACCGTCGTCCACGTGGCTGGTCAGCACCAGGATCGGGACGCCCGAGTGGTGGTCACCGTTCCAGCGGCCGGCCAGCTCGAAGGTCCGCCGACCCGTGATGATCGCGCCGGTGGCCAGGCTGTCGGCGAAGACCTCGCCGTTGGGGCCGGGCTCGTCGCGGTCGTCGAGCCAGTTGAACAGCCGGAAGCCGCCGCGGCCCATCTCCTGACCCGGCCGGTCGTCGGGGCCGGCGACGAAGCCGTCGAGCGACGTGGTCATGTCGAGGCGGATCGAGGTCACCTCGGACTCCTCCCTCCCGGGGCCGGCCCCTGCAGGAGCTCCACCGGATCGCCCGGGTGCAGGGCCGGCACGGAAGTGCCGACCCGAGCGGCGCGCCGAACTCATCGGTGCGTCCGGTCGGCCAGGCCGGGGTCGCGCCGAGGAGGGCACGGTCCCGGCCGGTGGGCGGGCCGGCGCACCGGGACCCGTCGCATCGCGCGCTGCCGCGGAGCGGTGGACGGCGGCACGCGCTGGTTGACTCGTCGCATGGTCGCGCCACTGCCCGAACCGGACCCGATCATCGACCCGGATCAGCCGGTGCCCGACGATCCGGGTGAGCTGCTGCCCGACGCACCCGACCCGCTGCCGCCCGCACCGATCGAACCGCAACCGGATGACCCGGGCGGCGATCCCGGGGGCGTGCCGGAGCCCGCCTGATCGGAGAGCCGGCCGCACCGATCAGGCGGTCGCGCGACCCGCCCCTGGTCCCGGAACGGGGCACCGACGTAGGGCGGCGGCACGTCGGCGCCGGGCACCCTCCCAGCCCGGAGCCAGGCACGATCCAGATGCGCGACGTCTGGATCAGGCCGAAATAGGTCTTTGTGCGTCCACCTGGAGCGGGCTTACGTTGCCCCCGTCACAACGACCAGCCCACCGGGAGCCCGGTGGACGGCGCGGGACGGGCGGAGGAGGGCGCGTGGAGATCCGGCAGCTGCACTACTTCGTCACCGTGGCGCGGACCCGTCACTTCGGGCGGGCGGCCGAGCAGCTGCACATGGCCCAGTCCCCCCTGTCCCAGGCGATCCGCCAGCTGGAGTCGCAACTGGGTGCCACGTTGTTCCACCGGACGACGCGGCGGGTCGAGCTCACGGCTGCCGGCGAGGCCCTGCTGCGCGACGCCGAGCGGGTCCTCGAGTCGGTCGAGGCTGCGCAGTCCCGCGTCCGCCTGGTGGCGGCCGGCAGCACCGGGCTGCTCCGGGTCGGTGCCACCGGCCTCGCGGCGTTCCGGCAGCTGCCCCAGCTGGCCAGGATCGCCGGCCGCGAGCTGCCCGGGCTGGTGCTGCGGTTCCAGCCGGACCTGCTGACCCCCGCGCAGGAGCGCGCGCTGGAGGAGGACCGGATCGACCTCGCCGTCCTCCGGCCGCCGCTGCGCAGCGCCCGCCTGGCCTCCCGCCTGATCGCCCGGGAGCGACTGGTCCTGGCGGTCGCGGCCGATCACCGCCTGGCCGGGGAGGAGCCGGTGACCCTGGCCGCGCTCCGCGACGAGGACTTCGTGACCTACGGCGTCCCGGACTCGGTCGTCGACACCGCGGTGGCCCAGGCCTGCCTCTCAGCCGGCTTCCTGCCGCGGCGGGCGCACCAGGCCGGGCAGACGTCGATCGTGCTGACCCTGGTCGCCGCCGGACTGGGCGTCGCGGTGCTGCCGGAGTCGGTCGAGGCCCTGCGCGTCGAGGGCGTCCGGCTGGTGCCCGTCGCCGACGACGTCTCCATCGACCTGGCGCTGGCCTGGCGCCGCGAGGACGACTCCCCCGCCCTGGCCCGCCTGCTCCGGGCCCTGGAGGCCAACGGCTTCATCACCCCGGACGTGGACCTCCCCCCTCCGGCCGCAGACCTCGACGTCCCTCTGGGAGGTACCCGGTGAAGATCGTCCGGATCGAGGCGATCCCGTTAGCCATCCCGTACGCGAAGCCGCTGCGCTTCGCCAGCGGCGAGGTGCACGTCGCCGACCACGTGCTGGTCCGCGTGCACACCGACGACGGCGTGGTCGGGATCGCGGAGGCGCCGCCGCGCCCGTACACCTACGGCGAGACCCAGCAGTCGATCGTCGCGGTGGTCGACACGGTGTTCGCCCCGCAGCTGGCCGGGCTCACCCTGCTCGACCGGGAGGCCGTGCACGCGCGGCTGGACCGCACCATCGGCAACCCCGCCGCCAAGGCGGCGATCGACATGGCGCTGTGGGACGCCCTGGGCCGCACGCTCGGCCTGTCGGTGTCGCAACTGCTCGGCGGCTGGACCGACCGCATGAGGGTCGCCCACATGGTCGGGTTCGCCCCCGACGCGGAGATGGTCGCCGAGGCCGAGCGGGTCCGGGACACGTATGGCATCCGCACGTTCAAGGTGAAGGTCGGCCGGCGTCCGGTCGAGCTCGACGTCGGCGCCGTGCGGGCGCTGCGGACCGCCCTCGGCGCCGACGTGGAGCTCTACGTCGACGGTAACCGCGGCTGGACCGCGTCGGAGGCCGCCCGTGCCCTCGACGCGATGGCCGACCTCGGTCTGACGATGTCCGAGGAGCTCTGCCCCGCCGACGACGTCCTGGGACGGCGCTGGCTGACCTCCCGGACGTCGGTGCCCACCGTGGCCGACGAGAGCGCGACGACGCCGGGCCAGGTGACCCGCGAGCTGCTCGACGGCGCGGCGACCATGATCAGCATCAAGACGGCCCGCACCGGGTTCAGCACCTCGCAGCGGATCCTGCACCAGTGCGAGGGCCTCGGGGCCGAGGTCGTCATGGGCAACCAGATCGACGGCCAGGTCGGCACCGCCTGCTCCGTCGCCTTCGGCGCCGCCCACCGCACCTCGTCGCGCCGCGCGGGCGAGCTCTCCAACTTCCTGGACATGCGCGACGACCTGCTCACCGAGCCGCTGGAGATCTCCGGCGGCGAGCTCGCCGTCCGTCCCGGACCGGGGATCGGCATCGACATCGACCCCGACAAGCTCGCCCGCTACCGCCAGGACTGAACCACCCCGCCACCGAGGAGGACACCGTGAGTGCGCCCACCGCCCCCAACCCCACCGCGGCCGGCTCCGGTCGCAACGCCACCGAGCGCTTCGCGCGAAAGGAGCGCAGCGCCGCCGCCGTCGACCAGGCCCGCGTCTCGGCGATCGCGACCGACGCCCTCACCGCCCTGCACGGGGTCATCCGCAAGCACGGGGTGACCTACGCCGAGTACGACGCGCTCAAGGCGTGGCTGATCCGGGTCGGCGAGGACGGCGAGTGGCCGCTGTTCCTGGACGTGTGGGTCGAGCACGTCGTGGAGGAGGTCGCCAACGCCGACCGCCGGGGCGCCGTCGGCACCATCGAGGGCCCGTACCACATCCCCGGCTCGCCCGAGTTCCACGGCGAGGCCACCCTGCCGATGCGCGACGACGAGAAGGGCACCCCGTTCCTCTTCCAGGGCACGGTGACCGACCTCGACGGCAACCCCATCGAGGGTGCGCGAGTCGAGCTGTGGCACGCCGACGACGACGGCTACTACTCGCAGTTCGCGCCGGGCATCCCGGAGTGGAACCTGCGCGGCACGATCCTGACCGGCCCAGACGGCCGCTACGCGTTCCACACGATCAAGCCCGCGCCGTACCAGATCCCCACCGACGGCTCCTGCGGCGCGCTGATCGCCGCGGCCGGCTGGCACGCCTGGCGTCCGGCCCACCTGCACCTGAAGGTGTCCGCGCCCGGCAAGCAGCTGGTCACCACGCAGCTGTACTTCGAGGGCGGGGAGCACGTGGTCGACGACGTGGCCCAGGCGGTGAAGCCGGAGCTGATCCTGCGACCCACGCCGGCCGCCTCGGGGAACGGCGAGGAGGTCACCTACGACTTCGCGCTCGACCCCGCGTGACCCAGCTGTACGCGGTACGGATGGACGTCGCGCTGCCGCCGGACATGGACCCGGCGGCACGCGACGACCTCCTCGCCCGGGAGAAGGCCTACTCCCAGCAGTGGCAGCGCTCCGGCCACTGGCCGCACATCTGGCGCTGCGTCGGGCAGTACGCCAACCTCAGCGTCTTCGCCGTGGACAGCAACGAGCAGCTGCACCAGATCCTCTGGGGACTGCCGCTGTTCCCGTACATGACCATCACGGTCACGCCGCTGGCCCCGCACCGGTCGGACATCGCGCAGGACCCGGCGCAGTGAGCACCGCGCAGGCCCCGGCGCGGCGAGACCTCGCGAGCCCCACCGACCCGTAGCCCGGTCGACCGGCGCCGGCGCCGTCCCTCCGACGTGCCGGTGAAGACGGTCCGGATCCGAACGCTTCGGTTCCGGTAACCCACGGCGACGACGCGCCCGTCCGCGTTTGCCGGGTCCTCCCGTCGGCGCTTGCCTGGCAGCGAGCGCTGAGAAGCGGTGGCTCGAGACGGGAGAACGTCGGCATGCCGATCTGGACGGTGGAGCTCACGGGGGAACAGGACGAGAGGATCGAGGCCGACGTCCTCGCCACCGATGGCGGAGCACTGGTCGCCTTCTCCGGCGAGGGGCTGATGGTGCGCGCCTGGGCGCCGGGCCACTGGCGGACGGTGCGGCAGTACGCGGGGCGGGACGCCCACCCGGCCGGCCAGGCCGAGAGGAGCACCGTCCTGACCGCGCTGCCGCGCCGCTGACCGCGGCGTCGAGGGCACGCCGTGGAGCGGTCCGGATGTCGGCGGGACAGGCCAGGATGCCGGCCGTGAAGTACGTGATGACCTACCGCGCCGTCGAGGACTTCCTGCCCCTGGCCCGGCAGCACGGCCCGGACCACGTGGCCCGGCTGCACGAGTTCCGCGACCGGGGGCTGCTGCTCATGGTCGGCACCTTCGACGAGCCGATGAACGGCGACGCGATGGGCGTCTTCACCACCCGCGAGGCGGCCGAGGAGTTCGTCGCCGGCGACCCGTTCGTGCGGCACGGGGTGGTCGCCACCTGGTCGGTGCGCCCGTGGAACGAGGTCCTGCAGCCCTGAGCACTCACCCGGGAGGGTGACCGCGGGGCGTCCAGCCGACGCCCGGGAACCGGACCTGCCGTTGAGAGGGGGTCGGGTCCGGGACGGAGGTGTGTGCGGTGCGGGTGTCGTTCCTCGTGTACGGCGTGCTCTACGTCGTCGTCGAGATCGTCGGGCACCAGCTCGAGAGCATCGGGTGGCCGCAGCTGACCCCGCTGGACGTCGCCACCGCGGTGACCAACGCCTGCCTGACCGTGGCGGTGGGCATCGCCGTGCTCGTCGGGTTGGACGTCGGTGGCCGTCGCTGGCGGCGCGCCGTCCAGGAGTGGCGCGCGGAGCGGCTCCAGACCGCCGAGGCGTACTGGGCCGAGCAGCCGCCGATCGAGGTCTCCTCGTGGCGGGCCGAGCCCCTGGCGCTGCCGGCGGGCCGCGGGCCGTCGCCCGGCCTGCCGAGCCCGGACTACTCCCCTGCGCCGTCGTCCGGCCGGCCCTTCCCCGAGGAGCCCGGCCGGCTGCTCTGACGCCGGCCCTGCTCGGTGGTGCCGGTCAGCCCAGCAGGTCGCGCGCCCGGGCGCCGAGGGCGTGGGCGGCGAGCGCGGCCGCACCGATCGTCGCGGCCAGCGCCCGGGCCTCGGCCGGGGCGCCCGGCACCCGGCCCGCCTCGTCCAGCCGCTCGGCCAGGTGGGCGTCCAGGTCGGCCTCGGCGAGGTCCTCGACGTCGCGCAGGGCGAAGGGGGCGGTGGTGAGCAGCGCGGCGGTCATGGCGGGAGTCCGTTCCTCGTGGTCGTCCGCCGGGTCGTTCCCGGCACCGAGGACTCTCCGGTCCCAACCGCACGTCCATGACCGGGAAAGCGCACGAGATCCGCAAGACCGGGGGACGGCGACCCGCCCGGGCCCGTCCGCATCGCGCCCACTGCCCCGCAGGCGGTGATCGACGGCTATGGTCGTCCCCGTCGGGAAGGCCCTGCGCTATGGCAGGACCCCGATGCACCACCTCAGCTAGGAGCGAGCAATGCCCGAAGGAACTGTCAAGTGGTTCAACGCGGAGAAGGGGTTCGGCTTCGCCACCCCTGACGGTGGCGGACCGGATGTGTTCGTCCACTACTCGGCCATCCAGACCAGCGGGTACCGCTCGCTCGACGAAGGCCAGCGGATCTCGTTCGACATCGAGCAGGGCCAGAAGGGCCCGCAGGCTGCGAACGTCAACCCGCTCTGATCGCCTGATCAGCGCACAGCGCCCCCGCCCGGTCCGCCGGGCGGGGGCGCTGTCGTTTCATCCGGTCACCGGGCCCGCGGCACGTAGCCCCCGATGAGCGCCGACATGAGCAGCGCCCCGTCGTGCGGACCGATCGCGGCCGCGGCGTCGGCGAGGGCCCGCCAGCGGCCGCGCTCGACGTCGGTCGGCGCGTTCTGCGCCCGCACCGTGAGCTGCTCCAGCAGCCGGTCCCACTCCCCCTGCGGGGTCGGCCACAGCCCCGCCAGCCGGCGCGCCTCCGGCGAGATCCCGGTGAACCGCACGATCTCGCCGGCGTAGGTGGTCAGCGCCTCGACGTAGCCCGCCGACACCAGCGCCCGGGCCGCCGCGGCCACCTCGGGCTTGGGCAGTCCACTCGCCGGCACGACCTGCCCGAGGTAGGGGTTGCCGCCGTGCTTCGGCTCGTCGACCAGCCGGGCGATGGCCCGCAGCACGGGCAGGTCGCGGGTGAACCAGACGTCGGGCAGCGGGGCGTCGGTCGAGGTCACCGCCCCAGTCTCCGCCGCACGCGGAGGCGCCCCGCCACCCGGGGTCACGGGGTGGCGGGGCGCTGGAGCCCGGCGGTCCTCGTTCAGTCGCGGGCGCCGGTCAGCTCCGGCCGGCGGGCCAGGATCAGGCCGAGGGCGACGTAACCGACCATCAGGTGCGCCGCCCCGGCGAGACCGGCGGCCGCGGGCACGATGGCGTTGAGCGGGACGACGACCGGAGCCCAGCTCTCGGCCACCAGCGGCCAGAAGCGCGCGGCGCCCCGCCACCGGCCGGCGATCGCGATCCGGACGCCGATGGCGGCCATGCCGAGCATCGACAGCGGCCAGAAGGCGTCCAGCAGCAGGAACCAGGTGGCCCCGTCGTACTGCCGCAGGAAGATCCAGGTCAGCGTGGAGACGATCGCCAGGGCGAGGAGCACGTGCTCGACGTGCAGGAAGAAGCGCGCCAGCCGGCCGGTACCCGTCGCCCCGGTGCGCAGCTGGAGGGTCACGAGCGCGACCAGGCCGAGCTGGAACAGCAGCGACGTCAGGTTGTAGACCGTGTCCCCCCAGCCCGGGTCCGGGTTCGGGCCGAAGACGAGCAGCCCGGCCGCCCACGCCGCGGAGCCGGTGGCCACCGCGACGCCGGTGGCGCGGGCGAACCGGGTGGTGGCGGCCGGCCGGGTGCCGGACGGCGTCGAGGAGGCCGCAGCCAGGTCGGTGCGGGCGCTGGCGGGGGTGGTGCTGAGGGACATCTCGTCTCCCTGGTCGTGGTGGCGGTGCCCTGTGCACCGACTGGGAGAACCGTCTCGGGGCGGCGTCCCGGGCAGCCAGGGCGCGCCGCCCTCGATCCGGTCCCCGTCGCCGTCCCGGGCGACACGGGACACCTGCCTCGTGACGCGCGGGACGGCGGTCGGCGAGGATCGCCCCCGTGCAGGCAGGAGCCCCGGTCGCCGGGTCGATCCCCACGGCGCCGGAGCCCCCTCCCGCGCCGCGACCGGAGCGTCCCGGCGAGCGCCCGACAGCAGGGCTGCGGCTGGTCGGCTGGCTGCTCGTCGCCGTCACCGGGGCGTTCGCGCTGGGCGCCACCGTGCTCGACGTCCTCACCCCGGCCGCCGCCCGCGAGGCGGCCCACGCCACGCCCGGCTGGGTCATCGGGCTGCCCGGGATCGGGCTCGCCGTGCCGGCCGCCCTGCTGCTGCGCCGCGCTCCGCGGAACGCCGTGTCCTGGGTGGTCGGCGGGACGGGCCTGCTGTGGGCGCTCGACGGGATCGCGCAGTCCTGGCTGACCCACGTCCTGCAGTCCGACCCGCCCCTGCCCGGCGGGACGGCCGCCTTCTGGATCGTCAACCGCTTCGGCGCCTGGCTGCTGCTCGGGCTGCCCCTGCTGCTCCTGCTCTACCCCGACGGGCGGATGCCGACCGGGCGGTGGCGCCCCGTCGCGATCCTGAGCCTGGCCTCCACCGCGCTGCTCCCGACGCTGCTCCTGGTGGTGCCGTCGGAGATCGCCGATGCCCGCGCCGGCTCCGAGACGCCCGCGATCTACCGCTCGCTCGACCTGGACCCGACCAGCCTGCCGCTGCCGGAGCCGATCGTCCTGCCGCTGCTGCGACTGGCCTTCCCCGCCGCCGTCCTGGGCGTGGTCGTGCCCGTCGCCGTCGTCGTCGCCCGGTACCGGCGGTCCACCGGCGAGGGCCGCCGCCGGATGCGGTGGCTGCTGTGGGCGGCCGTCGTCGACCTGCTGGTCATGGTCGCCGCCCTGGTCTTCCCGGGGGACGAGGCGTCGTTCGCGCTGTCGATCGCCGTCACGCTCACCGGCGCGGCGATCGCGGTCGGCATCCTGCGCCCGCAGGCGGTCGACATCGACCGGCTGCTCGGCGGCACCCTGGTCTACGGCGGGCTCGCCGTCGCCGTCGTCCTGCTCGACCTCGCGGTGATCGCCGGGGCCGGCGCCCTGCTCGGCGACCGGCTGGGCGACCGCGACGCCACGCTGCTGGCGCTGCTCGTGGTCACCGGGCTCTACGTGCCGCTGCGCGCCCAGGCCTGGCGGCTGGTGCGCCGGTGGGTGCTCGGCGAGCGGGAGGACCCCTACCGCGTCGTCTCCGGCCTGGCCGAGCGGCTCGAGCGCACCGACGGCGCCGAGGAGCAGCTCATGGCGGTCGCCGCCGGGATCGCGGAGGCCTTCCGCTCGCCGTACGTGGGGGTCGAGGTCGACCAGCCCGGCGGCCAGCAGCTGCTCGCCGAGTCCGGCCGCCGCCCGGCCGGCGTGCAGTCCCTGCCGATCGCCTACCGCGGCGAGGAGGTCGGCCGGCTCCTGCTCCCGCGGGACGGCGTCCGCGCGCAGCTGGTCACCCGGGACGAGCGGCTGCTCGCCGACGTCGTCCGGCAGGCCGCCGCGGCGGCGCGGGCCAGCGCCCTGGCCGCCGAGCTGCAGGCCAGCCGCGAGCAGCTGGTCGCCGCGCGCGAGGAGGAGCGCCGCCGGCTGCGCCGGGACCTGCACGACGGGCTGGGGCCCTCCCTCGGCGCGGTCGTCCTGCGCATCGACACCGCGCGCAACCTGGCCGCGTCCCGCCCCGAGGACGCCGACCGGCTGCTCCGCCAGGCCCGGGACGACGTCTCCGCTGCACTCGCCGACGTCCGACGGCTGGTGCACGACCTGCGCCCACCGGCGCTGGACGACCTGGGCCTGGCCGGTGCGGTGCGCCAGCAGGCCGAGCGGCTGCTCGTCCCGCGGGTCGAGGTGACCGTGGCGGCCGAGGAGCTCGCCCCGCTGCCCGCGGCGGTCGAGGTGGCCGCCTACCGGATCGCGTCGGAGGCGCTGGCCAACGTCGCCAAGCACGCCGCGGCGACCCGGGTGCGGGTGTCGCTGGCCTGCGACGACGACGGCGCACTGGTGGTCGACGTGGCCGACGACGGCGTGGGCATCGACCCGGCCGCGCCCGCCGGGGTGGGGCTGGTGTCGCTGCGCGAGCGCGCGGCGGAACTGGGCGGCCGCTGCTCGGTGAGCTGCCCACCCGAGGGCGGCACGGTGGTGCGGGCGGTGCTGCCCGCGGACGGGAGGGGGTCGGCGTGAGCGGAGCGGCCCACGGGAGCGAACGGGAGGGCATGGTGACCGAGCCGGAGGAACCGCTGCGGATCGCGGTGGTGGACGACCACCCGGTCTACCGCGACGGGCTGGCGGTCCTGCTCGGCTCGGTGCCCGGGCTGACCGTCGTGGGCACCGCCGCCGACGGCGCGGCGGCGGTCGTGCTGGCCCGCGAGGAGCAGCCCGACGTCGTGGTGATGGACGTGCAGATGCCGGTCCTGGACGGGATCGAGGCCACCCGGCGGATCACCGCCGAGTCGCCGTCCGTGGGGGTCGTGGTGCTGACCATGAGCGAGGACGACGGCACCGTGTTCGCCGCCGTCCGCGCCGGGGCCCGCGGCTACCTGCTCAAGGGCGCCGACCAGGAGGAGGTGGTCCGCGCGATCACCACGGTGGCCGGCGGCGGCGCGGTCTTCGGCGCGGCGCTGGCCCGCCGGATCGCCGAGTTCTTCGCCGCCGGGCCGAGCGGGCCGGAGACGGCGTTCCCGCAGCTCACCGCCCGCGAGCGCGAGGTGCTCGACCTGGTGGCCGCCGGCCGGTCGAACGCGCAGATCGCCGCCGCGCTGTACCTGTCGCCGAAGACGGTGCGCAACAACGTCTCCAACGTGCTGACCAAGCTGCAGGTCACCGACCGGGCGCAGGCGATCGTGCGGGCGCGGGAGGCCGGGCTGGGCCGCTGACCGGCAGGTTCCCGGGTCGTACCGTGGAGCGCATGACGACGTCCGCGGAGAACCAGCCGAAGGTCACCAGGAGCGACGAGGAGTGGCGGGCGCAGCTGTCCCCGGAGGAGTACTGGGTGCTCCGCCAGGCCGGCACCGAGCGGCCCTGGAGCGGTGAGTACGTCGACACCAAGACCCAGGGCGTCTACACCTGCCGGGCGTGCGGCGCGGAGCTGTTCCGCTCCGAGACGAAGTTCGACTCGCACTGCGGCTGGCCGTCGTTCTACGAGCCGACGGCCGCCGACAACGTGGTCCTCCGCGAGGACCGCAGCCACGGGATGGTCCGCACCGAGGTGCTCTGCGGCTCCTGCCACAGCCACCTGGGCCACGTCTTCGAGGACGCGCCGCAGACCCCCACCGGCGACCGCTACTGCATCAACTCGGTGAGCATCCGGCTGGTCGAGGCCTGAGCGGAGTGTGGGAGTGCAGGAAAACTGCACTCCCACACTCCACTTCCGTCAGGGCAGGTCGGCGACGAGCTCGGCGACCGGCTTGCGGACGCCGGTGTAGAACGGCACCTCCTCGCGGACGTGCCGCCGCGCCGTCGAGGCCCGCAGCTCGCGCATGAGGTCGACGATGCGGTGCAGCTCGTCGGCCTCGAAGGCCAGCATCCACTCGTAGTCGCCCAGCGCGAACGACGCGACGGTGTTGGCCCGCACGTCCGGGAAGCCGCGAGCCATCTGCCCGTGCTCGGCGAGCATCGCCCGCCGCTCCTCGTCGGGCAGCAGGTACCACTCGTAGGACCGCACGAACGGGTAGACGCAGACGAACCGGCGCGGCTGCTCGTCGGCGAGGAACGCCGGGATGTGGCTGCGGTTGAACTCCGCCGGCCGGTGCAGCGCCATCTGCGACCACACCGGCTCCAGGTGCCGGCCCAGCGCCGTGCGGCGCAGCCGGGTGTAGGCCTCCTGCAGCGCCTCCGCCGACGGCGCGTGCCACCAGACCATGAGGTCGGCGTCGGCCCGCAGCCCGCTGACGTCGTAGGTGCCGCGGACGACGACGTCCTTGCCGGCCAGCTCGTCGACCAGGCCCTGCACCTCGTCGGAGAGGACCGTGCGCGGCTCCTCCCCCAGCGGGCGGGCCAGGCGGAACACCGACCACATCGTGTAGCGGATGGTTGCATTGAGCTCGTTGGCCCGCTTGCCGATGCTGCGCTCGTCGGTCTGCTCGCTCATGCGTCCCATTCTCGCGCGCGGGCGCGGGCCGCCGGTCGCGCGGGTGGTGTGGCCCTGATCGCCCGGCTCAGGCGAGCGCGTCGAGGGCGTGGTACGCGTCGCGGATGCAGGCGGGCACCCCGACGCCGCGGAACGCCGCGCCCGCGATCGCCAGCCCGGGCACCTCGCTCACCGCGGCCCGGACGGCGTCCACCCGGGCTGAGTGACCGACGAGGTACTGCGGCAGCCCGCCGCCCCAGCGCACCAGCCGGGTGGCGACCGGCTCGGGGCGGGACAGCCCCAGCAGGTCGGCGACGTCGGCCACCACGGCCGCGGTGAGGTCCTCGTCGGTGCGCTGCAGCTCCGTCTCGTCGCGGAAGCGGCCGACCGAGGAGCGCACCAGCAGGTGGTCCCCGGCGAGGTGCGGCCACTTCGCCGACGACACGGTGACGCCCTTGACCAGGCGCCCGGTCACCGGCGGCACGAGCAGGCCCGACCCGGCCGCGACCTGCTGCGCCGGGAAGGCCATCGCCACCACGGCCATCGACGCGTACGGGATGCCCTGCAGCGGCTCCACCGCGGCGGGCGCGACCTCGCCGAGCAGCCGCGCGGCCTTCGGCGCCGGGGCGGTGACGAGGACGGCGTCGGCGGTCAGCCGCTGCGGGGCGGCGGCCGGGCCGACCGACAACTCGAAGCCGGTGGCGGTCCGGGTGAGGCCGTGCGCCGGGGTCCGGAGCCGGACGTCGGCCCGGGCGGCGGTTACGAGCGCCTCGGGCAAGCCGCCGATGCCGTCGGACACGGTCACGAACACCGGCCCGTCGGCGTCGAACCGGCTGCGCGCGCCCGCGTCGCGGGCGGCGGCCGCGGCGGCCAGCACCGACCCGGCGCCCGGCAGGTGCGCGGCCAGCTGCGGCATGGTCGCGGTCAGCGAGAGCTCGTCGGCCCGGCCCGCGTACACCCCGCCCAGCAGCGGCTCGACCAGCCGGTCGACCACCTCGTCGCCGAGCCGCTCGCGCAGCAGCGCGCCGACCGCGACGTCGCCGTCCAGGGACAGCGGCGGCAGCTGCGCCTCCGCGGCCACCCGGGCCACGCCGTCCGGCGTCAGCACGCCCTCGAGCCCGTCGGCCGAGGCGGGCACGCCCAGGACGGTCCCGGCGGGCAGCGGGTACCGCCCGTCGGGCAGGACGACGGCCGCCTGGGTGGTCGCCGGCGCCACCAGCCGGTCGGCCATCCCGAGGCGCTCCACCAGCTGCACCGCCTCCGGCACGCGGGCGAGCATCGCCTCGGGGCCGGTGTCGTACCAGTGCCCGGCCAGCTCGACGCGGCCCAGCTTGCCGCCGATGCGGTCGCCGGCCTCCAGCACGACGATCTCGTCGTCCGGACGCCGGCGGCGCCACTCGAACGCGGCGGCCAGGCCGGTGATGCCGGCGCCGACGACGACCAGCCGGCGCGACCTCGCCGGGACGGTGGGGTGGGACGGAGTCACCGCGTGGTCAGCTCGTGGACCAGCTCGACGACGTGGGTCAGCACGCCCGGGTCGGTCTCGGGCAGGACGCCGTGGCCGAGGTTGAACACGTGCCCGCGGGCGGCCCGCCCCTGCTCGACGACCCGCCGCACCTCCCGGTCGACGGTCGCCGGGTCGGCCAGCAGGACGGCGGGGTCGAGGTTGCCCTGCAGGGAGCGCTGCGGCCCCACCCGGCGGGCCGCCTCGTCCAGCGGCACCCGCCAGTCGACGCCCACGACGTCGGCGCCGGCGTCCCCGATGAGCGCCAGCAGCTCCCCGGTGCCGACGCCGAAGTGGATGCGCGGCACGTCGCGGTCGCCCAGGCCGTCGAAGACCGCCCGCGAGTGCGGCAGGACCCGCTCGGCGTAGTCCGCGGCCGACAGCACCCCGGCCCACGAGTCGAACAGCTGCACCGCCGAAGCGCCGGCGTCGACCTGGGCCCGGAGGAACGTCGCCGCCGAGACCGCGAGCCGGTCCAGCAGGCGAGTCCAGGCCTCGGGCTCGGCGTACATGAACGCCTTGGTGCGGGCGTGCTCCTTCGACGGGCCGCCCTCGATCAGGTAGGTGGCCAGGGTGAACGGCGCCCCGGCGAAGCCGATGAGCGGGGTCGGCCCGAGCTCGGCGACCAGTGCGCGCACCGCGGTGGCGAGGAACTCCAGCCGCTCGGGCTCCAACGGCGGCAGCGCGTCGACGTCGGCGACGGTGCGCACGGGGTGGGCCACGACCGGGCCCACCCCCGGCTTGATGTCGACGTCGACGCCGGCGACGACCAGCGGCAGCACGATGTCGGAGAAGAGGATCGCGGCGTCCACCCCGTGCCGGCGCACCGGCTGCAGGGTGATCTCGGTGATCAGGTCCGGGTGCTGGCAGGCGTCGAGCATGCGGGTGTCGGCGCGCAGGGCCCGGTACTCCGGGAGCGACCGGCCCGCCTGGCGCATGAACCACACCGGCGTCCGGGACACCGGCAGGCCGCGCGCGGCGGAGACGAGGTCCGAGTCGGCGGGATGGGTCCGGGCGTCGCCAGCTGGGGTCACGACCGTCGATCCTCCCAGAACGGTGCGGCGCGTCGGCGGCGCGGGCCCGGTTCTGGTCCTAGTCTGCGAGCGTGGAGCCATCGAGCCTGGCCGGCGCCGGGCGCGGCCCCGGGGACCGGCCCGGCGAGGAACCCCCGGAGGAGTTCCGGGCTGCCCTGGAGGCCCTGACGCGGGTGACGGTCCGCCCGGAGATCCAGCTCGAGCACATCCCCGCGCCGCAGCGGCTGGCGCCGTTCGCCCACGCCATCGGCGCGCTGGTCACCGAGCCCGACGGCGACGAGGACGTCGAGGTCGCCAGCGCGCGCTTCATCGTCCTGCACGACCCCGCGGGGCACGAGTCCTGGGCCGGGACGACGCGCTGCGTCGGCTACCTGTCGGCGGCCACCGACGAGCACATGGTGGACGACGCGATGTTCTCCGAGGTGGCGTGGAGCTGGCTCACCGAGGCCCTCACCGAGGCCGGCGCCGCGCACCACGCCGTGGGGGGCACGGTCACCCGCACCGCGTCGACGCGGTTCGGCGAGCTGGCCGGGCCGCAGCACTCCGTCGACGTGGAGATCCGCGCCTCCTGGACGGCCGAGGACACCGCGCTCGACCGACACCTCGCCGCCTGGCTGGAGGTTCTCGGCAACGCGGCCGGTCTGCCGCCGCCCGGCGTCCGGCTGCTGGGTCCCTCCGGTCCTGCCGGGAGCGGGACTCCGTAACATCGGTGTCCGACGGGGGGCGCGACGCCCCCGCGCCGGCTGCCCCTCCCCGGCCTCCTGCGGTCCCGTTCCGCGCAGGCTGCGTGCTGCCGGCACCGCACTGGTCGACGACACGGGCGAGAAGGTGGACGAGCGCTGAGCACCGAGCCCATCCCGGCAGTGGACGAGGAACCGACCCCTCCCCCGGCGACCCCGCTGCTCGTCCCTCGCGACGGGCTGCCCCCCGTCATCGAGACCTCCACCGCGCTGGTCGAGTACGCCGAGGCGCTGCGCGCCGGGACCGGCCCGGTCGCCGTCGACGCCGAGCGCGCCTCCGGCTACCGCTACGGGCAGCGCGCCTACCTGGTCCAGCTGCGCCGCGACGGCGCGGGGACCGGGCTGGTCGACCCGGTGCCGCTGCCGGACCTGTCGGTGCTCCAGGAGGCGATCGCCGACACGGAGTGGGTGCTGCACGCGGCCAACCAGGACCTCCCCTGCCTGGCCGAGCTCGGCCTGGTGCCCACCCGGGTCTTCGACACCGAGCTGGCCGCGCGGCTGGCCGGGCTGCCGCGGGTGGGCCTGGGCGCCGTCGTGGAGTCGCTGCTCGGGTACTCGCTGCAGAAGGGCCACTCGGCCGCGGACTGGAGCACCCGGCCGCTGCCCGAGGAGTGGCTCGTCTACGCCGCCCTGGACGTCGAGGTGCTCGTGGACCTGCGCGACGCGCTGGCCGAGATCCTGGACGAGCAGGGCAAGACCGAGTGGGCCCGCCAGGAGTTCGAGGCGATCCTCGCCGCCGGGCCGCCCGCGCCCAAGCTCGACCCGTGGCGGCGCACCTCCGGCGTCCACGGGCTGCGCAACCGCCGGCAGCTGGGCATGCTGCGCTCGCTGTGGCAGGCCCGCGACGACCTGGCCCGGCGCCGCGACGTCGCCCCCGGGCGGGTGCTGCCCGACGCCGCGATGGTCTCCGCCGTCCAGGCCGACCCGCGGTCGGAAGCGGCCCTGCTGGAACTGCCGGTCTTCCGCGGGCGGGCCAACCGCAAGCTCGTGGGCATCTGGTTCGGCGCGCTCGCCCGCGGCCGGGAGCTGCCGGAGTCGGAGCTGCCGCAGCACAGCAAGCCCGGCGACGGCCCGCCGCCGGTGAGCCGGTGGGCCGACCGCGACCCCGCCGCGGCCACCCGGCTGCAGGCGGCCCGCGCCGGCCTGGCCGAGCTGTCGGAGAAGCACCGGGTGCCGGTGGAGAACCTGCTCTCCCCCGACCTGGTGCGCCGGCTGATGTGGACCCCGCCGGAGCCGCGGGACGCCGAGACGGTCGCGGCGACCCTGCGCGCCGGCGGTGCGCGCGAGTGGCAGATCGAGCTCACCCGCGGCCTCCTCACCGACGCGCTCGCCCGCGCCTGAGCCCGGCGGCCCGCGAGGTAGCCCGGCGGCCCGCGAGGTCGCCGTTGCGTGCGTTCCTCGCGCGCTGCCGGCGCTGCAGCGCCCGCACCGCGCGAGGAACCCCGGCAATCCGGCTCGGGCGCTCCTACCGGGTCGCGGCGACGACCGTGCCGGTCACGGCGTCTCCTCCACCGCCGCGGCGACGCGGCCCTCGGTGCGCTCGGCCAGGACGGCGGTCCACTCGGTGATCCGCCGGGCGACGTCCTGCTCGGTGAGCCCGGCGTCGGCGAGCACCTGACCGCGGCTGCCGTGCTCGAGGAACTCCTGCGGCAGACCCATCGTCCGCAGCGGGACGTCGAAGCCCCGGTCCTGCAGCGCCCGGGTCAGCGTGGACCCGACCCCGCCGGCGCGGCCGCCGTCCTCGACCGTGACGACCAGCCGGTGCCCGGCGGCCAGCTCCACGAGCTCGTCGGAGACCGGCAGCACCCAGCGCGGGTCGACGACCGTGACGTCGATGCCGTGGTCGGCCGCGCGCTCGGCCGCGGCCAGGCAGGTCGGCACCATCGACCCGACCGCGACGAGCAGCACCTCCGGCGTCGCCCCCCGGCGGAGGACGTCGACCGGGCCGCGCCGCTCCAGGGCCGGGATGTCGACCGGCGGCGCGCCCTTCGGGAAGCGGACGACGGTCGGCCCGTCGGTCACCGCGACGGCCTCGCGCAGCGCCTCGCGCAGGGTCGGCTCGTCGCGCGGGGCGGCCAGCCGCACCCCGGGGACCACCGACAGGATCGACATGTCCCACATGCCGTTGTGCGAGGCGCCGTCCGTGCCGGTCACCCCGGCCCGGTCGAGGACGACGGTCACCGGCTGGCGGTGCAGGGCGACGTCCATGAGCAGCTGGTCGAACGCGCGGTTGAGGAAGGTCGAGTAGACGGCGACCACCGGGTGCATCCCGGCCATCGCCAGGCCCGCGGCGGAGGTCAGCGCGTGCTGCTCGGCGATGCCGACGTCGTAGGTCCGCTCGGGGAACCGCTCGGCGAAGGGCGCCAGCCCGGTCGGGTGCAGCATCGCCGCGGTGATCGCCACGACGTCGGAGCGCTCCGTGCCGATCCGGACCAGCTCGTCGGAGAAGGCGGCGGTCCAGTCGCGGGCCGCGGCGGCGCAGGCGCCGCTGTCGGGGTCGAAGACGCCGGTGGCGTGCCAGGCGTCGATCTGGTCGGTCTCGGCCGGCGGGTAGCCGAAGCCCTTGGTCGTGACGGCGTGCACGATGACCGGCCCACCGAACGAGCGGGCCCGCCGCAGCGCGGACTCCATCGCCCGGACGTCGTGGCCGTCGACCGGACCGAGGTACTTGAGGCCGAGGTCCTCGAACATGCCCTGGGGCGAGAGGACGTCCTTGAGCCCCTTCTTGATCGCGTGCAGCGCGTCGTACAGCGCCGAACCGAGCACCGGGGCGCGGTGCAGCGCCTGGCGCACCTGCAGCAGCGCCTGCTCGTAGCCCGGCCGCAGCCGCAGGGTGGCCAGCGCGTCGGCGACGCCCCCGATCGTCGGCGAGTAGGAGCGGCCGTTGTCGTTGACGACGATCACCACCGGGCGGTTCTTCGCCGCGGCGATGTTGTTCAGCGCCTCCCAGGCCATGCCGCCGGTGAGCGCGCCGTCACCGATCACCGCGACCACCGGCCGCCGCTCCCCGCGCAGGGCGAAGGCCTTGGCCAGCCCGTCGGCGTAGGACAGCGAGGTGGAGGCGTGGCTGTTCTCGACCCAGTCGTGCTCGCTCTCGGCACGGCTCGGGTAGCCGGACAGGCCGTCGCGCTGGCGCAGCCGCTGGAAGTCCTCGACGCGGCCGGTGAGCATCTTGTGCACGTAGCTCTGGTGACCGGTGTCGAAGACGATCGGCTCGCGCGGGGAGTCGAAGACGCGGTGCAGGGCGATGGTCAGCTCGACGGCACCGAGGTTGGGCCCGAGGTGGCCGCCGGTGCGGGCGACGCTGGTGACGAGGGCGTCACGGATCTCGGCGGCGAGGACCGGCAGTTGCTCCGGGGAGAGCGCCTTGAGGTCGGCAGGGGTGCGGAGCGATCGCAGGAGCGACACGAGGGGGAAGCGTCCTCTCCATCGGCGGCAGGTGCACGGCTCGGCAACGGCCGCCGATCAACTGTAGCCGTGGTTCCCCACCTCTTCCGGTCGAGCACCGGCTGCGGATGCGCCGCTCACAGACGGGGCACCCACCGCTCCCCGCGCAGCGCCCCGGCGACCACCTCGACCCCCCGGGCGGCGGCCGCCAGCCGGGCGCCCTCGCGCTCGTAGGCGCCGATCGCCGCCTCCATCGCGTCGGCCGGCAGGTCGTCGGCGAGGTCCACGCGGACGGTGCGCCAGCCCGCGCGCGCCGCCTCGAGCCCGGCGTGGACGTGGTCGCGCGCGAAGCGGGCGAGCAGCACCGGGTAGCGGCGCAGCACCTCGTGCGCCCGGTAGTCGGGCGGGACGAGGTCGAACAGCCACGCGACGGCGCTCTGCTCCCAGTCCGGGGCGCCGGGTGGGCGCACCGGGTCCGGCCAGCCCGGCGGCACCGTCGCGTCCACCGCACCAGTGTGCCACCGGTTCGAACGGACGTTCGATGCGGAACGCCGGCCGGACCTGCTAGGCCGAGGTCGGCCGCTTCAGCCAGAACTGCTCGAAGCCCCAGGTGCCGGCACCGCTGGAGTGGTAGCTGACCAGCTCCCACCCCTCGCTACCGAGCCGGTTGAGCACCGAACTGGTGTCACCGGCCTGCCGCTCGAGCTGGCCACCGGGGAGCTTCACGCTCACCCCGGCTCGCTTGGACTCGGCCTCGTTCGCCGTGATGACCGAGGCGTACTCCCAGGTGGTCACGGGTCGTCACGGTAGCCGAGGCCCCGGGGCGGCCGGACGGCGACCGCGACACCGGTCACTCAGGGAAACTGGACCGAACCCTCCCGTCACCCCTCCTGGTCAGGCTGACGTGACGCCGGCGCTGGACCGACTCCACTGAGTGTCCGTCCCTCCGTCCCCGAGCCTCGGCGCCGCCTGCTGCCGGACCCACCCGCGAGGGGGCCTCCATGCCGTCGTCGCACCGCCATGCCTCCCCGCAGGACGGCGCCTGCCACACCGGGTTCCCGTCGTCGGCGTCCACGTGGCTCGACGTCTGGGTCGACGGCCGGGACGGCAGCTCGTCGTCCGCCGACGACTGCATGGGCCGGCTGACCGGCGTCCACCCCGTCGTCGTCGACCCCGGGCCGGGCCTGCCGGTGACCGCCGCCCGATCGCCTCCGGCGGCGGCTGCGCCTTCTGACGCCGCGGCCGGCTCAGGCCGGGGTGAGCAGCGCGACGCACTCCACGTGGTGGGTCATCGGGAAGGCGTCGAAGCCGCGGATCGCCGCGAGCCGGTACCCCGCCGCGCTGAACGCCGCCACGTCCCGGGCCAGGGACGCCGGGTCGCAGGCGACGTAGACCACGGCCCGGGGGCCCCCGCCGGCCAGCACCCGGCTCACCGCCTGACCCGCACCGGCCCGGGGCGGGTCGAGGACGACGACGTCCGGCGGGGTGCCGAGCTCGTCGAGCAGGTCGGCCAGCCCCTCGGCGTCCACCTCGCCCTGCCACACCTCCGCCTGCGGCAGGTCGGTCAGGTTGGCCTCGGCCGCGGCACAGGCGCCCGCGTCGGCCTCCACGCACACCACCCGGCCGCCGGTCCCCACGGCGGGCGCGAGCGCCCCGCCGAAGAGCCCTGCGCCGGCGTAGAGGTCCAGCACCGTCTCCCCCGGTGCGACGGCGGCGAACTGCTCCACCGCGGCGACCAGCGCGTCGGCCGCGGCCGGGTGCACCTGCCAGAAGCCGGTCCCCTCGACCTCCCAGTCCCGCCCCGCCGCCGTGCGCGCCGCGCGGCCGGCCGGTTCGGCAGCCGCGTCCTCGCCGGGCCGGGACACCCGCGTGGACCGGGCGCGGCCCTGGCGGTCGAGCCGGGTCGTGGTGACCGCCCCGGTCCCGTCGACCGCGACGTCCACCGCCCCGGCGCCCGGCCAGCGCCGGTCGAGCACCGCGTGCGCGGCCGCCTCGACGGTGATCGGGCAGTCCTCGAGCAGCACCAGGTCGTGCGAGCGGTGCCGGCGCAGGCCGGGCGCGCCGGACCGGTCGACGGCGAACCGGGCGCGCGACCGCCAGCGCAGCGGGCCGCCGGGCAGCTCCTCGACGACCACCTCGACGTCGGGCAGCCCGGCCAGGCGGGCCAGCTGCTCGCGGACCACGGCCGCCTTGAGCCGGCGCTGCTCGGCCGGCGTGACGTGCTGCCAGTCGCAGCCGCCGCACCGGCCGGGTCCGCTGTAGGGGCAGGGCCGCTCGACCCGCCCCGGCGAGGCGGCCAGCACCCGCACCGCGTCGGCCCGGCAGAAGCCGGGGTGGCGGTCCTCGGTCACCCGGACGACGACCCGCTCGCCGGGCAGGGTGTGCCGCACGAAGACGACCCGGCCCTCGTGCCGGGCCACGCAGTGCCCGCCGTGGGCGACCGGACCGACGGTGACCTCGAACTCCGAGCCGGTCCAGCCGCCGCCCCGGTCGACCCGGGGCGGACGAGGTCCGGGGCGCCGGCGGCGGTCAGCCACAGCGGTCCCCGGCCGGCCGCGTCGACGGACGGCGCTCAGCCACAGCTGTCTCCGGTCGGCCGCGTCGACGGACGGCGCTCAGCCATAGGGGGTGGCTCCGGTCTCCTCGGTCAGCCCACGGCGCAGGTCGCCGGGCGCGGGCCCGTTGCCGCGGCCGTCGTCGTCCCGGCCGACCGAGCTCTCCAGCTGCCACGGCACCGTGGTGATCATGACGCCGGGCATGAACTGCAGCCGCGCCCGCAGCCGCAGCGCGCTCTGGTTGTGCAGCACGTTCTCCCACCAGTGGCCGACGACGTACTGGGGCACGAAGACGACGACCAGCTCCCGCGGGCTGTCCCGCCGGATGCCCTTGACGAAGTCGAGGACCGGCCGGGTGATCTCCCGGTACGGCGACTCGAGCACGGTCAGCGGGACCGGGATGTCGTACTTCTCCCACTGCGCCTGCAGCCCGCGGGTCTCGGCGTCGTCGACGTTGACCGTGAGGGCGGTCAGCACGTCCGGGCGGGTGGCCCGCGCGAAGGCCAGCGCGCGCAGCGTCGGCTTGTGCACCTTGGAGACCAGCACGATGGCGTGCACCTTGCTGGGCAGCATCCGGGAGTCGGTGTCGGGCACCAGCTGCTCGGCCACGTGCGAGTAGTGCCGGTTGATCGCCTTCATCAGCAGGAACAGCAGCGGCATCACGAGGATGACCAGCCACGCGCCGCGGGTGAACTTGGTGATCACGATGATCACCAGGACCACGCTGGTCAGCGACCCGCCGAGGGCGTTGATGGTCTGCGAGCGCCGGATCCGGCGGCGGGCCAGCGCGTCGGTCTCGGTGCGCAGCTCCCGGCTCCAGTGCCGGACCATCCCCCACTGGCCGATCGAGAAGCTCGTGAAGACGCCCACGATGTACATCTGGATCAGCCGGTTGACATCGGCGTCGAACGCGACGATCAGCAGCGCGGCGAACCCGGCCAGCAGCAGGATGCCGTTGCTGTAGACCAGCTTGTCCCCGCGGGTGTGCAGCTGGCGCGGCATGAACCGGTCCTGCGCGAGCACCGACCCCAGCAGGGGGAAGCCGTTGAACGCGGTGTTCGCGGCCAGGATGAGGACCAGCGCGGTGGCCGCCTGGATGTAGAAGAACAGCGGCGAGGTGTCCCCGCCGAAGGTCGCCGCGGCGAGTTGGGCGATGACCGTCCGCTGCGGCTCGGTCTCGCAGTTGGCGAAGCCCTCGAGGTCGCAGGGGTTCTCGACGTACTTGACGTCGCCGGCCAGGGCGAGCGCGGTGACGCCGGCGAACATGGTCGCGGCGATCCCGCCCATGAGCGCCAGCGTGGTGGCAGCGTTCTTGCTCTTCGGCGGCTTGAAGGCCGGGACGCCGTTGGCGATCGCCTCCACCCCGGTCAGTGCCGTGCAGCCGGAGGCGAACGCGCGCAGCGCGAAGAACAGCAGCGCGAACCCGGCCAGGTTCTCGTAGCCGGGCTCGGGCGTGACCGTGTAGCCGGCCGTCTCGGCGACCACCGGGGAATCGGTGAACAGGTCCCGCACCAGCCCGGTGGCGACCATCACCAGGATGCCGGTGATGAACAGGTACGTCGGGACGGCGAAGGTGCGCCCCGACTCGCGCAGCCCGCGCAGGTTGGCCGCCGCGAGCAGCGCCACCAGCCCCACGGCGATGACCACGCGGTGCTGGTTGAGCGAGGGGAACGCGGAGATGATGTTGTCCGTGCCGGAGGCCACGGACACCGCGACGGTCAGCACGTAGTCGACCAGCAGCGCGCTGGCCACCGTGAGGCCGGCGAACTGCCCGTGGTTCTTGAAGGCGACCTCGTAGTCCCCACCGCCGGAGGGGTAGGCCCGGACGACCTGGCGGTAGGAGAGCACCACGGTCGCCAGCAGCGCGACGACGGCGATCGCCAGCCACGGCGCCAGGAAGAGGAACGCCGTGCCGGCCAGCGTCAGCACGATGAGGATCTCCTGCGTGGCGTAGGCCACGGAGGAGAGCGGGTCGCTGGCGAAGATGGGCAGGGCGAGCCGCTTGGGCAGCAACGACTCCCCGGCGCGGTCGCTGCGGACGGCGCGGCCGAGGAGCAGCCGTTTCGGGAGGTGTCCGAGGTCGGACAGGTGTGGCACGGCGCGATGGTACGGACGCCGGGTGACCTGCCGCCCCCGCCCGGAGGGTGAGATGCGGCGCTGCGGACGACGGCGACGGCCCCGCCCGGGTGTAGCTTCGCGGCCGGACAGCGCGGGCGGCAGGCGCCGGCGCACGAGCGGGGAGAACCCAGTGCACGTGGTCGTGATGGGCTGCGGCCGCGTCGGATCGGCGATCGCCCGTCGCCTGGAGGAGATCGGCCACAGCGTGGCCGTCATCGACCAGGACCCGGAGGCCTTCCGCAGGCTCGGCCCCGACTTCACCGGCCGCCAGGTGACCGGGCTCGGTTTCGACCGGCAGACGCTGCTGGACGCCGGCATCGACTCCGCCGGGGCGTTCGCCGCCGTCAGCAGCGGCGACAACTCCAACATCATCAGCGCCCGCGTCGCGCGCGAGACCTTCGGCGTCCAGCACGTCGTCGCGCGGATCTACGACTCCAAGCGCGCCGAGGTCTACGAGCGGATGGGCATCCCGAGCGTGGCCACCGTCCCGTGGACGGTGAACCGGCTGCTCCGCGAGCTGCTCTCGGTCAAGGTCAGCGAGCTCTGGCGGGAGCCCACCGGCCAGGTGCTGCTGATGCGGGTGACCGTGACCGAGGCCTGGGTGGGCCGCAAGCTCGCCGACCTGGAGGCCGCCTCCGGCGCCCGCGCCGCCTGGCTGGTCCGCTACGGCGATGCCCAGCTGCCGACCCCGGCCACGGTCCTGCAGGACGGCGACCAGCTGGTGGTCGCCTCGACCGACGCGATCACCCCGCGGGTGCACGAGGTGGTCGAACGGGGTCCCCAGGGAGGGGAACACTGATGCGCGTTGCCATCGTGGGTGCCGGCGCCGTCGGCCGCTCCATCGCCGGCGAGCTCCTCTCCAACGGGCACACCGTGATGCTCATCGAGAAGGACGGCCGCAAGGTCCGCACCCGCTCGGTGCCCGGTGCCGAGTGGGTGCAGGCCGATGCCTGCGAGGTCTCCTCGCTGGAGGAGGCGCAGCTGGCCACGTGCGACGTCGTGGTGGCCGCGACCGGCGACGACAAGGCCAACCTGGTCGTCTCGCTCCTGGCCAAGACCGAGTTCGCCGTCGGCCGCGTCGTCGCCCGGGTCAAGGACCCCCGCAACGAGTGGCTCTACACCGAGGCCTGGGGCGTGGACGTCGCCGTCTCCACACCGCGGGTGCTCGCGGCGCTGGTCGAGGAGGCGGTGACCGTCGGCGACGTCGTCCGGCTGATGAGCTTCCGCAAGGGCGCGGCCAACCTCGTCGAGATCACCCTCGCCGAGGACACCCCGTGGGTGGGCAAGGCGCTGGGCGAGGTGCCGCTGCCGCGGGAGACGGTGCTCACCGCGATCCTGCGCGGCGAGCGGGTCATCACCCCCGGGCCCGACGAGCCCCTCGAGGCCGGGGACGAGCTGCTGTTCGTCACGCACGCCGACGTCGAGGAGCAGCTGCAGCAGGTGCTCTCCCCCGCGACGGTCGCCTGAGACAGGACCCCGTCCTGCTCACCGCTCGGCCCCCCTGCAGGGTCCCGCCGCGAGCGTGCGAGTGGCGGGGGGCAGGGGGTCCTTTCTCACGCGGCGGGGCGTTGCTCCTCGGGGCCGGAGTCGGCCGGCTCGGCGCGGTGCCGGTGCAGCCGGGACACCACCCACAGGGTCACCACGACCTCCACGGCGGTGACCGGCAGGCCGAGCAGCAGCGACGCCGTGCCGAGCAGCTCCACCTCGTCGGCGCGGTAGAGCACCCACTGGACGAGGACGCGCGCGAGGAAGACCAGACCCCACATCACCGTCAGCCACGAGTAGGCGCGCAGCATCCGCGGGTCCTCGCGCCAGTGCCGCTCCGGCTCGGGGTCCTTCGGTCGCTCGCCGGTCTGCGGGTCCGGCGCGGGACGGTGGTGCAGGTGTGCGTTCACCCGGTCGATCCGCCGCCGCAGCCCGGGCATCGAGTGCGACGCCATCGCCCCCAGGTGGCTCGGGGCCAGGAACTCGGCGATCACCCCGACCAGCGGCCAGCGCACCGGGATCGAGCCGAGCAGCACCACGCCGAGCGCGGCGTTGCGGATCAGCCCCGGTACGAAGAAGTCCCGGGCCCGGCCGGAGAAGGCGGCGATGCCGACGGCGATCGCGACGCCGAACAGGCCGCTGACCGCCTGCTGCACGCTCTCCCGGCGCACCAGCCGGAGCCCGAAGACGAGGACGGCGGCGCCGAGCGCCGACACGATGCCCGCCCGCAGCCCGCCGAGCGAGTTGCCGACGATGAACGCGATCGTCGGCAGCGAGGCGTCGATCATGCCCCGCCAGCCACCGAGCTGCTCCAGGACCAGGTGCCGGTCGAAGGCCACGGGGCCGGGCGTGGCCCCGCTCTCGGCCGGCTCGGGTCCGCCCCCGGGACCGGGGCGCCCGTCCCCCTCGGGCGCAGCCGTCACCCGGCGCTCAGCTCGTACCGGGGGTTGTAGATGACCTGCCGGCCGTCGAAGGACGCGAACCGGCCGTGGGCGCTGAGCGTGCGGCCCGGCTCGATGCCGGGGATCCGACGGCGGCCCAGCCAGACGAGCGTGACCGACCCCGAGCCGTCGAACAGCTCGGCCTCGAGGGTCGGGACGGTCTCGCGAGGGGTGTAGACGACCGACTTCAGCCGGCCGGTGACCGTGACGACCTCCCCCTTGCGGCACGCGCTGACCGGCTCGCACCCGGACCTGGCCGACCCGGCGCGCAGCTGCTCGGCGTCGATGGTGTGGTCGTCGGCGGTCAGCCGCTGGAGGGTCCGCGCGAGCCAGCCGCCCGAACGAGTCTCTGTCACCCCTAGAGCGTAGATCGGGCGCGCCGCCCGGCGGTGCGGTCCCGCAGCCACTCGCGGACCAGCGCCCACGGCGCTCCGGCGGGGTCGATCAGCACCATGTGGTCGCCGTCGACGAGCCGCACCTCGACCCGCTCCCCCGCCGCCTCCGCGGCCCGCGCGTAGCGCTCGCTCTGCTCCGGCGGCACGACGTCGTCCGCGGTGCCGTGCACGCACAGCAGGTCGGCGCCGGCCGGCACCAGCCGCACCGGGTCGGCGGCGGCGTACCGCTCCGGGACGTCCGACGGCTCCCCGCCGAGCAGCGCCTGGACAGCGCGGTCGCCGAGCCCCTGCGCGGCGGCCGTCTCCAGGTCGAGCACCCCGGCCTGCAGGACGGCGGCGGCCACCCGCACCCGCGGGTCCGCGCCGGGCGCCCCCTCCGGCAGCCGGGCGCGGCCGGCGGCCCACGCGGCCAGGTGGCCGCCGGCGGAGTGGCCCACCACGGAGACGTCGGTGAGGTCGAGCCGGTCCGCGCCGTCGAGGCCGGGCAGGGCGTCCAGCGCCGCCGCGACGTCCTCCAGGGTGGCCGGCCAGCCACCGTCGGCGCCGACCCGGCGGTACTCGACGGCGACCGCGGCGAACCCGGCGCCGGCCAGGTCGGCGGCCAGCGGACGGGCCAGCTCGACCCCGTACGCGGCCCGCCAGAAACCGCCGTGCAGGACCACGGCCACCGGTGCAGGCCCGGGCCCGTCCGGGAGGGTCAGCTCGAGGAACTGGTCCGGGTGCGGTCCGTACGCGGCGGTGGTGGTGCTCACGGGCCGGGCGGCGGCGGGGTCGGGGCCTGCGGCGGCGCGGGCTGCGGCCCGGCCTGGCCCTGCCGCCGGGCCGCCTGGGCGGCGACCTGCGCCGCCGCCTGCGGCGGCAGGGTGAGCGGCAGCTGCTCACGGACCGGCATCGGGTCGTGCCCGCGGACGACGACGATCTGCCGGAACGCCTCCTCCAGCGCGGCCGCCGCCTCCGGGCTCTCGGCGGCCGGGCCGCTCACCATGCCGCGCAGGAACCACCGCGGGCCGTCGACCCCGAGGAAGCGGGCAGCACGACGCACCGGCTTGGGTGCCGGCTGGCCGGGCTGCGCGGGCGGCGTCGCCAGCACCGAGCCGGCCAGCTCGGGGCCGAACGGCCCCTCGACCTCCCGGAGCCGGCCGCCCTGCCCGGACGCGCTGCGTGCCAGGTCGGCGCGGACGTCGTCCCAGATGCCACCGGCCCGGGGCGCGGCGAACGCCGACACCTGCAGCAGCGACTCCCCCGCCCGCAGGGTCGCGCCGATCACCTTCTGCTGGGCGTTGACGTCGACCCGCAGCTCCATCCCCGGGACGGCGGGCAGTCGCAGCGAGCCCAGGTCGATGCGGGCCACGCCGTCGTCGGGCGCGTCGGCCTCGTCCCACGGGCCGGAGGTCTCCTCGACCTCGCGCTCGCGGTGCTGCGGCTCCGGGGGCACCCCGCGCTCGCGGAGGCTGCGGTCGATCCGGTTGCGTCGGCGTCCGAACGGCATGTCAGCTCAGCCCCTTCGACTGTGCGCTCGCGTGCCCGCCGGTCGAGCCGTGCCCGCCGGTCCCGCGGGAGCTGTCCGGCAGCTGCTCGACCGGGACGAACCGCGCCCGCACCACCGGCTGCACGACGAGCTGGGCGACCCGGTCGCCCCGGCGCAGCGTGAGCGGCGTGGTGGGGTCCAGGTTGACCAGGTTGACCTTGATCTCCCCGCGGTACCCGGCGTCGATGGTGCCCGGCGCGTTGACCAGGCTCAGCCCGAGCCGGTGCGCCAGGCCCGACCGCGGGTGCACGAACCCGGCGTAGCCCTCGGGGATGGCGACGGCCACCCCGGTGCTCACGAGCGCCCGCTGGAACGGCGCCAGTTCGACGTCCTCGGCGACGGACAGGTCGGCGCCGGCATCGCCCGGCAGCGCGTAGGCGGGGACGACGTGCTCGGGGGAGGTCAGCCGGACCGGCACCTCGATCTCGTGGACGGCGACCTCCGGGAGTGCGGTCACGGGCACGGCAGGGTCGGGCACGTCGGCACCCTAGCCGCGCGCCGGCCCGGCCCCGTCCCGAGGCTCGCCCCGAGCCTGCGAGGGCTGAGGAGGACGGGGTCCTTCAGCGGGGTCGGGGCGACTGCAGGTCGGCGCGCACGCGGCGGGCCAGGGCCTCGGTGGCCCGGCGGTTGCCGCGCCCGCCCAGCGCCGCCCCGACGAGGAACGGCGCGGCCGCCGGCACGGTCCGGGCCAGCCGGCGGCCGACGCTGCGGCGCAGGCCCCGCACCGTGGCTCCGGTCAGCAGGACGCCGAGGCCGGGGACGGGCGAGTCGGCGACGGCCCGCCGCGACGACCAGCTCGACAGGTAGGCGGCCGCGCGGGCCCGGGCGTCACCGGGCGCCGGCCGGCCGTAGAGCTCGTGCAGCTCGCCGATGAGCACGACCTCCACCGCGGCGCTGAGCACCGTCTCGGCACCCAGCTCCAGGGGCAGTGCCACCAGCGACGCCGGCGCGAACCACGACGCGGCGGTGATCCCGCCGGTGGCCGCGCCGATCGCCCCGGTCAGCCGGACGGCGCGGTCGACGAGGGCGTCGGCGATCTCCTCGTCGGTGGCGTCCGGGTACGCCTCGCGCAGCCGGCGGCCGTCGCGGATGGGCAGCGCCGGGACGGCCGCGGCCAGCAGGTCGCTCAGGACCGCGCCGGGCGCCCAGCCGGTGCCGCCCTCCGCCGGCGGGGTGTCCCCACCGCGCGGGCGGTCGCGGTCGCCGCTGCCCCCGAGGAGGGACCCGGCGGCCGCCGCGACCGCGGACGCCACGTCGCGCAGTGTGGCGGCGGCAGCCGACCGGCGTCCCTCGTCGGCGCCGCCGGCCGGGCCGCCGAGCAACCCGGAGACGGCGTCGGCGACCTTCCGGCCGGCCCGGGCGAGCGGGCCCTCCTCGGCCGGTGGGCCAGCGGTGGCCGCGGCCGGAACCGGGCGCGGGGGCGGTACGTCACGCACCGCGGCCGTCCGCTCACGGTCGTCGGTCATCGACTCCTCCTCCGTCGAGCCCTCTCCCGGGCGGCTCCCCTGCAGGGTCCCGCCGCGAGCCTGCGAGGGGGGCAGGGGGGTCCTTTCTCAGGCGGCGCAGTCGCGGCAGTACAGCTGGTCGCCCTTGGTGGCGGCGAGCCGGCTGCGGTGCTGCACGAGGAAGCACCGGGAGCAGGTGAACTCGTCCTCCTGCTTGGGGAGGACACGGACGGTGAGCTCCTCGTTGGACAGGTCCGCGCCGGGGAGCTCGAGGTTCTCGTTGAAGTCGGTCTCGTCGACGTCGACCGACGAGGACTGCGCCTCGGCTCGCCGCGCCTTGAGCTCCTCGAGCGAGTCCTCGCCGAGCTCGTCGGCCTCGTTGCGGCGTGGGGCGTCGTAGTCGGTGGCCATGGGGTGTGCCCCTCCTCCGGGGATTCTTCGGGCGTCGGCGCCCGCATCGTCTGACGGCTGCGCCGGGGCGCTGTCGTCCTGGCCGGTCGCCGGGGGCGACCGGTGGTCGGGAGGCCGGCACCCGCCTGAGCGGGCACCGACCGGGTGCTGCAGTCCGCGCCGGCCGACCCTCCGGCGACGGGGGGCTCCGGCTCCGGAGTGACCGGCGGACCCCCCAACGTCGCGCGGTCCCCGTTTGTGCCCGGTCCGACGGGTCGAACACATCGGCACCGGATCCGGTCGGACGGGATGCGGAGCGCCAGAGGTTACCCTGCGCCCGTGGCGACTCCGGTGGGTGCCGATCCGTCCGTCGTGGGGCCCTACCTGGCCTCCGTCTTCTGCGACGAGCGCTGGCGCGACGTGCGCGTCGACCTCATCGCCGCGGGCATGTCCAACCTCACGTACATCGTGACCCCGGACTGCGGGGCGCCCGGCGACGAGGTCATCCTGCGCCGGCCCCCGACCGGAGCGGTACTGGCGACCGCGCACGACATGGAGCGGGAGCACCGGGTCGTCAGCGCGCTGGGGCCGACGCCGGTGCCGGTCCCCCGCACCCTGCACCTGTGCACCGACCCCGCCGTCCTCGGCGCCCCCTTCTACGTGATGGAGCGCGTGGTGGGGCTGCACGTCGTCGACACCATCCCGCCCGGCTACGCCGACGAGCCCGCCCAGCGCGGGCGCATCGGCGAGGGGCTCGTCGACGTCCTCGCCGACCTGCACTCGGTCGACTACGAGGCCGTCGGCCTGGGCGGCTTCGGGCGGCCGGAGGGCTTCATGACCCGGCAGGTGCGCCGCTGGACCAAGCAGTGGGACGCCACCCGCGACCGCGACCGCCCCGGCCTGGACGCGCTGGCCGCCCGGCTGGCCGAGACGGTGCCGGCCACCCAGCGGCACGCCGTCGTCCACGGTGACTACCGGCTGGACAACTGCCTGCTCGACCCCGACACCCCCGGCCGCATCCGGGCCGTCCTGGACTGGGAGATGTCGACCCTCGGGGACCCGCTCGCCGACCTGGGGATGCTGTTCGTCTACTGGCCCCAGGCCGGCGAGGAGAGCATCACCGGCCAGAGCAGCGTGACGGCGCTGCCGGGCTTCCCCAGCCGCACGGAGGTCGCCGAGCGCTACGCATCCCACACCTCCCTCGACCTCGCCGACCTCCGCTGGTACGTGGCGTTCGCCTACTTCAAGTTCGCCGCGATCGTCGCCGGCATCGTGGCCCGCTCGAAGGCGGGCGCGATGGCCGGCAAGGACACCTCCGGCTACGAGGAGCGCATCGACCCCTGCGTGGAGCGGGGACGCGCCGCGCTGGACGACGGTGCCATCTAGCCCCGCCGACCGGCCCTAGACTCCCGCCGACCACCAGGCATCGAGGGGGAGACAGCCCGTGAGCGCGCCGCCGACCGACCGTCCCGCGGTGCGCCCCCGCAGCGGCCGGCGCCCGATCCCCCCGCTGATCTTCCTGCTCGTGCTGGCCCTGGCCGCGCTGGCCGTGTGGTGGAACGTCCTGCAGGACGAGCAGGACCGCGACGCCGCCCAGGCGGCGGCGTGCACCACCGCGTCGGCCGCCCCGCCGTCGCTGGACCCGGGCACCCTGTCGGTACGGGTCTTCAACGCCACCGACACCGCGGGGCTGGCCCAGCAGGTCGCCGCCGAGCTGCAGGGCCGCGGCTTCGTCGTCGACGAGGTCGCCAACGACCCCAGCGACCGCGAGGTGACCGGGGTGGGCGAGATCCGGCACGGCCCGCGGGGCAACGACGCGGCCGCCTACCTGGGGCTGTTCCTCCAGGGCGCCGGCGACTACCTCGACACCCGGGCCACCGCCCAGGTCGACCTGGTCATCGGCCCGGAGTTCGCCTTCCCCGACAGCCTCTCCGGCCCCGAGGAGGTCGCTGCCGCGCTCAGCACCGTCGAGAGCGCGGCCGCCGCCTGCTGAGAGCGGACGGCGTCCTCCCTCAGCGGGGGTGCAAGCGGTCCAGGAGCGCGACGAACTCCTCGGCGACCGACGGCGCGGCCGCGATCCCGAGCGGGTCGGCGAACGGGCGGCCGGGCAGCCCGGTGACCACCAGCCCCGCCTCGGCGGCCACGAGCGCCCCGGCGGCGTAGTCCCAGGGGTTGAGTCCCTCCTCGTAGTAGGCGTCCAGCCGGCCGGCCGCGGCCGCGCACAGGTCCAGCGCGGCGCAGCCGAAGCGGCGGATGTCGCGGATCTCGGGCAGCAGCCGGGCGACGACCGCCCCCTGCGCGCGCCGCTGCTCCTCCCGGTACCCGAAGCCGGTGGCGACCAGCGTCTGGCCCAGCGACGCCGGCCGGCTGCACTGCAGCCGGACCGGCTCCCGGTGCGCCGGGGAGGTGACGAACGCCCCTCCCCCCGCGGTGGCGGTGAACGTCTCCCCGGTGGCCGCATTGAGCACCACGCCCGCGACCACCCCGGCGCCGTCCACCTCGGCCCCGATGGAGACCGCGTACGCGGGCAGCCCGTAGAGGAAGTTGACGGTGCCGTCGATGGGGTCGACCACCCAGCGCACCCCGCTGCGCCCCTCCCGCGACGCGCCCTCCTCACCGAGGACGCCGTCGTCGGGCCGCGCCCCCAGCAGCCGCGCCGTGATGAGCTCCTCGCACTGCTTGTCGACCGCGGTCACGACGTCGGTCGGGCTGGACTTGACGTCGACCTGCGCGGCCGCCGAGGCGCGCCCGCGGGCCACCAGGTCGGCGGCCTCGCGCGCGGTCGCGACGGCGAGGTCGAGCAGGGCGGCGGGGTCCACGGGGGTGGTCACGGGGCGATCCTGCACGAGCGGGACTGCCGCCTGCGGCGCCGGTCACTAGATTGACCGCGTGCTGGGCTTCGGGGTGGACATCGGTGGCAGCGGGATCAAGGGGTGCGTGGTCGACCTCGACACCGGGGAGCTGAAGGGTGAGCGGCTGCGCATCGAGACGCCGCAGCCGGCCCTGCCGCAGCCGGTCTACGACGTCGTGTCGCGGGTGGTCCGGCACTTCGAGTGGGACGGGCGCGTCGGGGTCACCTTCCCCGGCGTCCTCAAGCACGGGGTCGCCTTCACCGCGGCCAACGTGGACAAGACGTGGCTGGGCACCGACGTCGCCGCGGGGCTCGACGCCGTCCTGCCCGACGGCGTGCAGACCCTCAACGACGCCGACGCCGCCGGGCTGGCCGAGATGCGCTACGGAGCCGGCCGCGACAAGAAGGGCGTGGTGCTGATGCTGACCTTCGGCACCGGCATCGGCAGTGCGCTGTTCACCGACGGCGTCCTCGTGCCCAACACCGAGTTCGGGCACATCCAGGTCGACGGCGAGGACGGCGAGCGGCGGGCGTCCGCCGCCGCCCGCGAGCGGGAGGACCTCAGCTACCCCCAGTGGGCCAAGCGGGTCGACCGCTACCTCGACGTCCTGGAGACCGGGCTGTGGCCGGACCTGGTCATCGTGGGCGGCGGCGTGAGCAAGAAGGCGCACAAGTGGGTGCCCATGCTGACCACGCGCACGCCGGTCGTCCCGGCGCAGCTGCTCAACGACGCCGGCATCGTGGGGGCGGCCCTCGCGGCGGAGGAGCGCATCGGGCAGTGAGCCCGGCGCGCCGCGTGCCCATCGGCTGCCGGGCCACCACACAGGGTGAGAACGTGCCTGGACCGGTCCGTTCACCCCGTGCGAGCGAGCACCACGGGTCCGCAACGGTGGTTTCGGCGCGGTCCGTCGTTACAATGAGAGAGCCCCGCCCCGTCGCTCCTCAGCCGAGAGGCATCCCCCGCACCCGCGCCGGCCAAACGCCGGTCGTTTCGTCGGGACCTCTCCCGCTCCGGACGCCGGCCGAGGCCGCTGCCCGGGGACCACAGGGCCCCCGGGGAACGCACCCAGAACGGGAAGGAACCTGAGTGCCCGCCGACCAGCCAGCACCGGAAGCAGCCGCAGCGAGCACCTCGAGTCGCTCCAGGACGGTCGCCGCCGCCCCCCGGGCGACCAGGACCAGCGCACCGGTATCCGCAGGCGACGCCAAGGCCGCACCGGCCAAGGCCCCGGCCCGCAAGAAGGCACCGGCGAAGACCAGCGCCGCCAAGGGCTCCCGCAAGCCGAGCATCACGCCGTCGCCGGGCACCGGTGAGGGCGGCGCCGTGCTGACCGCCGTGGCCACCGACGACGCCACGGTCGCGGTCGTCGACGGCGAGGGGCTCAAGATCGACGAGACCGTCGTCGCCGGCCCCGACGGCGTCGCCGACGCCGAGCCCACCCCCGAGGAGGCCGCCGCCGAGGGTGGCGACTTCGAGTGGGACGACGAGGAGGAGTCCGAGGCCCTCCGCCAGGCCCGCAAGGACGCCGAGCTCACCGCCTCGGCCGACTCGGTCCGCGCCTACCTCAAGCAGATCGGCAAGGTCGCGCTGCTCAACGCGGAGGAGGAGGTCGACCTCGCCAAGCGGATCGAGGCCGGGCTCTACGCCGCCGAGCGGCTGCGCCAGGCCGAGGAGGAGGGCCAGAAGCTCTCCCCGCAGATGCGCCGCGACCTCAACTGGATCGTCCGCGACGGCGAGCGCGCCAAGAACCACCTGCTCGAGGCCAACCTCCGCCTGGTGGTCTCCCTCGCCAAGCGCTACACCGGCCGCGGCATGGCGTTCCTGGACCTCATCCAGGAGGGCAACCTCGGCCTGATCCGCGCGGTGGAGAAGTTCGACTACACCAAGGGCTACAAGTTCTCCACGTACGCCACCTGGTGGATCCGCCAGGCCATCACCCGCGCCATGGCCGACCAGGCCCGCACCATCCGCATCCCGGTGCACATGGTCGAGGTCATCAACAAGCTCGGCCGCATCCAGCGCGAGCTGCTCCAGGACCTGGGCCGCGAGCCCACCCCGGAGGAGCTGGCCAAGGAGATGGACATCACGCCGGACAAGGTGCTGGAGATCCAGCAGTACGCCCGGGAGCCGATCAGCCTCGACCAGACCATCGGCGACGAGGGCGACAGCCAGCTCGGTGACTTCATCGAGGACTCCGAGGCCGTCGTCGCCGTCGACGCGGTGAGCTTCACGCTCATGCAGGACCAGCTGACCAGCGTGCTGCAGACCCTGTCCGAGCGGGAGGCCGGCGTCGTCCGGCTGCGCTTCGGCCTCACCGACGGCCAGCCGCGCACGCTGGACGAGATCGGCCAGGTCTACGGCGTGACCCGTGAGCGGATCCGGCAGATCGAGTCCAAGACGATGTCGAAGCTGCGCCACCCGAGCCGTTCCCAGGTGCTGCGCGACTACCTCGACTGAGCAGGGCAGGAGGGCCACGAGGGCCCCTGGGCGGAGACGCCCAGGGGCCCTCGTCGTCTCGGTCAGCGTTGCTGCGCGGTGGGCGCAGGCGCCGCGGGCAGGTCCTCGCCCTGCGCGGTGCGCGGAGTGGGCGCCACCGGCTGGGGCCGCGCCTCGACCTGCTGGACGGTGTCGATGGTCTCCATGGCCTTGGTGAACTCGACGTTCTCGTTGTCCATCAGCGCCCGGGGGTTGAAGTCGGGACTCGCCAGGACGCCGTGGACCCGGCGTCGCTGCATCCCGAAGTTGCCGCCGTCGTAGATGGGGAAGATCGCCGCCTCCCTGAGGTACTTCTCGAACGCGTGCTTCTTGTCGGCACTGTTGACCCCGACGACCTGCATGCACTTGTAGACGCTGTCCAGGAGGATCTCGGTGCAGAAGGTCTTGTTCAGCGCGCCGATCAGTTCGCCGTGGAAGTCGTGCTCGTCGATGTAGTGCGCCGCCTTCCAGCAGAAGTACCGACAGGCCTCGATGCGCGCGGCCACGTCGCCCAGCACGTACCCCACGTTCTGGAACTGGATCATCGGGTGCGGGCTGCCCGCGGTGTAGGTCCTCGCCCACTGCAGCGCGGCCTCGTACGCAGCACGTGCGACACCGACCGCGGCGATACCGGCGACCGGGCCGGACCAGGCGAAGTTGCGGTTGATGAGCAGGTCGCCGTTCCCCAGCGTCCCCTGCACGAGGTTGTCGGCGGGCACCCGGGCGTCCTCGAAGACGATCTCAGCGTTCGGCGTGAGTCGGTGCCCGAAGGTGTCGATCAGGGAGTACGTCACGCCGGGGGTCCCGCGCTCCACCAGGATCGCGGAGAGCCCCTCGGTGCCGCCCTTCTCCGGGTCCGTGCGGACGACGACGAGGTTGACGTTCGCGCCCTCGCCGTCCCACCCCGCGACGTTGCACGGCCAGTACTTGCGACCGTTGAGCACGTAGTGGTCACCGTCCCGCCGCGCGGTCACACCGATGCCGACGGGGTGGGCCAGCGGGGTGTCGAAGTTGGCCGTGCCGCCGGGCGTCCCCGGGGGCTCGCTGGCGGCGTACCCGGCGATGAACTCACCGGACGGGTCCGACGTGGCCGCTCCGATGACCCGCCGCTTCTGCTCCTCGGTCCCCCAGTACCAGACCGGCATCAGCGCCAGGCCGTTCACCAGGACCGTGCAGGCGAACCCCGGGTCGACGGCACACAGCTCCTCGGCGGCCAGGATCAGTTCGACGGTGGTCAGCCCTCCCCCGCCGTACTCCTTCGGCAGCATCCCGAAGGCGATCCCGCGCTTGTACGCCTCGACGTAGGCGGGCTTGGTCATCTGGAACGCCTTCAGGGGGTCCGGCTCCCGGTCCGCGTCCCGGACGATCGGCGCCAGCACGTTCTCCGCGAAGTCGCGAGCGGCGAGCTGGACCTTCTTCTGATCCCCACTGAGCGCGAAGTTGATGCCGCTGGACGGCGCGAAGTCGATCGACATGGCGACCCTCTCCTCGGGAGACCGGAGTGCCGGCCGACCACGTCGGCGGCCGGGAGCACGGCCCCGAGCCGGGTTGCGGACGAGGCTGTGTCGCTTGTCACAGTCGTGCGTCCGCGCTCCAGGCGAGAAGGGCCCAACGTCTCGTCCCGGCACCGGCAGGCCCGGGCGGCTCCACGGCGCGGGTGTCCCGGAGCCCCAGCTCGGGCCGCCGTCGGGAGCGGCCGATCGCCACGGTGCGCCGACGTTCCGGGCGCGTGACACCGCAGTGCCCCAGGTCACAGCCGGGTGTCGAGGAGGTCACGATCTCACCCGGATGAGCCGGAGGGGCGGTGTACGCCGTCACCGTCCGGGTAAGCGGCGTAGCGTGGAGGACGTCAAGACAGCAGCGGACCCACGAGCCGGACACTGACCCGGCGCACGAGACCGACGAGAACCACAGGCACGACGACGACAGACCAGCACCACCCAGTGACGTCCCTGCTGACCCGCCCCACCCGCATCAGGCGGCACCCGGCTCACCGGCACCCGGCGAGTCCCCCGTCCGATCGGCAGGATCGGGAACAGAGGGCTCCATCCTGGCGCTGTGCAGGAGGCCGATCCGCAGCCGCGGGTCCGTGCGGTAGAGAGCGAGTGATGACCCAGATGACCCAGACGCTGACGACGACCCCGCCCGCCGACGACCTGGTCGTCCCCTTCCACTGTGACCGCTGCGGTGCGCTGGCCAAGGTGCGTGTCGTCCTCGCCAGCGGCAGCGACCTCGTCTTCTGCGGGCACCACGCCCGTGAGTACGAGGGCAAGCTGCGCGACATCGCCGTCGACATCATCGAGACAGACGGCGAGCAGCGCCTCAGTCACTGACGGAGGAGCTATCGTCGCAGACTGCGATGAAGCCCTCACCCGACGCCGCCGCCGGCGTCCCTTCCCCGCCTGGTGCGGACGGGACGCCGGCGGCTCCGTCGTTCCCGGGGTCCCCCGGTCGACGGCGACCCGGAGACCCCTCGATGCCCCCACAGATCACGCCGTCCGCGCCGCAGCCCTCGGCTCCGGAGGACGACGCCGCACTGCCGGACCAGACCGTCCGGCTCGGGCAGCCGGTGCTGTCCGACGACACGCGCCCGGTGCCGCGCGACCGCGGCCCGCTGACCGCCGAGGGCAGCGCCCCCGCGGGCCCGCCCGTCCCGCCGGCCGCGCCTCCCGCCGCCGACCCCGACTCCAACTCCGACCTCGACGCCGAGGCCGACGCGGACGCCGAGCCGACGCCGGTCGCCGACGGGGCCGCCGGGGTGGCGGACGAGCCGGAGCCGTCCGGGGACGCGCCGGCCGTCGCGTCGGACGACGAGGACCGCGCGACCCAGGACATCCGCTTCGCTCCCGGCGAGGCCCCCCGCGACCTGCCCGCTCCCGGGCAGCAGGCGCCCACCTCCGTGGTCCCGCCGGTGGAGTCCCCCGCCGTGTCGCCCGCCGCAGCGGACGCGGAGCACGCGCCGCACGCGCCGAGGTCCGGCGACGACGCCACCGACGACGCCGTCCCCGGTGGCCCCGGCTCCGGTGGCCCGGGCTCCAGCGGTCCCGGCGACGGCCCGGCTCCCGACGGCCCGAGCCCCGACGGCGTGGGCCCCGGCCGGCCGTGGTGGCGGCGTCCGGCCGTGCTGGCCCCCGTCGCCGCGGTCGCCGTCCTCGGCGCGGCCTACGGCCTCGACCTGCTCGTCGCCGGCGGGGACGTGCCCCGCAACACCGTCGTCGCCGGTGTCGACCTCGGTGGCCTGTCCCCCGCCGCCGCCGCCGAGCGGCTGCGGGCCGACCTGGAGCCCCGGATCGGCGCCGACCACGTGGTGGTCGCCGAGGACGTGGAACTGCCCCTCTCCCCCGCCGCCGCGGGCATCACGCTGGACGTCGACGGCACCGTCGACGCCGCGGACGACCAGCCGCTCAACCCCTGGACCCGCCTGGTCTCGCTGTTCAGCGACCGGGCCGTCGACCCGGTGCTCACCGTGCAGGACGACGCGCTGACCACCCAGGTCGACGCGATCGCCGCCCAGGTCGACCGCGCCCCGGTCGACGCCACGATCACCCTCGACGGGACGACGCCGACCGTGGTGACCCCCGAGGAGGGGCGCAGCCTCGACCAGGAGGCGTCCGCGGCGGCGATCACCTCCACGCTGGCCTCCGGCGGGGACCCCGCCACGCCGATCGAGCTGCCCGTCGACGTCGCCGAGGTCTCGGTGGACGCCGCGGAGGCCGAGCGGGTGCTGGCCGAGACCGTCACCCCCGCGCTGGCCGCGCCGGTCACGGTCACCAGCCAGGACGGCGCCACGTCGGCGGAGATCCCGGTGGAGGCGATCGCCGCCTCGCTGACCTTCACCCCGCAGGAGGACGGCGTGCTCGCCGTCGCCGTCGACCCGGCGGCCCTGCAGGAGGCGACCGGCGACGACCTCGCTGAATTCGGCACCCCTGCCGAGGACGCCCGCTTCGAGATCTCCGGCGGCGCGGTCGCCGTCGTCCCCTCGGTCGACGGCCAGGGGGTCGACCCGGCGGAGCTGGCCGGCCAGCTGCTCGAGGTGCTGCCCCAGCCGGCGCCGCGCGCCGTGACCGCCCAGCTGGGCCCGGTCCCGGCCGACCTCACCACCGAGGAGGCGCAGGCGCTCGGGATCCGCGAGGAGATCAGCTCCTTCACGACCACCACGACCAACAGCGCCAGCGGCACCAACATCCGCGTGGTCGCCGAGGAGGTGGACGGCGCGCTGGTCATGCCCGGCGAGACCTTCAGCCTCAACACCTTCACCGGCCCGCGGGGCACCGCGCAGGGCTACGTGCCGGCCAACGTCATCAGCGGCGGCGAGCTGTCGACGGCGGTCGGCGGCGGGATCAGCCAGTTCGCCACGACGATGTTCAACGCGGTGTTCTTCGCCGGCCTCGAGGACGTCTACCACAAACCGCACAGCTTCTACATCAGCCGCTACCCGGCCGGCCGCGAGGCCACGGTGTACGAGGGCGTCATCGACCTGCAGTGGCGCAACGACACCGACACCGGCGTCTTCGTCGACACCCGGTGGGAGCCCCGCGCCGGGGGCGGCGGCTCGATCACGGTGACCTTCTACGGGACCAAGCGCTACGAGGTCGAGGCGATCGAGGGCGCGCGGACCAACTACCGCCAGCCGGCGGTGCAGGAGAAGGTCGACGACGGCGACTGCATCGCCCAGTCCGGCGTCCAGGGCTTCGACGTGACCGTCACCCGCATCATCCGCGACCTGCAGGGCGCGGAGGTCCGGCGCGAGACCTTCGAGACCACCTACGCCGCCGAGGCGGTCATCCGCTGCGTGGCTCCCGAGCCGGAGCCCGAGGCCGACTCCGAGCCGGCACCGGACGAGGCGGAGCCGGAGTCCTCCGACTCGGGCGACTGACGCTCCTCCGATCGGGCGACCTGCGCAGCGGCTCCCGGCCGGCCGCAGGTCGCCCGGCGGGGCGACGTGCACACTGGGGTGATGAGCACCGTCCTGCCCGGTGGGTCGCCGGCCCCCGCAGGAAGCGCCCCCGACGGTGCCGCACCGGCCCCCTCCGGCGCGACCGCCGCCACCGCGGCGACCGGGGCCCCACCGCGGGGACGCCTGAGCCGCTGGCCCGCGCCGGTCCGCGTGCCGCTGCAGGTGCTCGCCCGCACGGTGGCCAAGGCCTGGGGCGACCGCATCCTCGGCCTCTCCGCCGAGGCGGCGTTCTGGCAGATCCTGTCGGTGCCCCCGCTGCTCATCGGGCTGCTGGGCTCGCTGGGCTACCTCGGCACGTTCATCGGCGAGGCCACCGTCGCCCGGATCGAGGACCAGCTGGTCACCGCCTCGGCCCGGGCGCTCACGCCCGACGTCGTCAACTCGCTCGTGCAGCCGACGCTCAACGACATCCTCGGCTCCGGGCGGCTCGACGTGGTCAGCGTCGGGTTCCTGCTCGCCCTGTGGGCCGGGTCGTCGGGCACCGCGACGTTCATGAACACGATCGTCATCGCCTACGACCAGCGCGACGTCCGGGGACCGATCCGCACCCGGCTCATGGCGCTGTGGCTGTTCGTCGTCGGCATGGTGCTCGCGGTGCTCACCCTGCCGCTGCTCGTGCTCGGCCGCGAGGTCCTGGTCTCGCTGCTCCCGGCCGACTGGCGCGACACCGCCACGGTGCTGGTCAACGCCGTCTACTGGCCGGTCGTGCTCGTCGGCCTGGTCCTGGCCCTGACCAGCTTCTACCACGTGGTCCTGCCTCGGCGGCTGCCCTGGCGGCGGCACCTGCCGGGCACCCTGCTCGCCGTGGCGTTCTTCATCGTCACCGCGCTGCTGACCCGCGCCTACGTGGCCGACATCCTCACCGCGACGCTGCCCTACGGGGCGCTGGCCACCCCGATCGCCGCGCTCCTGTTCTGCTTCTTCTTCGGGATGGCGGTGCTGCTCGGCGCGGAGCTGAACGCCACCATCCAGGCGCGCTGGCCGGCACCGCTGCGCCGGCACCAGAAGCGCCGGCAGGAGCGCCGGGCGGCCAAGCTGGAGCGCGCCCGGCGCCTCGACCTGCTCTGAGAGCGTCCCTCGGCCCCGTCCAGGGCACCGCCGCGAGCCTGCGAGCGGCGGGGGGCAAGGGGGTCCTCCTACTTCTTGAGCTGCTCGTAGACCTCCTTGCAGGCCGGGCACACCGGGCTGCCGGGCTTGGGCGACTTGGTCACCGGGAACACCTCGCCGCAGAGCGCCTCGACGAGCGTGCCCATGACCGCACTCTCGGCGATCTTGTTCTTCCGGACGTAGTGGAAGACCTCGTTGGCGTTGCCGGTGTCGCCCTCGCGGACGTCGGGCTTCTCGAGGATGCCGGTGCTGCTCACGGGCTGCTCCCTGGAGATCGGGGACGGCGGTCGGGGCGCGCCCGCCGCCAGCGGCCGGACACGGCTCCCCCGCCCCCATGATGGCAGGGTGCACGCCGAGACCCCGCCGCATCCCGCCCAGCTCTCCCCCGAGGTCGCCGACGCGCTCGCTGCCGGCCGCCCGGTGGTCGCCCTCGAGAGCACCCTGCTCGCCCACGGACTCCCGCGGCCGGACAACCGCGCCGCCGCCGACCGGGTGGAGGCCGCCGTCCGGGCCGGCGGGGCGGTGCCCGCCACGATCGCCGTCCTCGACGGCGTGCCGCACGTGGGGCTCACCGCCGAGCAGGTGGACCGGGTCTGCGGCGACCCGGACCTGGCCAAGCTCGGGGTGCGCGACCTCCCGGTGGCGACCGCGCTGGGGCTCAGCGGCGCGACGACGGTGTCGAGCACCGCGCTGCTGGCCGCCCGCGCGGGCATCGGGGTGTTCGCCACGGGCGGGCTCGGCGGGGTGCACCGCCAGTCGGCGGAGACGTTCGACGAGTCCGCCGACCTGGTCGCCCTCGCCCGCACCCCGCTGGTCGTGGTCTGCGCCGGGGTGAAGTCGATCCTCGACGTCCCGGCCACGCTGGAGCGGCTGGAGTCGCTGTCGGTGACCGTCGTCGGCTACCGCACCACGACCTTCCCCGGCTTCTACGTCGCCGACTCCGGCGCGACCGTCGACTGGTCCGTGGACGACGCCAAGCAGGCCGCCGCGGTCTTCGCCGCCCGCCGCGACCTGGCGCCGGGCGCGGTCGTCGTCGCCAACCCGCTGCCGGCCGACGAGCAGCTGGACCCGGAGCTGCACGACCGGGTCATCGCCGGGGCGCTGGCCGCGGCCGAGACGGCGGGGGTGCGCGGCAAGGCCGTGACCCCGTTCGTCCTCGACCACCTGCACCGGGCCAGCGAGGGCGCCACCCTGGCGGTCAACGTGCGGCTGGTGCTCCGCAACGCCGAGCTGGCCGGCGAGATCGCCGCGGCCCTGGCCGCGCACGCCCGCTGAGCGGCCGCCCGTGACCGTCGTGGTCGTCGGTGACCTGGCCACCGACGTCGTCGTGGTGCTCGACGGCGAGCCCGCGCCGGGGTCGGACCGGCCGGCGGCCATCCGCAGCCGTGGTGGCGGCGCCGGGGCCAACGTCGCCGTCCACCTGGCCGAGCTGGGCACGCCGGTGGTGCTCGCCGGCTGCGTGGGCGACGACCCGGCCGGGCGCGGGCTGGTCGCCGACCTCGCCGCGGCCGGGGTGACCCCGGCGGTCCGCACCGTCCCCGGCGCGGCCAGCGGCACCGTCGTCTGCCTGGTGGAGCCCGACGGGCAGCGCAGCATGCTCGCCGACCGCGGGGCCAACCTGGCGCTGCGGCCCGAGGACGTCCCGGCGCCGGTCCCCGGCGGCCACCTGCACCTGTCCGGGTACACGCTGCTCGACCCGCGGCCGCGCGCGGCGGGTCTGGCGGCGCTGACCGCGGCGGCGGCGGCCGGGTGCACCGTGTCGGTGGACCCGGCCTCGACCGGTCCGCTGGGCCGCTACGGCGTCGACCGCTGGCTGGCCGACACGGCCGCGGCCACGCTGGTGCTGCCCAACGAGGCCGAGGCCCGGCTGCTCACCGGGTGCGCCGACGCGGCGACCGCGGCCCGCGCGCTCGCCGTCCGCCACCCGGTGGCCGTGGTGACCCTCGGTGCGGACGGCGCGCTGTGGGCCTCCGGCGACGTGCTGCTGCACCGGCAGGCGCACGCGGCGGCCGTCGTCGACACCACCGGCGCCGGCGACGCGTTCGCCGCCGGCCTGCTGTCGGTGTGGCTGGCCGACCCCGACGGCGACCCGGTGCGGGCGCTGGACGCCGGCCTGGCGCGGGCGGCGGCCGTCGTGGCGCGGCCGGGAGCCCGCTGACCCGCTAGTGCTCGATGACCCGGCCCGGGCGGGCCGGGTTCTCGAGGATCCGGTCGGGTCGCGGTGCGGCGTACCGGTTGACGTCGAGCTTCTTCTTCGGCGGCTCGTCGTTGGCCATCATCACCGCGATCCACGGCAGGACCGTGCCGAGGAGCGCGAAGATCAACGCCAGCCACAGCGTCTGGTAGAAGACCGCTGCCAGGATCAGGCTGACGGCGCGGACGGCCATGGTGAGCACGTAGCGCTTCTTGCGTGCCGCGTGCAGCTCGGCCCGGCTCGGCGCGGCCTCGGTGATGAGGACCGGCTGCGGCCGGCGGGAACGCGCGGGCTGCTGGCTCGAGGCCACGGGCTTCCTCTCCTCCGCCGACCGGGTGACCGGCGCTCGGCGGATCCCCTCCGCGGGTCGTGCCGCCCGGCGTCCCGACGGCGCCCGGCCCGGCACGGCCCCGGGTCGCCGCCCATCGTGCCACCCGATCCGGGCCGGTGCAGGCGCCCCCGGCGCGCCGTCCTCAGGAGCCGGCAGCGGCCTTCGCGGCCTGCTTCTTCTCCTGCTTGAACCGGCGGACCTCGGCCAGCGACTCCGGGCCGGTGACGTCGGCGACCGAGCGGCGGGATCCCTCCTCGCCGTACTCCCCCGCGGCCTCCCGCCAACCCGGCGGGGTCACGCCGTACTGCTTGCCGAGCAGGGCGACGAGGATCTTGGCCTTCTGCGCACCGAACCCGGGCAGCTCGCCGATCCGCTTCAGCAGGGTGCGGCCGTCCGGGACGTCGGCCCACAGCGCCTCGGCGCGGCCGTCGTAGCGCTCGACCAGCAGCCGGCAGACCGCCTGGGCACGCCCGGCCATCGAGCCCGGGTAGCGGTGGACCGCCGGCGGGCCCTGGAACCACGCGGTCAGCTGCTCGGGGTCGGCGTCGGCGACGTCGGCCGCCGACAGCGTGTCGACCCCCATGCGGTCGGCCAGCAGTCGGGGACCGGCGAACGCCCGCTCCATGGGGAACTGCTGGTCGAACAGCATGCCCAGCAGCAGCGCGAGCGGGTCGCGGCCGAGCAGGTCGTCGGCGGCGGCGTCCTGGGCGATGGTCACGGTCGGCACCCGCGCGATCCTGCCGCATCGACTCCCGTCGAGCTGCGCTCCGCTCCGCGCCCCGCAGGGAGGAGACTGTCCCAGTGACACGCGTCGGGCTGGTCCTGGGCGCCGGTGGCGTGGTCGGGCAGGCCTACCACGCCGGTGTCCTCGCGGTGCTCGAGCACGACTTCGGCTTCGACGCGCGGACGGTCGACGTGATCGTCGGTACCTCGGCCGGCTCGATCACGGGCACGCTGCTGCGGCTCGGCGTCAAGGCCGAGGACCTCGCCGCGTGGACGGTCAAGGCTCCGCTCTCCGGCGACGACGACGTGCTGCGGCAGATCGCTGCCACGCCGGTGCCCGAGCTGGCCCCGTTCCGTCCGCTGGAGCTGTTGCTCCGCCCGATGCGGCTGCCGGCACCGCGGATGGTGCACCGGGCGCTGACCCGGCCGTGGCGGTTCCGGCCGCTGGCCGCCGCGATGGCCCTGGTGGCGCCCGGGCGGCACGACATCGTCGAGCAGCTCGCCGCCCTGCGGGAGCTGGAGCGGCCGCAGTGGCCCGAGCGCGCGCTGTGGATCTGCGCCGTCCACCGGCACGACGGTCGCCGGGTCGTGTTCGGCCGGCCCGGCACGCCACCGGCGCCGATCCACCTGGCGGTCGCGGCGTCCTGCGCGGTGCCCGGGTACTTCGCGCCGGTCCGGATCGGGGCGCACACCTACGTCGACGGCGGCGTGCACTCGCCGACGAACGCCGCGCTGCTGCGCCGCTGCCGTCTGGACCTCGCCGTGATCGTCTCGCCGATGAGCGGGCCAGCGGGGTCGCAGCTCAACGTCTACGCGGCCTCGCGCCGGCACTCCGCCCGGCTGCTGCGACACGAGGCGCGGGCGCTCGAGACGGCCGGCGTCCGGACGGTGGTCTTCGCTCCGGGCCCGGCCGAGCAGGCGGTCATGGGCGACGACATGATGTCGCGGCACCGCCTGGACGAGGTGATCCAGCAGTCGTTCCTGGCCGCCGGTGCGTACTGCGCGCGTCCCGAGGTCGCCGAGCTCGTGCGGGCCGCGGTCGCGGCGAGCCGCCGGTAGCGGTTCCCCGACGGCCGACTCCCCGATCGGGCGGTCCGGCCAGGACCGAGCGGACCAGCAGCTCGCCACGTGCGTCGACCACCTCGACCGGCCGGCACCCAGCGCCCGCCTCGACGCGAGCGGCTCGGCGCTGTCCGGTCCGCTGCTGACCCCGCAGGAGTTCCGGCAGATCGCCGGCTTCGACGAGTGGATGGACCGGTGCCACGCAGCCGGGCAGGCCAAGCCCACGCCGATCCTGCTGCGGTACGGCCCCGGCGATCGGAACGCGCTGCACCGCGACCTCCACGGCGACCTGGTGTTCCCGCTGCAGGTCGTCGTCGGTCTGGACACGCCCGGCACCGACCACACCGGTGGGGAGTTCCTCGTGGTCGAGCAGCGGTCCCGGGCCCAGTCCCGCGGCCACGCCACCGTGCTCCCCCAGGGACACGCGCTGGTCTTCACCACCAGCGACCGCCCGGTCCGCTCCGCCCGCGGCTGGTCGGCCGCACCGGTCCGCCACGGCGTCAGCACCATCCACACCGGATGCCGCCACACCCTCGGCCTGGTCCTGCACGACGCGGCCGGACCGGCCGCGAGACGCCCGGTGCCGCATGGACACGCCGTGGGTGGGTAGACCGGCATCACCGACGGAGGTCGAACAGAACGAGCCCGGCCGGTCCGAGGGTGTGTCCACGTCCGCCCCAGGGCGTGGACCCCGCGGGTCGCGCCGCCTCGGGGCCGGGGGTGGACGCGTGAGCGTGAGCGTGTGGGCGCACCACCCCCCGCCGGTACGCGACCCCCACCGGACGGCGACCTGGGAGGGACAGCCGGGCAGCACCGCGGACCTGGCGGTTCTGCGCCGCCGTGTGCGCGCGGCGCTGCACGACGGGTCGTTGCCGACCGGCACCGACGACGGCGAGCGACTCCTGCTGGTCGTCGAGGAACTGGTCTCGAACGCGCTGCGACACGGTCGGCCACCGGTCCACGTCACCGTCACCGCGGCCGTGCTCGGCTGGCTGGTGGCCGTCAGTGACGCCGCACCCGGTCGCCCGCCGACCCCGGCGCTGGACCGCGACCCCGGACTCGGCGGCATGGGCCTGTCCCTGGTCGCGCGGATGTGCGGCGCACGGGGATGGGTGGTCGAGGACGGCCGCAAGGTCGTCTGGGCCCGGGTGCCGTACCGCGAGCCGCTGCCGCCCGACCGGCTCCAGGAGGTCACCCGCGACGTCCTCGCCCTGGCCACCCGCCTGGTCGCGTCGGCGGTCCAGGTGGCCGCGACCCTGGAGGAACTGGCAAGGGACGCGGACGAGGCCGGGCGGGCCCAGGTAGCGGGCCGGTACCGGAACCGGGCGGCGCGTGCCCGCCTGGACGCCGAGCGGGCGCGCTGGGTGGTCCTCACCGCCGCGGCCTCCGGTGGCCACAGCCGCGGCGAGCCGGTCGGCCGACCCGCTCCCGGGGAGCCGACCCCGCCGGCTGAGGACGCCGCCGGCTGAGGACGTCACCGGCCGAGGACGTCACCGGCCGAGGACGCCGCCGGTCCCCCACCGCAGCGCTCCCGTCGTCCCCCGGCCCTGCGGTGCCCGCGAGTCCCGCCCGGCGTGCCGCCGCGACGCGCGTGGGATCTCTCACCTTGACGGTGGCGGGAGACCTCTGGGCGTCTTCAGGACGACGCGCCCGGGGCGTGCGCGGGCCGTCGGCGTGGCGGGCGGCTCACCTGCCCCTTCCTCCCGGCCCTCTCGCAGGGGGCTGGCGCGGCGTCGGAGAGGCGCAGCGGCGCGTCCCGGACGGGTGGATCCCGCACCCCGTGAGAACCGTTCCGTCACGGGCTTCCGATCACGCTCTGCTCATGCCTAACCTCTTTCGGTCACACCCGCTCACCCGATCGAGGGCTTCTCTTCCCCATGCACCACCGTCCCTCCGGGCAGCGACTCGTTCCGGTCCTGCTGCGCTGGTCCCACTCGGGAACCCGTCGCGCAGGCCTGCCGGTCCTCGCGGTCGTCGCCCTCGTGGCCGTCGCCATCACGCTGATCACGCCCACCGGGCAGGAGGCCGCCGAGAGCGTCCCCCTGCGCGAGGCGTCCGTCACCAGCCCGCTCGCCCACGAGGGCGAGGACGCGGGCGCGGGCATCGGCTCCGCCCTGCAGTCCGACGGGCAGGCCGTTCCCGAGGCCGCCGAACCGGCCGACACCGACAGCGGTCCCCTCTCGGTCACCGACCGCGAGGTGCTGCACAAGGTCAAGCAGGCCGGCCTGTGGGAGATGCCGGTCGGGACCTGGATGAGCGAGCGGGCCGAGGACCCGGCGGTCCGTGAGGTCGGCAGCAAGATCTCCGCCGAGCACAGCGAGCTCGACGGGATCGTCGAGGACGCCGCCGGCCGGCTGGGCGTGGCGCTCCCCCCGGAGCCCTCGCCCGAGCAGCAGGGCTGGATGGCCGAGATCGACGGGCTGCAGGGCGCCGCGTTCGACGAGCGCGCCGTCTTCCTGCTCCGCCAGGCGCACGGGAAGGTCCTGCCGGTCCTCGCCGAGGTGCGCGGCGCGACGCGCAACGCGGTGATCCGTGAGTTCACCGCCGAGGCGATGGCCTTCGTCCAGCGGCACATCGAGTACCTCGAGTCGACCGGGCTCGTGGACTACGACCAGCTGCCCGGCACGTCCGACGTCGACAACCCCGCCTGGGCGTCGAACACGCTCAACTTCGTGCTGTTCGCCCTGGTCACCGCCCTCTTCGCCGTCCTCCTCGTCCTCTTCGGCCGAACGCTGGGCCGGACCGTCAAGGCCCTGAGCGGACCGAGGGAGACCCGAGCCACCACCACGCGGGCACGAGCCCGTGGTCACCACGCAAGGAGCAGAGCATGAGCAGGTCCACCACCAACCGAGCGTTCCCGATCGCCGCGGCGATGGCCGTGGGGGCGGTGCTCGGCGGGGTCGCGGTGGCCGGCACGGGCAGCCTCGCGACGGCGTCCGCCACCACCAGCACGCCGGACGCCGGGTCCTCCGCGGCGGCGAGCGAGGAGTCCGCCGCGGCCGCGGGCCACGACCACGACGCGCCGGCGTCCGCCGATGCGGCGCCGCTGGTGCCGCTGGCGGTGGGCTGCGAGGACTCCGACCTGCCGCCGCACGACGGCAACCAGATCGGGCCCGCGTGCGTCTCGACCCCGTTCGGCGAGGTCGGCGCGGCCGAGGACAACCCGCAGCTGCTGATCACCGACGCCCCCGACTCGGTGACGGTCGGCCAGCCGTTCACGCTCACCGTGTCGACGCGCAACCTCGTCCGGGACCGCTTCCTGCCCGCCGCGCAGGGTGGCTACTACCTCGAGTCCTCGACCCTCGACGACAACGGCATCGTCCGCGGCCACTTCCACACCGCCTGCCGCGTGGTCGGCGACGCCGACGTGGCGCCCGAGCCGGTGCGTCAGGACGTCTTCGTCGCGACCGAGGACGGCGAGGGCGGCGCCGCGCCCGACAGCGTCCCCGTCCAGATCCCGGGGCTGCCCGCCGCCGGTGAGGCCCAGTGCATGTCGTGGGCCGGCGACGGGTCGCACCGCATCCCGATGATGGTGTTCGCCAACCAGATGCCGGCGGTCGACTCCGTCCGCATCCGGGTCGAGGAGGGCGACGCGGCGGCCGCTCCGGCCGACGACGCGGCCGCGGAGGACGCCGACGCCGCCGAGGAGACCGACGCCGCCGAGGAGACCGAGGCCCCGGCGGACACCGACGAGCGCCCGGCCACCCGCACGCAGGAGTCCACCGAGGCCCGCGAGCGCGGCGAGACCGGGGAGGGCACCGAGGACGCCGACGCCGCGACCGACGCCGCGACCGACGCCGACGCCGACGCGGACACGAGCACCGACACCGGCGCCGACGCCGACGCCGGGACCGCCGACGCCGACACCGACGCGGCTCCCACCACCCGCAGCGACCGCTCGAACGGTCGCTGACCGCCGGCCGTCCTCTGCCCACCGCGAGCGGTCGCCGCTCCCGGTGTGGCAGAGGATGGCCCGGTGCGCGCGGTGGTGAGCAGGGTCGGTACGGCGGCGGTGACCGTCGACGGGGAGGTCGTCGGCGAGATCGGGCGCGGGCTGCTGGCCCTGGTCGGCGTCGGTCGGGACGACGACGCCGACCGGGCCCGCACGCTGGCCCGCAAGGTGCACGAGCTGCGCGTCTTCCCCACCGAGGACGGCGCCCGCTCGGTCGGCGACCTGGGCCTGGCGGTGCTGGTCGTCAGCCAGTTCACGCTCTACGCCGACACCCGCAAGGGCCGCCGTCCCTCCTGGGACGCGGCCGCCCCCGGCGAGGTCGCCGAGCCGCTGGTCGACGAGGTCGTCGCCGAGCTGCGCCGGCGCGGGAGCGAGGTGGCGACCGGGGTGTTCGGCGCCCGCATGCTCGTCTCCTCGGTGAACGAGGGCCCGATGACCTTGCTGCTGGAGGTCTGAGCCCCGACGACCGTGGGTAGTGCGGGGTGACGGAACACACGCCCTGTGCGTTTGCTGTGAAGCGGGCATCCGTGGAACACCCGAGTGGGTCGGCGCCGTTGGACAGGGCGTACCACAACGGACACACGAGCGAGGCTCATCGGCCGACCGAGCCGGCCGACCGGAGCCCCACCCACGACGCCCGGACGCACCGTCGCCACCGCCGACCGACGGACGCATCCGAACCGAAGGCAAGGACGAAGACAGATCGTGACGCTGCTGCAGTCTTCCCCCACCGACACCCTCGAGGTGCGCTCCCGGACCGCGCGCCGCGAGCCAGACACCACTGGCCTGGTCTCGACCGACCTCGTCCGGGTGTACCTGAACACCATCGGCAAGACCGCGCTGCTCACGGCCGAGCAGGAGGTCGAGCTGGCCAAGCGGATCGAGGCCGGCCTCTACGCCGAGCGGCTGCTGGCCGAGCGTCAGCTGACCCCCGCCCTCCAGCGTGACTACAAGGCCCTGGCCATCGACGGCAAGGCCGCCAAGCGGCACCTGCTGGAGGCCAACCTGCGGCTGGTCGTCTCCGTGGCCAAGCGCTACACCGGCCACGGCATGACGTTCCTGGACCTCATCCAGGAGGGCAACGTCGGCCTGATCCGCGCGGTGGAGAAGTTCGACTACACCAAGGGCTTCAAGTTCTCCACGTACGCCACGTGGTGGATCCGCCAGGCCATCACCCGCGCGATGGCCGACTCCGGGCGCACCATCCGGCTGCCCGTGCACCTGGCCGAGCAGGTCAACAAGGTGGTGCGCACCCGTCGCCGGATCCACCAGGAGCTGGAGCGCGAGCCCACCGCCGAGGAGCTCGGTCTCGAGCTGGACATGACCCCCGAGCGGATCACCGAGCTGCTCGAGTACTCCCGCGACCTGGTCAGCCTCGACCAGACCGTCGGCGCCGACGAGGAGTCGCGCCTCGGTGACTTCATCGAGGACGCCGACGCCGCGGTCGCCGAGGACGCGGTCGCCTTCCAGATGATGAAGGGCGACGTCCGCAACGTGCTGTCGACCCTCGAGGACCGGGAGCGCGACGTCGTCGTCCTGCGCTTCGGCCTGGACGGCGGCCAGCCCCGGACGCTGGAGCAGATCGGCAAGCAGTTCGGCCTCTCCCGCGAGCGGGTGCGCCAGATCGAGCGCGAGACGATGGCCAAGCTCCGCGACCCGGAGCGCGCCGACGCGCTGCGCGACTACCTCGCCTGAGAAGGGACCCCGCGTCCCCCCGTCCCTCGCGAGCTCGGGACGGGCCCCTGACGCGGGGCCGTTCCAGACAGTCGCCGAGAGCCGGCCACCCAGTGGGTGGCCGGCTCTCGGCGTCTCAGACGCCGGGGACCCGCATCCGCCGGGGGCCGGGCTCGACCCGGGCCGTCGGCGGGCCGACCCGCACGCTGGCGCCGGCGACCACCAGCGACCGGCCGCCGTGCCAGGGGTTGGCCGGGCCGACGATGACCGGCTCCAGCCGCAGGCCCAGCACCTCGGGCAGGTCGTCGGCCAGTCGCGCGACCCGGAGCAGCAGGTCCTCCAGCGCGGCGACGTCGACCGGCTCGGAACCGCGGTACCCGTTGAGCAGCGGCCAGGCCCGCGGCGCCCGGACCAGCTCGGCGGCGTCCAGGTCGGTCAGCGGCAGGGTGCGGTAGGCGCGGTCGCCGAGCAGGTCCGTGGCGACCCCGCCCAGGCCGAAGCTGACCAGCGCGCCGAAGGACGGGTCGTCGACGATCTCCACGACGGTGGCCACCCCGGGCGCGGCCATCTCCTGCACGATCACCGGGTCCCCGGAGGGGATGGCGGCGAACGCGGTGCGCACCGCCTCGGCGCTGCCCAGGTCCAGCCGGACACCCCCGAGGTCGGAGCGGTGCCGCAGCCACGGCGCCGTCGACTTGAGCACGACCGGGTAGCCGATCTGCTCGGCCGCGGCGACGGCGGCCTCGGCGTCGGTGACCGTGTGGGTCGCCAGCAGCGGGACGCCGTAGGCCGCCAGCAGCGCGATGATCTCCTCGTCGGTGAGCGCGCGGCCTGCGGCGGTGTCGCCGAGCACCCCCTGCACGAGGGCGCGGGCGACCGCCTCGTCGACGCCGGCCAGCTCCGGCACCTCCCCCACCGGGCGGCTGCGCCAGCGCGCGTACTCGACCACCTTGGCCAGCGAGATCACCGCCCGCTCAGGGGTGGAGTACGACGGCACCGAACCGCGGGCCGGCGTCCCGTCCTCGCCGGGGACGGCGAGTTCCGGCGGGATCCCCTCGGTCGACAGGAAGGTCGCCGCGATCGGCTTGTCGGCGCCCTCGGCCACCTCGCGCAGCGCGCGGCCGAACTCGGCCGAGCCCCGGCTGACCGGCGGCAGGAACACCGCGATGACGGCGTCCACGCCCTCGTCGTCCACCGCCTCCTGCAGCGCCGCCCGGAACTCCTCGGCCGAGCCGCCGGCGCCGATGTCGATGGGCGCCTCGCGGGCCAGCCGCAGCCCCTCCTCCAGGACGGCGTCGGTGACCAGCACCCCCATCGCGGTGGAGTTGCCGACGACGGCGACGCGGTCGCCGGCCGGCAGCGGCTGGTGGGCCAGCAGCGTGCCGACGTCGAACAGCTGGGCCAGCGTCTGCACCCGGATCACCCCGGCCGAGGCGAACAGCGCGGCCACCGACTCCTCGGGCACCGAGACCGACGTGCCGGCCAGGCCCTCGGTCATCCGGACGTGCCGGCCGCTCTTGACCGCCACGACCGGCTTGTCGCGGCCGACCTGGCGGGCCAGGCGGGCGAACTTGCGGGGGTTGCCGAAGCTCTCCAGGTGGAGCAGCACCACCTCGGTGCCGGGGTCGGTGGACCAGTACTGCAGCAGGTCGTTGCCGCTGACGTCGGCGCGGTTGCCGGCCGACACGAAGCTGGACAGCCCGATGTTGCGGCTGCGCGCCTGCTCGAGCAGCGCCGAGCCCAGCGCGCCGGACTGCGCGAAGAAGCCCACCCGCCCCCGCCCGGGGACCCGCGGGGCCAGGCTGGCGTTGAGCCGCACCGCCGGGTCGGTGTTGACGATCCCCAGGCAGTTGGGGCCGACGACGCGCATGCCCGAGGCGCGAGCCGCGGCCACCAGCTGCCGCTCGGCGAGCCGCCCCTCGGGGCCGGACTCGCCGAACCCGCCGGAGATCACGACCAGCCCGCGCACACCCTTGCGCCGGCACGCCTCCACGACCCCGGCCACCTCGTCGGCCGGCACGGCGAGCACGGCGAGGTCCACGACGTCGGGGATCGCCTCGATGCCGGTGTAGGCAGGCACCCCGCGCACGTGCCGGGTGCCCGGGTTGACCGGGTAGACGGGGCCGCGGAAGCCGTAGTCGAGCAGGTGCCGCAGGACGGCGTGCCCGATCTTGCTCTCGTCGTTGCTGGCACCGACCACCGCCACCGACGTGGGCGTGAGCAGCCGGGCGATCGAGCGGGACTCGCTGCGCTGCTCCCGCTCGTAGAGCACCTGCAACGCCGTCTCGGTCGGCGCGATCGGGAAGGTGAGGTGGACGACGCCCTCCTCGTAGGTGCGCTCCGGCGTGTAGCCGGCGTCGAGGAAGACCCGGACCATCCGGTTGTTCTGGGCCAGCACCTCGGCGACGAACCGCTGGATGCCCCGCTCCCGCGCCGCGGCGCCCAGGTGCTCGAGGAGCACCGAGCCCAGGCCGCGGCCCTGGTGGGCGTCCTCGATGAGGAAGGCGACCTCGGCGTCGTCGGTGTCGGGGTAGCGGTCGTAGCGGCCGACGCCGATCACCTGGTCGCCGAGGACGAGCACGAACGCCACCCGGGAGTCGTGGTCGACGTGGGTGAACCGGTGCAGGTCCTTGTCCGACAGCCGCTTCATCGGGCCGAAGAACCGGTAGTAGCGCGTCTGGTCCGAGCTGCGCTCCATGAGGCCGACCAGCCCGTCGGCGTCGCTGGGCCGGATCGGCCGCAGGTGCACGGTGCCGCCGTCCGCGGCGATGACGTCGGCCTCCCAGTGCGCCGGCGCGGCGGGGGGCGCGGTCTCGGCCGCCACCGGCTCGGGCGGGAGGTCCTCGACGGCGAGCTGCTGGGTCGGGGGGTGCTGCTCAGTCACGGGGGTCGTCCGGGTCCAGACCGACGTAGGGGAAGGAGGCGTGGCGGGTGCGGGAGATGGCCCGGTCGACGCGGGACTCGGTGAACGGGTCCCAGTGCGCGAAGCCGGTGTAGCCGCCCTCGGTCATGTGCGTGGGCGGCCGGGCCCGCAGGCCGCGCCGGACGACGTCCTCCCGCCAGGACTCGGGGATCTCGGTCATCGGGTCCAGCCGGTGCCCGCAGGCCTCGGCGATGAGGTGGGTCCAGGCGCGCGGCACGCAGCGCACCAGGCCGTACCCGCCGCCGCCGAGCGCCAGCCAGCGGCCGTCGCAGACCTCGTGGGCCAGGTCGTGCAGCGCCCGGTAGCTGGCCCGCTGCCCGTCGACGGTGAGCGCGAGGTCGGCGAGCGGGTCCTCGTGGTGGGCGTCGCAGCCGCACTGGGTCACCAGGATCTCCGGCTGGAACGCCCGGACCACGCTGGGCACGACCGCGTGGAAGGCCCGCAGCCAGCCGGAGTCGTCGGTGCCGTTGGGCAGGGCGAGGTTGACCGCGCTGCCGAGGGCCTTGTCGGCGTCGCCGGTCTCCTCCGGGTACCCGGTGCCCGGGAACAGGGTCAGCGGCGTCTGGTGGACGCTGACGGTGAGCACCCGCGGGTCGTCGTAGAAGGCGGCCTGGACACCGTCGCCGTGGTGGACGTCGATGTCGACGTAGGCGATCCGCTGGTGGCCCTGGGCCAGGAGCCAGGCGATGGCCACCGCCGCGTCGTTGAACACGCAGAACCCCGAGGCCCGGTCCCGCATCGCGTGGTGCAGCCCGCCGGAGATGTTCACCGCGTGCTCCGCCCGGCCGCTGTGCACCTGCTCGGCGGCGAGCACGCTGCCGCCGGTGATCAGCGCCGCGGCGTCGTACATCCCCTCGAAGATCGGGTTGTCCGGCGTCCCGAGGCCGAACCCGATCTCGGGGTCGGCCGGGGCGCGCTTGACCGCCTCGAGGTAGGCGGGGTCGTGCACGAGGGTGAGCTGGTCGACCTCGGCCGGTGTCGGGCGCAGGATCTGCAGCCGGTCGGTGGACAGGACGCCCAGCGAGTCGGCCAGCCGCATGGTGAGGTCCAGCCGGACCGGGTGGAGGGGGTGGTCCCCGCCCATCGTGTAGCCGAGCAGCGCGTCGTCCCAGACGACCGTGACCGAGTCACTCACAGCTCTCCTCGCTGCGTGCGCGGGACCGGCCGAGGGTGGACGGCCCCGGGACGCGTCCAGCGCGACGCTACCGCCGGACCCGGCTCGACGTGCCCGTACGGCCGCGCCGCGTGACCCGGCGCACGGCGTCGCTCCCCGTACCATCGTGGGAAGACACGGAGGAGACCTGTGAACGACCTCATCGACACCACCGAGATGTACCTCCGGACGATCTTCGAGCTGGAGGAGGAGGGGATCGTCCCCCTCCGCGCCCGCATCGCGGAGCGGCTGCACCAGAGCGGCCCGACGGTCAGCCAGACGGTCGCCCGGATGGAGCGCGACGGGCTGCTGACCGTCGAGGGCGACCGCCACCTGCAGCTGTCCGACGAGGGCCGGCAGCTGGCCACCGCGGTCATGCGCAAGCACCGCCTCGCGGAGTGCCTGCTCGTCGACGTCATCGGGCTGGACTACGCCGACGTCCACGAGGAGGCGTGCCGCTGGGAGCACGTCATGAGCGAGGCGGTGGAGCGCAAGCTGCTCACCCTGCTCGGCAACCCCAGCGTGTCGCCGTTCGGCAACCCCATCCCCGGCCTCGACGCGCTCGGCGGCGAGACCTCCGCGGTGCTGGACTCGCTGACGCTGCTGTCGACGACCGCCACGCCCGAGGGGCGCCGGGTGGAGATCAAGCGGATCAGCGAGCAGCTGCAGGAGCACTCCGACCTGCTGCGCACGCTCGCCGACCAGGGCGTCCGGCCGGGCGCCTCGGTGGTCGCGCAGCTCGTCTCGGGCTCGGTCAGCATCGACGGGCACGTGCTGCCGGCCGGGGTGGCCCAGCACGTGTTCGTGAGCGCGCTCGACGAGGACCTGACCCCCGTCGAGGCGGCACCCCGCCTCTGAGGCGGACCGCTCCAGGAGGCCGTGGACCCGACGGGTCCACGGCCTCCTGGCGTTCCGGACCGGCCGCCCGCTCGGTGCGGCCCGGCCGCCGGCCGGCGAGCGACCGCTGACGCCCGCTGCGGGTGGAGCCCAAATACCCTGGGAATCCAGATACCGCCGGTATCTACTGGGCTGGTGGCGACGCGACTGAGCCGGGTGGAGCAGGTGGAGCGCAACCGGGGGCTGGTCCTGGACGCCGCCCGCCGCGTCTTCCTCGCCCGCGGCTACGGCGGGGCGACGCTGGACGCGATCGCCGAGGAGGCCGGCTTCTCCAAGGGTGTCGTGTACTCCCAGTTCAGGGGCAAGGCCGACCTGTTCCTGGCCCTGCTGGAACGGCGCATCGCCGAGCGCGCGGAGCAGAACACCCGGGTGGCCGCGGAGCACTCGGGCATCGACGCCCTGTGCGCGCTGCTGCGGGTCAACGCGCGGCGCTCCCGGGAGGGCGCGGACTGGGCCCGGCTGCTGATCGAGTTCCGCACCGCGGCGGCGCGCGACCCTGCGGTCAACGCCCGCTACGCCGCACTCCACGCCCGGGCGGTGGAGCTGCTCGCCGAGACGGTCGACGATGCGCTGGCCCGGGACGGGCTCGCCCCCGTCTACCCCCCGCGCACCTTCGCCCAGCTCTACTTCGCCCTCGACAGCGGCGCCGTGCTGGAACGCGCCACGGACCCGGCGGCGCTGCCGGACGACCTCGCCGTCGACCTGCTCACCCGGCTCGTGAGACCCCGCTGAGGCCGGGGATCCCCCCATCGGGAAGGAACAGCCATGCAGCCGACACCGACCTCCTCCGCGACCCGGCTGCGCGAGGACCTGCAGCGGGAGCTCCTCACCGGCTACGACGAGCTCATCCCCCGGACGACCTGGGGGCGAAACCGCATCCGCGAGCACCAGCGCACCCGGTTGCGGGCCCTGCTGCACCACGCCGTCCGGCGCTCGCCCTTCCACGCCGACCGGCTCGCCGGCGTGGACATCGACGGGCTGGATCCCGGCGACCTCTCCGCCCTGCCGGTGATGTCCAAGTGCGACCTGATGGAGCACTTCGACGACGCGGTCACCGACCCCGCGGTGACCCGCGAGCGCGTCGAGGCCGCTCTCGCGCGAGCGGAGGACGCGGTCGCGGCCCTGCCCGGCTCGGTGCTCGCGATGACCTCGGGCGGCAGTTCGGGGCCGCGCGGCGTGTTCGTCCAGGACCTCCCGGCGTCCCGGCAGTTCTTCGGGGCGCTGTCCCGCGGGCTGGTCGCCCGGCTGCGCGCCGACGGCGCTCCCCCGGGCGGCCTGCGCATCGCGATGGTGGGGGCCCGCTCGCCGGTGCACGCCACCGGGGCGGCGTGCTGGCTGACCGCAGGGGGCGAGCTGCCGTTCCACCTCCTGTCGGTCCCGGTCACCCAGCCCCTGGCCGACGTCGTCGACCAGCTCACCGCACTGCGTCCCGACGCCCTCTACGGCTACCCGACGGTGCTGGCCCGCCTCGCGCAGGAGCAGCGCAGCGGCCGGCTGCGGATCGCGCCGTCGGTGGTGACCTGCACCAGCGAGACCCTCACCCCGGAACTGCGGGCCACCATCCGGGCGGGGTTCGGCGTCCCCGTGGCCGACACCTTCGGCTCTACCGAGGGTCTCGTGGGGACCAGCGCCCCCGACGACGACGTCCTCGTGTTCGCCGAGGACGGCTGCATCGTCGAGCTGGTCGACGACCGCGACCGGCCCGTGCCGCCGGGCACGCCCTCGGCCGCGGTGCTGGTCACCACGCTGGAGAACCGCCTGCAGCCGCTCATCCGGTACCGGCTCGCCGACTCCTTCACCGAGCTGCCACCCGTGCCGGGGCCGGGGCACCTCCGCGCCCGGGTCCAGGGGCGGTCCGACGACGTCCTGGCGTTCGGCGGCGTTCCGCTGCACCCGCTGGTGGTGCGCTCGGTGCTCGTCCACCGGCCGGAGGTCGTGGACCACCGGGTCCGCCAGACGTGCCGCGGCATCGTGGTCGAGGCCCTGACGTGCGGCGCGGCGGACCACCCCGCACTGCGGGCGGCGCTGCGTGCCGACCTGACCGCGGCGCTCACCCGCGCCGGCCTCTCGGACGCGGAGGTGACCGTGTGCACCGTGGCGGACCTGCCGCGGGATCCGCGGACCGGGAAGGTGCGCCGCGTCGTCCCGCTGGCCTGAGGGCCGGAGGCGCTCCGAGCCTCCGCCCGGACCGGAGCGCTCGGCCCGGGGCGCGGGCGGGAGGACGGCCCGGCTCACTAGCGTGGGTCCTGCCCGCTGCCCGCCGGAGAAGAGAGAAGGCCCCGCGTGAGCCAGCCGCCCGCTGCGTCCGCCGAGTCCCACCCCGCGCCGGAGGCCGGCTCCGACGGGCCGGCGTCCCCCTTCACCGACCTCGCCGCGTTCGTCGCGATCCCCCGGGTCGCGGGCCTGGCGCTGTCGCACGACGGCCGGCGGCTGGCGGTCGCGGTGCAGACGCTCGACCCGGAGCGCACCAAGTGGCAGACGGCCCTGTGGGAGGTCGACCCGGACGGCCGGCGCCCGGCCCGCCGGCTGACCCGGAGCGCGCCCGGCGAGTCGGCGCCGGTGTGGGCGCCCGACGGCTCGCTGCTGTTCACCTCGGCCCGCCCCGACCCGGAGGCCAAGCCGAACGGCGAGGACCCCAAGCCGGCGCTGTGGAGCCTGCCGGCCGACGGCGGGGAGGCCCGGCCGGTGCTGACCCACCCGGGCGGGATCGGGGGCGTGCGCGTCGCCGCGGACACCGGCGAGGTCGTCGTGGTGGCCTCGGCGATGCCCGGCGCCGGGGACACCGAGGCCGACGCCGAACGCCGCAAGCAGCGCAAGGAGGCGGGGGTCACCGCGATCCTCCACGAGGTCTACCCGGTGCGGTACTGGGACAGCGACCTCGGGCCCGCCGCGCCGCACGTGTTCTGGGCCGGCCGGCTGCCGGCCGAGGCTCCCGCCGGCGCGGCCGCCGAGCCGGTCGAGCTGCGCGACCTCACGCCGGACGCCGTGCCGCCGAAGGGTGCCGGGGACGCGGTCACCCTCTCCCCCGACGGCCGGCTGCTCGCCCGGGTCGAGACGGTGCCCGACGGACCGGCCGGGGAACGCGACCGCCTGGTGGTGCTCGAGACGGCGACCGGCACCTCCCGCGTCCTGGTCGACGACCCGCTGGCCGAGGTGCACTCGGCTCGCTTCTCCCCCGACGGCTCGGCGCTGGTGTGCGTGCGCGAGGCGATGCCGACCTACGAGGAGCCGCCGGACTACACGCTGCTGCACGTCGACGTCGCCACCGGCGCGGCGCGGGAGCTCACGCCGGACTTCGACCGCTGGCCCAGCGCCCCGCAGTTCAGCGCCGACGGCCGGGCGGTCTACTTCCTGGCCGACGACGACGGCCGGCACGCGCTGTTCCGCGTCCCCGTCGAGGGCGGGACGCCGGTGCGGCTCACCGCCGACGGCGCGTACAGCGACCTGCAGGTGGCCCGTGACGGCAGCGCCCTGTACGCGCTGCGCTCGGCCTACGACGAGCCACCCGCGCCGGTGCGGCTGGACCCGGAGGCGCCCGGCCAGCACCCGGACCCGCTGCCCGCTCCCGGCGCCCTCGACTCCCTGCCCGGCACCCTGCACGAGGTCGAGGCCACCGCGGCCGACGGCACCCGGGTGCAGTCCTGGCTGGCGCTGCCCGAGGGCGCCTCGGCCAGTGCCCCCGCGCCCCTGCTGCTGTGGGTCCACGGCGGGCCGCTGATGAGCTGGAACTCGTGGTCGTGGCGGTGGTGTCCGTGGGTCATGGCGGCCCGCGGCTACGCGGTCCTGCTGCCCAACCCGGCGCTGTCGCAGGGCTTCGGGCAGGACTTCGTCCGACGCGGCTGGGGCGCGTGGGGTGAGGCCCCGTACACCGACCTCATGGCCGCCGTCGACGCCGCGGTCCAGCGACCCGACGTCGACGAGACCCGCACCGCGGCCATGGGTGGCTCCTTCGGTGGCTACATGGCCAACTGGATCGCCACGCAGACCGACCGCTTCCGGGCGATCGTCACCCACGCCAGCCTGTGGGACATCGACACGTTCACCGGCACGACCGACGTGGCGTACTACTGGGAGAAGGAGTGGGGCGACCCGCTGCAGCGGCCCAAGCGGTACGAGCAGAACTCGCCGCACCGCTACGCCGACGCGATCCGCACCCCGGTGCTGGTCATCCACGGCGACCGCGACTACCGCGTGCCGATCGGCGAGGCCCTGCGGCTCTGGTACGACCTGCAGAAGCGGGGCGTCCCGTCGAAGTTCCTGTACTTCCCGGACGAGAACCACTGGGTGCTGACGCCGGGCAACGCGCAGGTCTGGTACCAGACCGTGCTCGGCTTCCTCGGCGAGCACGTGCTCGGCGAGGAGTGGCAGCGGCCCGAGCTGCTCTGACCGCCGGCGGCCTCGCGCGCCCGGTCACGACGCCGCCCAGACCTCGTCGAGGTCGGCGGCCGCGGCGGTGATCAGCGCGCGCAGGTCGCCGGGCGGGAGGCAGGCGGCCAGGCCCTGGGCGAGCAGCTGCGCGAACGTGTAGGTGGGGCGGCTGGTCAGCGCGCGGTCGAGCGCGACGTTGGCCAGCGCCCCGTCGCCGCGCAGCCACGCGCTGACCGCGAGCAGCGTGGCCGGCGCGGCGTCGAGCGGAGCGGGTGCCCGCCGGGTGCACTCGGTCCACAGCGCCTCGGCCGCGGCGGCGTCGTCCCCGAGCGCGAAGGTGAGGGCCCGGTCGCGGACGCGGACGTCGGCCAGCGCCCACAGCACCCCGGCGACGTCCCGGTCCGCGAGACGGTCCGTCACGCCCGGGCGGCACCGGCCCAGCACCCCGACGACGGTGTCCCAGGAGCGGCGGGCCGCGGCCTCCGCGTCCGTGCGTGCCGCCCGAGCGTGCCGGTCGCCGACCCGCCAGGTGAGCTCCTCCATCGCCGTGAGGGCCGGCCCGTCGAGGCGGGCGATCCGCGCCTCCAGCGCGGCCCGGTCGCGCTCCACGACCACGCCGCTGGCCACCGAGGCCACCTCGAGCTCGGTCACCCCCGCCGGCAGCGGCGTGCCGCCGTCGGGGGCGCAGCACGCCTCGGGGCAGTCGTAGGACCACCACCGCCGGCGGCGCACCAGGAGCGCGTCCCGGACCGGGATGCCGATGTCGGTCAGGGCCAGGACGAGCTCGTGGACGACGTCCCGGTGCGGCAGGCCGGCCACGACCTCGCCGGCCGGCTGCCCCGGCAGCGGTTCCTCGTCGTCGGGCGCCTCGGAGACCACCGCGACGACGACCCCCGCCGGCTCGTCGGTGGCCACGCTGCGCGCCAGGGCCCGGGCGACGGCCGGCGACGCGCGCCGCCCGGGCAGGTCGGCGCGCACGGTCAGCCCGAGCCGGCCCCCGCTGGGACCACCCAGGGCCACGAGCAGGACCGACTCGTGCGGGTGGAACCCGACGAGCGCGGGCAGTGCGGCGGCGATGTCGCCGGGGTCGGAGAGGCGCACCTCGGCGCGCAGGCGGTCGTCCATGCGCCCGACCCTCGCCGGGCGGCGGGGCCGCCGGGGCCGGTCCGAGCCGTCTGTGGACGGGCCGGACCCCTGTGGACACCCGCCACCCGACCGTCGGCAGGCCGTGCCGGTGCGACCGGCCGGGCGGCTCGAGGTCGTCCGCGGCAGGGCGCCGGCCCGGGCCGGCGGTCAGACCTCGTACTGGGCGGCGGTCCGCGAGGCCAGGTACGGCGCGACGTGCTCGGCGATCACCTGCAGGTGCACCGGGTGCTCGGCGTAGCGCCGCCAGGCCTCGGCGTCGGGGAAGTCGGCGACCAGCGCGGTGTGCGCGTTGCCCTCGCGCAGCCCGGCGTCCGCCCCGACGGCGAAGGAGGTCATCCCGCCGACGTCCTCGGGCAGCCGGCGGAGGGCGGCGAGCGTGGCCGCCCGACGCGCCTCGTCGGCGTCGTCAGACCAGGTGAAGAGCACGACGTGGCGCAGCATGACGGTCACCCTGTCAGCCCGGCGCCGTGCTCCGCAGCCCGGGCTTGCGGAACTGGACGGTGACGGACGCCGGATAGAGTCGCCGACCATGGGACGGTCGCTGCGCATCGCACTGCTGTCCTACCGGAGCAAGCCGCACAGCGGCGGCCAGGGCGTCTACGTCCGCGCCCTGTCCCGAGAGCTCACCGAGCTCGGCCACGACGTCACCGTCTTCAGCGGCCAGCCCTATCCCGAGCTCGACGGCGGCGTGCCGCTGACCCGGGTGCCCAGCCTCGACCTCTACCGCGAGCCCGACCCGTTCCGCACGCCGCGGCCGGGCGAGTTCCGCGATTGGGTCGACCTGGCCGAGTGGGCGCTGATGTGCACCGCGGGCTTCCCCGAGCCGCTGACCTTCAGCCTGCGCGCGGCCACGCTGCTCCTCCCCCGCGCGTCCGAGTTCGACGTCGTCCACGACAACCAGAGCCTGGGCCTGGGCCTGCTGCGCCTGGTCCGCGCGGGGGTGCCGACGGTGGCCACCGTGCACCACCCGGTGGCCATCGACCGCGACCTGGAGCTCGCCGCCGCGCCGACCGCGCGTCGCCGGCTGACGCTGCGCCGCTGGTACGCCTTCACCGGCATGCAGGCCCGCGTGGCACCGCGGCTGGACGCGGTCACCACGGTGTCGGAGAGCTCCCGGCGCGACATCGAGACCCACCTCGGCGTCCCCGCGACCGGGGTGGAGGTCATCCCGGTGGGCATCGACCCCGCCGTCTTCACCCCTCCCCCGCCCGGCCGCCCGCGCGACCGCGACTCGATCGTCGTCACCACGAGCGCCGACGTCCCGCTGAAGGGCCTGGTCCACCTGCTGGAGGCGGTGGCCAAGCTGCGCACCGAGCGCCCGGTGCAGCTGACCGTGGTCGGCTCCGCGCGGCCCGGCGGGCCGGCCGAGGCGGCGCTGGACCGGCTCGCGCTGCGGGACGCCGTCCGCTTCACCGGCCCCCTGCCCGAGGCCGACCTCGTCGCGCTGCTGCAGCGCGCGGCCGTGGTCGCCATCCCGTCGCTGTACGAGGGCTTCTCGCTGCCGGCGATCGAGGCCATGGCCTGCGGCACGCCGCTGGTGACCACCGACGCCGGCGCGCTGCCGGAGGTCGTGGGCAGCAAGGCCGGGCTGCGGGTGCCCGCGGGGGACGTCGAGGAGCTCACCGCCGCCCTGCAGCTGGTCCTCGACTCGCCGTCCCTCGGCGAGCAGCTGGGCCGGGCCGGCCGCCGCCGGGTGCTGGCCTCGTACACGTGGCGGTCCACGGCCGAGCGGACGGCGGAGTGGTACGCGCGGGTGCTCCATCGGAAGGGAACACCGTGCTGACCGTCGACTACGACCGGCTCGACGTGCGGCCGGGGATGACCGTGCTCGACCTGGGCTGCGGCGAGGGCCGGCACGCCTTCGAGGCCTACCGGCGGGGCGCGCGGGTGGTGGCGGTCGACTGGGGCGTCCCCGAGGTGACGACGACGAAGCGCTGGCTGGGCGCGATCGCGGCGGCCGGCGAAGCGCCGGCGGGGGCCCGCTACGAGGTGGTGCGCGGCGACCTGCGCGCCCTGCCGGTGCCCGACGCGAGCGTCGACCGGGTCATCGCCGCCGAGGTGCTCGAGCACATCCCCGACGACACGACCGCGCTGGCCGAGATCGCCCGCGTGCTCCGACCGGGCGGCCGGGTGGCGGTCACGGTGCCCCGGTATGGCCCCGAGCGCATCTGCTGGGCGCTGTCGGACGCCTACCACGCCAACGAGGGCGGGCACGTCCGCATCTACCGCGGGGACGTCCTGCGCACCCGGCTCGCCGCGGCGGGCCTGGTGCCGGGCCAGCAGCACCACGCGCACGCGCTGCACGCGCCGTTCTGGTGGCTCAAGTGCGCCGTCGGCGTGGAGCGCGACCCGGCCGCCGTCCGCGCCTACCACCGGCTGCTCGTCTGGGACCTCACCCACCGCCCGTGGCTGACCCGGACCGCCGAGCGGCTGCTGGACCCGGTGCTCGGCAAGAGCCTGGTCGTCTACGCCGACAAGCCGGGGGTCGCGCTGCCGGAGGTCGAGCCGGAGCGGGAGCGGACCGCTGTCTGAGCTGCTGCCCGAGCTGCCGGGGGTGCTCAGCGGGGGGCAGGTGCGCGCGACGGTGGCGTCGATCGCCGCCGAGCAGGACGGCGACGGCGCGCTGCCCTGGTTCCGCGGCGGGCAGCTGGACCCCTGGGACTCCGTCGAGGCCGCGATGGCGCTCGACGTCGGCGGCGCCCACGGCCGCGCCCGCGCCGCGTACCGCTGGCTGGCCGCGCGGCAGCGGCCGGACGGGTCCTGGGCGGCGGAGTACCGCGCCGGCGTCGAGACGCTGCCCGCGGCGGAGAGCAACCACGCCGGCTACCTGGCCGTCGGGCTGTGGCACAGCTGGCTGTGCAGCGGCGACGAGGAGCTGGTCGCCGGGCTGTGGCCGGTCGTGCGGCGGGGGCTGGACCTGGTCACCCGCATGCAGCTGCCCGGCGGCGCGGTCAGCTGGGCGCTGCGCCCCGACGGCACGCCCGACGACACCGCCCTGCTCACCGGCGGCGCCAGCCTGTTCCAGTCCCTGCGCTGCGGCGTGGCGCTGGCCGCCCTGACCGGGCAGCCCCAGCCGGACTGGGAGCTGGCCGCCGACGACCTCGGCGCCGCCCTCCGCACCCGGCCGGAGGCCTTCGCCGACCGCTCGCGCTACTCGATGGACTGGTACTACCCGGTGCTGACCGGCGCGGTCTCCGGGGCGGCGGCCACCGAGCGGCTGGCCGCCGACTGGGACCGGTTCGTCGTCCCCGGGCTCGGCGCCCGGTGCGTGGCCGACCGCCCGTGGGTGACCGGCGCGGAGACCTGCGAGCTGGCGCTGGCCCTCGCCGCCGCGGGTCAGCCCGACGCCGCCCTGGAGCAGGTCGCGGCCATGCAGCACCTGCGGCACGACGACGGCTCCTACTGGACCGGCTTCGTCTACCCCGACGACGCCCGCTGGCCGGTCGAGCGCACCACGTGGACGGCGGCCGCGGTGGTGCTCGCCGCGGACGCGCTCTCCGGAGCCAGCCCCGCGTCCGGGCTGTTCCTCGACCCGGCGGCGCTGCCGGCCGCCGGGACGGGCGGATCACAGGAGACCGCCGATTGGCTGCCGGACGGCGCGGGCAGAGGGAGGGCGTGACCTCCCCCGACCCCGACGTGACCGTCGTCGTCATGAGCCGCGACCGGCGCGAGGACCTCCTCGCCACCCTCCCCCGCCACGAGGCCCCCGTCGTCCTGGTGGACAACGCCTCGACCGACGGCACGGTGGCGGCCGTGCGCGCGGCCCTGCCCGAGGTCACCGTGCTGCCGATGGAACGCAACGTGGGCTCCTACGCCCGGACCGTCGGCGTGCAGCAGGCGACCACCCCGTTCGTGGCCTTCGCCGACGACGACTCGTGGTGGGCGCCCGGCGACCTGGCCCGCGCAGCGGCGGTCATGCGCGCCCACCCGCGGCTTGCGGTGCTCAACGCGCGCATCCTCGTCGGCCCGGAGGAGCGGCTCGACCCGGTGTGCACCGAGATGGCCGAGAGCCCCCTGGGCACACCTGCGGACCTCCCCGGCCCGGCGCTGCTGGGCTTCGTCGCGTGCGCGGCGATGGTGCGCAGGGAGGCGTTCCTGGCGGTCGGCGGCTTCGACCCGGTGGTCCGGTTCCCCGGCGAGGAGGAGCGCCTGGCCCTCGACCTCGCGGCGGCCGGCTGGGGCATGGCCTACGTCGACTCGGTGGTCGTGCACCACCACCCGTCGACGCGGCGGCACGCCCCCGAGCAGCGACGGGCGGCGATCTGGCGGAGCCGGGTCCTGACCGCCGTGATGCGCCAGCCGGCACCCGAGCTCGCCCGGGTGGTGGGTCGCGCGGTGCGCGCCGGCGGGCCCGAGCGGCGGGGGCTGGTGCGCGCGCTGCCCGACGTCCCCGCCGCCCTGCGCCAGCGCCGGCCGGTCCCGGCGGCCGTCCGTGCCGACCTCCGCGTGCTGGCGGGCGCCCGATGACGGCGACCCAGGCCGCGCCGTCGACGACCGACACCGGCCCGGACCCGCGGGTCGCCGTCGTCGTGATCACCCATCAGCGCCGCGACGAGGTGCTGCTGGCCCTGGAGCGGCTGACCGCCCTGCCCGAGCAGCCGCACGTCATCGTGGTGGACAACGGCTCCACCGACGGGACGGCGGCGGCGGTCGCCGAGCGGTTCCCCGCGGTCGAGCTGGTCGCCAGCCCGGAGAACCTCGGCGCGGTCGGCCGCAACGTCGGCGTGGCCCGGGTCGACACCCCCTACGTGGCCTTCTGCGACGACGACACGTGGTGGGAGCCGGGCTCGCTGCGTGCCGCCGCCGACGTGCTCGACGCCCACCCGCGGCTGGCCGTGGTGACCGCGCGGATCCTCGTCGAGCCCGGCGGCCGGGAGGACCCGATCGTCCCCGAGCTGCGCGACTCCCCCGTGCGCGGCGCCGGCTGGCTGCCCGGCCCGGCGCTGGGCTCCTTCCTGGCCGGGGCCTCGGTGCTGCGGCGGGAGGCGTTCGACGAGGTCGGCGGGTTCTCCGAGCGGCTGTGGCTGGGCGGTGAGGAGGAGCTCATGGCCGGCGACCTGGCCGCGGCCGGCTGGGAGCTGTGCTACCTGCCCGAGCTGACCGTGCACCACCAGGCCAGCACCGCCCGGGACCCGCACAAGCGCCGCCGCGACGGCATCCGCAACACCCTCTGGACGACGTGGCTGCGCCGCCCGCTGCGCCCGGCGCTGCGCCGCACCGCTCACCTGCTGCGCACCGTCCCGCGGGACGGGCTCAGCGTGCTTGGAGTCCTCGACGCGGTGCGCGGCCTGCCCTGGGTGCTGCGCGAGCGCCGAGTGCTGCCCGCCCACGCCGAGGCCCGCTTCGCCGCGCTCGAACACGCGCAGCGGACCTCCACCGCCCGCCGCTACGTGAGCTGAGGCCGGGCCGCGCTGACAGCGGCCGGGCCCCGGTCGCCGCGCTCAGCCCTTGACGTAGGAGAGCTTCTCCACGACCTTGCCGCCCCGGACGGTCATCACGTCCACGCCGCGCACGTGCCCGGCCGTGGCCTCGTCGGTGCCCCACGCGTAGCGCCACAGCGCCACGGCCCGGTCCCCGTGCGGCAGGACCGCCTCGGTCGCGAAGCGGGCACCGGGCGTGGCGAACAGCTGCTCCCACACGCGGCGCACCTCGGCCTGACCGCGGTAGCGGCCCCCGTCGGGCGGCTCGGTCGACTCGAAGAGGACGTCGTCGGACATCTCGGCCATGATCGCGTCGACGTCCCCCCGGCCGAACCCGTCGAGCAGGCGCTGCACCACGGCGAGCGTCTCCTCCGTGGTGCGGTCCAGGACCTGGTCTTTCATCGCCCCTCCTCCCACGGCCCCGTGGCGCCACGATCCCACCGGGGCCGCCGGCGCGGGAGGGTTCAGCGGGCGCAGTCGATGCAGGTGCGCGCAGCCGGGCGGGCGGCCAGCCGCTCGGGTGCGATCGGCCGCCCGCAGCGCTCGCAGACGCCGTAGGTCCCGGCGTCCCGGCGGGCCAGGGCGGCGTCGACGTCGGCCAGCCGCCGCCGCGCCGCGGCCAGCAGCGCGGCCACCTGCTGCCGCTCGAACGCGATCGTCGCGCCCTCCGGGTCGTGCTCGTCGTCGGCGTTGGACGCCTGCGACGCCGCGACGACCGCGTCGAACTCCCCGGTCAGCGCGGCGATCTGGGCCAGCACGGCGGCCCGCTCGGCGGCCAGTGGATCGCTCACCACGTGCGCCGCAGCAGCCGCAGCGAGCCGGTGCCCGGCAGCTCGGTGAACTCCCCGGAGGCCAGCACCCGGCGGTAGACGCCGTAGGGGGCCTGGCCACCGTCGGCCGGGTCGGGAAAGACGTCGTGGATGGCCAGGGTGCCGCCGACGGCGAGCTTGGCCACCCACGCGTCCTGGTCGCGGCGGGCGGACTCCTCGGTGTGGCTGCCGTCGAGGAACAGCAGGGCCAGCGGGGTCGACCACAGCGCGGCCAGGGTCTCCGAGCGGGCGACGACGGCGACCACGACGTCCTCGGCACCGGCGTCGGCGATCGTCCGCCGGAACCGCGGCAGGGTGTCGACGCGCCCGACGGCCGGGTCGACCAGCGACGGGTCGTGGTACTCCCAGCCCGGCTGGTGCTCCTCCGAGCCGCGGTGGTGGTCGACGGTGACCACCTGCCGGCCGGTCTCCCGCGCGGCGGCGGCCAGGTAGAGCGCCGACTTCCCCATCCAGCTGCCGATCTCCAGCAGCGGGCCGGGGACGGCGACGGCGCGGGCGGCCTCGTACAGCGCCGTCCCCTCGTCGTCGGGCATGAACCCGGGCGCGGCGCGGGCGGCGGTCAACAGCTCCGACACCGCGCTCATCGGGCGAACCGGGCGCGCAGGGCGGTGATCCGCCGCTCGGTCGCCGCGCCCGCCTCGGTGCCGGCCGCCTTGGCGAAGAACGCGCCGGCCGCCGTCGTCACCGGGACCGCGAGCACGAGCGCGATCGAGCCGACCAGCGTGCGGATCACCTCCTCTGCCAGCGCGGAGCTGGTCAGGACGACGTCCCACGGCTGCGCGTAGAGCTCGAAGAGCATGAGCAGCGGCAGCGAGGCACCGGCGTAGGCGAACACGATCGTGTAGACGGTGGAGGCGATGTGGTCGCGGCCGACCGCCATGCCGCGGCGGTAGAGCTGCCGCCAGCTCATCTCCGGGTCGACCTCGTGCAGCTGCCAGAGCGCCGAGGCCTGGGTGATCGTGACGTCGTTGAGCACGCCGAGCCCGGCGACGACCACGCCGGCGAGGACCAGCCCCGAGAAGTCCAGCGTGGGGTCGTACTGCAGCAGCGTGGTGGTCTCCTCGCTGGTCAGCCCGGTCAGCTTCGCGGTCTCCACCGCGACCGAGCCCAGCACCGCCACCAGGGCGAGGCCGAAGAGCGTGCCGACCAGCGCGGTCGTCGTCCGGGCGGAGAAACCGTGCGCGAGGTACAGGACGACGAACATGATCGCCGCCGAGCCCACCAGGCTGGTCAGCGTCGGCGACTGGTCGGACAGCAGGCCCGGGAGGACGAACTCCAGCAGCACGAAGAAGGCGAACGCCAGCCCGACCAGCGCGGCCAGCCCGCGCAGCCGGGCCACGGCCACGACCACGACGGCGAAGGCCAGCGTGAGGACGACGATGGGCACGTCGCGGTCGTAGTCGAAGAACGTGTACTGCGCACCGCCCTCGGCCGCGGCGTCCCGGGTCAGGACGATGCCGTCGCCCTCCTCGATCCCGGCGGCGTACACCTCGGCGGGGACGTCGACCTGCACGAACTCCCCGGCCCCGTCGCCGTCGAGCACCTCGACGACGAGGGTGGCGCAGGTCAGCTGCTGGGCCGGCTGGTTCCCCCCGCCGGGCAGCGAGCAGTCGACCGGCTCGACGGAGGAGACGCGGGCCTGCGGATAGGTGGTCCCGGGCGGCAGGTACAGCTCGGCCGCCTGCTGGGCGCGGGTCGGCTCGCCGGAGGGCCACAGCGCGACCAGGCCGATGACGGTGGCCAGTCCGACCGGCACGAGGAGCAGCAGCATCAGCCACACGGCCCGGCGCCGGCGGGTCAGGACCTCCGGGGTGGGCGGTGGCGCGTCCGGGTCGGGACCGTGGCTGTGGGCCCCGTGGTCATGGGCATGGCTGGGCGGCACCCGGCCAGGCTAGGAGTCGCCGCCGGAGGCCCGCCCACGGCACCCGGGCGTCAGGTGGCCGAGCCGCCCTCCGCGACGGCGCCCTCGGCGGTGCCGTCGTCCTCCACGGGGAAGCGCAGCCACAGCCCGGACAGCTGCAGCGGACGGGCCACCGCCGTCGGCGGCGCCACGAGCACCAGGTCCACCCCGCGTGGCCGGCCGAGCTTCTGCAGTTGCACGAGCACCGCCATGCCGGCGGAGTTGAGGTAGGTGACCCCGCGGGTGTCCAGGCGCACGCGGCGCAGCGCCGCCTCGGCCAGCAGCAGGTCGGTCATGGTGCGGACCAGCGGTCGCCGCGCGCCCTCGGTCAGCTCTCCGGTCACGGTGACCGTGGCGACGTCGCCGTCCAGTGCGGTGCTCACCTCCGCACCCGCCTCGTCGCCTCCGCGCTCCTGGTGCCCCTGCGCTCGGGGGTCGGTCGTGTCGTCCACACCGGGGCACTGCCCCGCACGGCCGGTGTTCACGCGCGGCTCCGGCCGCCGCCGTGCGGCGGGAACAAATTTCCCCCACAACAGGTTTACACGAGTGCATGTCGGAGGTAATCTCTAGTCGCCACTTGAGGTTCACCTCGGGCAGCGAACCCGCCAGTACGACACAGGAGGTTGCACAGCCATGGCGATGCTGACCGCCTACGACCCGTTCGCCGCCACCAACGCCGCCTTCCGCGCGCTGGACCAGCTGACCGGCCGGACGGGCTCGACCGCCCGCCCGCTGTCGGGCATGCCGATGGACGCCTACCGGGTCGGCGACAACTTCGTCGCCCACTTCGACCTGCCCGGCGTCGACCCCGGCTCGATCGACCTGTCGGTCGAGGGCAACACCCTCACGGTGACCGCCGAGCGGTCGGTGCCGCAGCTGGAGAACGCCGAGTGGGCGGTGGCCGAGCGGCCCTACGGCAGCTACACCCGCCAGCTGGTGCTGGGCCGGAGCCTGGACACCGACCGGCTCGAGGCCAGCTACCACGACGGCGTCCTGACCCTCAGCATCCCGGTCGCCGAGAAGGCGCGGGCCCGCAAGATCACCGTGACCCGGGCCGACACGCCGACCTCCGTCGAGGGGCGCACCATCGAGCACGAGGCGTCCGAGCAGAAGGCCGTCGAGAGCTGACCGTCGGCTCGCGCCGGCAGGGGCCGGGTCCGCACGGACCCGGCCCCTGCGCACATCCCGGACCAGGAGGACCTGCCATGGCCGACGCCGGGCGAGCGGGCGGGACGCCGGGGGACGACGCGCTGCGGCGCCTCGACGACCCGGACTTCCCCGCGCTGACCATGAGCCAGGCCGCCGCGCTGCTCGGTGTGCAGGCGGCCTTCCTGCGCAGCCTCGACGCCTCCGGGGTGCTCCAGCCGCACCGCTCCCCCGGCGGGCACCGGCGCTACTCCCGGCACCAGCTCGGCCTGGCCGCCCGCCTGCGCGGCCTGCTCGACGAGGGCCACACCCTCGCCTCCGCCGAGGTCATCCTCGGCCTGCAGGACGAGTTGGCCGACGCCCGGGCCGACAGCGAGCGGCTGCAGCAGACCGTCGACCGGCTGCGCGCCCGCGACGGCGACGGCGACGGCGCCGATCCGGGGGCGTGAGCGGCGCCACCCGCACAGGGAACCCTAGGGGGGTATAGTTCCTCGGCGAGAGCTCCCGAGCCGCCTGGAGGAACAGCGTGGACAGCGCGCCGCACGGCTACATCCACCGCAAGGACGACTACCTCAAGCGGCTGCGCCGCATCGAGGGCCAGGCCCGCGGGCTGCAGCGCATGGTCGAGGACGAGAAGTACTGCATCGACATCCTCACGCAGGTCTCGGCCATGACGAAGGCGCTGCAGTCGGTCGCTCTCGGCCTGCTCGAGGAACACATGTCGCACTGCGTCGTCCAGGCCGCCCAGGCCGGCGGCCGCGAGGCCGACGAGAAGGTCCGCGAGGCCTCCGAGGCGATCGCCCGCCTCGTCCGCTCCTGAACCCACCCCCCTGCGAGGACACCCCCATGAGCACCGCCACCTACACCGTCGTCGGCATGACCTGCAACCACTGCGTCACCGCCGTCACCGAGGAGGTCTCCGCCGTCCCGGGCGTCACTACGGTCGACGTCGACCTGGCCAGCGGCGGCCTGACCGTCACCACCACCGAGCCGGTCGACGAGGGCGCGGTCCGCGCCGCCGTCGAGGAGGCCGGCTACGAGATCGCCGGCTGACGAGCCCGTGGACACGCTCGCCAAGCTGGCCGTCGTCGCCGTCGGCCTCGGTGCCGTCTTCGCCGCGGCCGTCGGTGTCGGCGCCGCGGTGGGCCCGATCGGCGCCCCGGTGCCGCACACCGCGACGCCGGCGTCCCCCGCCACCCCGGCGGCCGACGAGGCCGCCGGCGGGCTCGCCGTGGCCGGCTCCGGGTACACCCTCGACGTGCTGGACGCCCAGCCGCCCGCGGGGACGACGACCCTCGCCTTCCGCGTCCTCGGACCGGACGGCGCCCCGGTGCTCGACTTCACCGAGGAGCACGAGGAGGACCTGCACCTGGTCGCCGTCCGGCGCGACCTCAGCGGGTACCAGCACGTGCACCCCGAGCGCGACGCCGACGGGACGTGGCGGGCGCCGCTGACCCTGACCCCCGGCAGCTGGCGGGTGTTCGCCGACACCACCCCGACGGCGCTGGGCGAGGACCTCGTCCTCGGCGCCGACGTCGAGGTGGCCGGCGACTACGCCCCGACCGCGCTGCCCGAGCCGGCCGCGGTCACCGACGTCGACGGCTACACCGTCGTCCTGACCGGGGAGCCGCGGGCCGGCCAGGAGTCCGAGCTGACCCTCAGCGTCAGCCGGGACGGCCGGCCGGTCACCGACCTGCAGCCCTACCTGGGCGCCTACGGCCACCTGGTCGCGCTGCGCGACGGCGACCTGGCCTACCTGCACGTGCACCCGGTCGAGCCCGACGACGGCACCACCCCGGCTCCCGGCCCGCACGTCGGGTTCGCCACGACGGCGCCGTCCGCGGGCACCTACCGGCTGTTCCTCGACTTCCGGCACGGCGACGCCGTGCACACCGCCGCCTTCACCGTCCGGGTCGGCCCCAGCGGCGCGGCCCCCGCCGAGCCCGCCCCGCACGGGCACGGCGACTGAGGAGATCCCTGATGAGCACCACGCACGCGCCCGCCGGCGAGATCGAGCTCGCGATCGGCGGCATGACCTGTGCCTCGTGCGCCGCCCGCATCGAGAAGAAGCTGAACAAGCTCGACGGCGTGACCGCGACGGTCAACTACGCCACCGAGAAGGCGCGGGTCACCTACGGCGAGGACGTCACACCCGAGGACCTCGTCGCCACCGTGGAGAAGACCGGCTACACGGCGACGCTCCCCCAGCCCCCGGCCGCTCCGGTCGAGGTCGCCGAGGAGGACGGGGTCGGCCCGCTCCGCCGCCGTCTCGCGGTCTCCACGCTGCTCACCGTGCCGGTGGTGGCCATGGCGATGGTCCCGGCGCTGCAGTTCGAGTACTGGCAGTGGCTCTCGCTCACCCTGGCCGCCCCCGTGGTGGTCTGGGGTGGGCTGCCGTTCCACCGCGCCGCCTGGACCAACCTGCGCCACGGCGCCGCGACCATGGACACCCTCGTCTCGCTGGGCACCGGTGCGGCGTTCCTCTGGTCGCTCTACGCGCTGTTCCTGGGCAGCGCCGGCGAGCCCGGGATGACCCACCCGTTCGAGCTGACCGTGGCCCGCGGCGACGGCGGCGCGAACATCTACCTCGAGGCCGCCGCCGGGGTGACCACCTTCCTGCTCGCCGGGCGCTACGCCGAGGCGCGGTCCAAGCGGCGGGCCGGGGCCGCGCTGCGGGCGCTGCTCGAGCTGGGCGCCAAGGAGGTCTCGGTGCTGCGCGGAGGCGTCGAGCGCCGGGTGCCGGTGGACCAGCTGGCCGTGGGCGATGAGTTCGTCGTCCGGCCCGGGGAGAAGATCGCCACGGACGGCGAGGTGACCGAGGGGGCCTCCGCGGTCGACGCCTCGATGCTGACCGGCGAGTCCGTGCCGGTGGAGGTGGGCCCCGGCGACGCCGTCGTGGGCGCCACCGTCAACGCCGGCGGCCGGCTGGTGGTGCGGGCCACCCGCATCGGCGCCGAGACCCAGCTGGCGCAGATGGCCCGGCTGGTCGAGGAGGCGCAGAACGGCAAGGCCGAGGTGCAGCGCCTGGCCGACCGGGTGTCCGGGGTGTTCGTGCCGATCGTGCTGGCCCTGGCGGTGGCGACCCTCGGGTTCTGGATCGGCGCCGGCGCCGGGCTGGCCGCCGCGTTCACCGCGGCCGTCGCGGTGCTGATCATCGCCTGCCCCTGCGCGCTGGGGTTGGCCACGCCCACCGCGCTCATGGTGGGCACCGGCCGCGGGGCGCAGCTGGGCATCCTCATCAAGGGCCCCGAGGTGCTCGAGTCCACCCGCGCCGTCGACACCGTCGTCCTGGACAAGACCGGCACCGTCACCACCGGACGGATGACCCTGCGCGACGTCGTCCCCGCCGACGGGGTGGACGCCGACCGCGTGCTGGCTCTCGCCGGCGCGCTCGAGGCCGCGTCCGAGCACCCGATCGCCCGGGCCGTCGCCGCGGCGGCCGCCGAGCGCACCGGCCCACTGCTGCCGGTCGAGGGGTTCGCCAACGTCGAGGGGCTGGGCGTGCGCGGCGTGGTCGACGGTGCCGCGGTGCTGGTGGGGCGCCCCCGCCTGCTGGCGGACCGCTCCGTGCCCGTGCCGGCGGACCTCGCCGCGGCGCAGGCGGCGGCCGAGGCCGGCGGCGCGACGGCGGTCATCGTCGCGACGGACGGCGTGGCCTGCGGGCTGCTCGTCGTCGCCGACGCGGTCAAGGAGACCTCGGCCGAGGCCGTCCGCCGGCTGCGCGAGCTGGGCCTGCGGCCGATCCTGCTGACCGGTGACAACGCGGCGGTGGCCCGGGCGGTCGCGGCCGAGGTCGGCATCGACGAGGTCGTCGCCGAGGTGCTGCCGCAGGACAAGGTGGCCGTCGTCCGCCGCCTGCAGGCCGAGGGCCGGGTCGTGGCCATGGTCGGCGACGGCGTGAACGACGCCGCCGCCCTGGCGCAGGCCGACCTCGGGCTGGCGATGGGCACCGGCACCGACGTGGCGATCCAGGCCTCGGACCTCACCCTGGTGCGCGGTGACCTGCGCGCGGCCGCCGACGCCATCCGGCTCGCCCGCCGCACGCTGGCCACGATCAAGGGCAACCTGTTCTGGGCGTTCGCCTACAACGTGGCCGCCCTGCCGCTGGCCGCGGCGGGCCTGCTCAACCCGATGATCGCCGGCGCGGCGATGGCGTTGAGCTCGGTGTTCGTGGTCACCAACAGCCTGCGGCTGCGCCGGTTCGCGGCGACACCGCGGTCCTCCGGGCCGCACGGCGGCCGGACGCCGGTCCGCGCCGACCGGAGCACCGAGGTCTCCACCACCGGCTGACCGGACCGGGTCCTCCCGCGGAGGCTCGTGCTCTGCGTGCCCCGGGTACGCAGAGCACGAGCCTCCGCCGGTGCACTCCTGCCCGACGCCGGCTCGGTCAGAGCGCGGGGAGGAGCAGCAGCGCGGTCGGGAGCAGCAGGAGCAGCCCGGCGGCCAGCAGCGCCGACCACCGCGCCCAGCCCGGCAGCGGGGCCGGCGGCTCGATCAGCCGGACCACCCGCTCGCGCACCGCTCCCCCGGCCACGGCGAGGGCTCCGCTCGGCACGGTCGCGCCGGCCGCCGCGACGATCGCCCGGGCCAGCGTGCGGCGCGGCGCGGCGCCGGTCAGCGAGCCGAGGGCGACGTCGTCGGCCCGCATCTCCACGAGCGTGCGCACCGCGGCGGAGGCGCGCGCGGCCGCGGGCAGCACCGGCAGCGCCGCCGCCCAGGCGAGGAACGGCAGCAGGTAGAGGTGGTGGTGCTCGCGCAGGTGCGCCCGCTCGTGGGCGACGACGGCGGCGAGCTGGTCGTCGTCGAGCTCGGCGACCATCCCGGAGGAGAGCACCAGCAGCGGCCGGGCCCCCGGGATGCAGAAGGCCACCGGCGCGGGGTGTTCGAGCAGCCGGGCGTCGGGGAGCGCGTGCGGCTGCACGACCAGCTCCAGCAGCGCCCGGTGCCGGCGGCGGGCGCGGGCGGTGCGCACCCAGGAGAGCAGCAGCACCCCGAGCAGCTCCGAGGCGAGCACGCCGGCCAGCGTCAGGGTGACCCAGTGGTCGCCGCGGACGGGCTCCCCCGCGGGCGAGCCGGTGAGCACCGACCAGGCCGCTTCGGGCAGCGAGTGGCCCCACGGCGCCAGGCCGTGCACCAGCAGCGCCCCGATCATGGACAGGCCGCCGGCCAGCCCGATCGCCTGCCAGCAGACCAGCGCCACGAGCGGGTCGCGCCGCGGCCAGCGGGCACGGGCCAGCAGCGCGGGGACCGGCCACGCCAGCAGCGCGGCCAGCACCGCGAGGGCGGCCGCGGTCGCGGGGAGCACCGTGTCGGGGGGCTGTGCGCTCAGGCGGTCAGCGGTCGGCGTCCGGACCCGCGGCGGCCAGCAGCTCGCGCAGCAGGCGGGCCTCGTCGGGGTCGACCCCGCCGACGAAGCGGGCCAGCACCGCCTGCCGGTCCCCGGCCGAGCCGAGCACCTCGTGCATCAGCTCGGCGGCGTGCTCCTCGCGGGTCGCCCGCGCGCGGAAGCGGCGGGGCCGGGCGTCGTCGTGCTCGACGAGCCCCTTCTGCTGCAGCCGGGTCAGCACGGTGTGCACGGTGGTCAGCGCCAGCCCGCGGTCGGCCAGGCCGTCGCGCAGCTCGGTCGCCGAGACCGGACCGTCGGCCGACCACAGCCGGTCCATGACGGTGCGCTCCAGCTCACCCAACGACGCCACGGGTCCTCCTGTCCTGCGGATCACACACGCACTTTCTACGTGTCGTAGAAAAGTGTCTTCTACTCGGCGTAGAAAGAACTCGACCGATCGTACGTCGTCCGGGGAAGGAGCGGCCGTGGACGTCCTGGACGTGGCGCGCTGGCAGTTCGGGATCACGACCGTCTACCACTTCCTGATGGTCCCGCTGACCATCGGCCTGGGGATCCTGGTCGCGGTGATGCACACCCTCTGGGTGCGCACCGGCAAGCCCGAGTGGCTGCGGATGACCCGCTTCTGGGGCCGCATCTACCTGATCAACTTCGTGCTCGGCGTGGCCACCGGGCTGGTGCAGGAGTTCCAGTTCGGCCTGGCCTGGAGCGAGTACAGCCGCTTCGTCGGCGACGTCTTCGGGTCGTTGCTGGCGCTCGAGGCGCTGCTCGCGTTCTTCCTCGAGTCGACGTTCCTCGGCCTGTGGATCTTCGGCTGGGGGCGCATCCCGAAGAAGCTGCACCTGGCCGCGCTGTGGGCCGCGGTGATCGGCTCGATCGTCAGCGCGTACTTCATCATCGCGGCCAACTCCTGGATGCAGCACCCGGTCGGTGTCGTGGTCACCGAGGACGGCCGGCCGCGGCAGGTCGACTTCCTCGCCGTCCTGACCAACAACACCGCGCTGGCCGCCTTCAGCCACGCGATCGTCGCCGCGCTCATGGTCGCCGGCGCCCTGCTGGTCGGCGTCGGGCTGTGGCACCTGCGCCGCCGCGAGCTCGCCGGGCAGCCGACGACGGACGTCTCGGGCGGGCGGGACGACGGCATGGTGTGGCGCCGCTCGGTGCGGCTCGGCGGCTGGGTGTCACTCGCCGCGTTCGTGCTGGTCGCGCTCACCGGCGACTGGCAGGGCAAGCTCATGTACGAGCAGCAGCCGCTGAAGATGAGCTCGGCCGAGGCGCTGTGCGAGACCGAGGCGCCGGCGTCCTTCTCGATCCTCGCCTGGGGCAAGCTCGGCTCCAACGAGTGCGACGACGTCCACTCGATCACCGTGCCCGGGCTGCTGTCCTTCCTCGCGCACAGCGACTTCTCCACCGCCGTCCCGGGTGTCAACGAGCTGCAGGATCGCTACGCCGAGGTCTACGGGGCGACCTACCCCGACGACCCGTCGCGGTTCGGCGACCTGGCCGGCGCGGAGGTCGACTACACCCCGCTGCTGGCGGTCACCTACTGGAGCTTCCGGCTCATGGTGGGCATGGGCGCGGTCTCGGCCGGGGTCGCCGCCTACGCGCTGTGGGCGACGCGGCGGGGCCGGGTGCCGACGTCGCGGATCGGCGTCTACGGCTCGCTGCTCGCGGTGGGCGCGCCGTTCGTGGCCAACGCGACCGGCTGGATCTTCACCGAGATGGGCCGCCAGCCCTTCGTCGTCTACCCCAACCCCGACGTGCCCGTCGACGAGCAGGTGTGGTTCTTCACCGCCCAGGCGGTCTCCCCCGGCATCACCGCCGCCGAGGTCTGGACGTCGCTGTCCGTGCTCACCCTCGTCTACGGCGCGCTGGCCGTCGTCGAGCTGTGGCTGATCGGCCGCTTCGTCCGCCGCGGGGTCACCACCGGCGACGCCGCCCCCACCCCCGGGCACACCCACGAGGGGACGCCGGACGACGACCTGCCGGGCGGCCGCGACGGCACCCGCGCCGGCACCGACGACGACGTCCTCTCCTTCGCGTACTGAGGAGCACCTCCCATGGACCTGCAGACCCTCTGGTTCGCCGCCGTCGCCGTGCTCTGGACCGGCTTCCTGCTGCTCGAGGGCTTCGACTTCGGCGTCGCCGCGCTGCTGCCGGTGCTCGGCCGCCGCCCCGCCGACCGGCACCTGATGCTGCGCACGATCGGCCCGCTCTGGGACGGCAACGAGGTCTGGCTGATCACCGCCGTCGGCGCGGTGTTCGCCGCCTTCCCCGGCTGGTACGCGACCTGGCTGCCGGCGCTGTACCTGCCGTTCGTGCTGGTTCTGTTCGGCCTGATCATCCGGGCCGTGGCCTTCGAGTGGCGGCACTCCCACTCCACCGCGGCGTGGGACACGACGTGGACCCACGTCATCACCGCCGGCTCGCTGATCGCCGCCCTGGGCATCGGCGCCGCCCTGGGTGCGACCACGCTGGGCCTGCCGATCGACGCCGACGGCAACCGGGTCGGTGGCGCCTTCGCCGGCCTGGGCTGGTCGGCGCTGCTCGGCGCGGTCGCCGTCCTGGCCTTCTCCCTGGTGCACGGCGCGGTGTTCCTGGCGCTGAAGACCGACGGCCCGGTGCGCGCCGCCGCCCGCCGGTTCGCCACCCGGTGGACGCCGGTCGCCGCGCTGCCGCTGCTGGCCTGGGCGGGGCTGGTGCACCTGCGGTACGGGACCCCGGCCACCGCGGTGCTGTGGCTGGTCGCCGCGCTGGCGGTCGTCGTCGCCTGGGCGCGGATCCGGGTCGGCCGCGAGGGGCAGGCGTTCGCCGCCTGGGGCACCGTGCTGGTCGCCGCTGCCGCGACGCTGTTCGGGGCGGCCTACCCGGTGGTGGTCCCGTCGACCGTCGACGCGGCCTTCGACGTGACCGTCGCCGACGCCTCGGTCAGCGACTACACGCTCACCGTGATGACCTGGGCCGCCGGGATCGGCCTGCCCGTGGTGCTCGCCTACCAGGCGTGGACCTACTGGGTGTTCCGCAAGCGGCTGACCGCCGAGCCGGTGCACGCCGACGTCCCCGCGCACGCATGAGGGCAGAGATGGCCATTTCTGCCCCTCGACGGGAGCGGGGGCCGCTGGCGCCGCTGGCCGGGGTCCCGGGGCTGCCCGGGGCGCTGGCCCGGCAGGCGGCCGCGGCGCTGGTCCAGGTCGCCGGCCTGGTGCTGCTCGCCGCCGGGCTGGCGCACGCGGTGGCCCGCGCCGCCGGGCTGGCCGACGGGCCGCTGACCGGCCCGCTGGTAGCCGCCGCCGCGGGCGCCGCGCTCCGGGCGGTCGCCGGGTCCCTCGGCGACCTGCTGGCCGACCGCGACGCCCGCCGCGCCGAGGACCGGCTGCGTGCGCGGCTGCTGGCGCGGCTGGCCGGCTCCCCGGCCGCGGTCGCCGCGGCGGGCGGTCCCGGTCCCGCGGCGGTGCTGGCGACCACGCGGCTGGCCGACCTCGGCCCGGGGCTCACCACGTACCTGCCGGCCCTCGCCCGGACCCTCGTCGTCCCGCCGGTGCTGCTGACCGTTCTCGCCGGGACCGACCTGCTCTCGGCCGCGCTCGTCGCGGTCACCCTGCCGCTGGTGCCGGTGTTCATGGTGCTGGTCGGCCTGACCACCCGGGACGGCACCACCGCCGCCGCCCGCGCGCTGGACCGGATCGCCGCGCACGTGGCCGAGCTGGTGCGCGGACTGCCGGTGCTGGTGGGCCTGGGCCGGGCCGCCGAGCAGGCCGCCGCCCTGGCCGAGCTGGGCGAGGCCTCGCGCCGCCGCACCCTGGCCACGCTCCGGCTGGCGTTCCTCTCCTCGCTGGTGCTCGAGCTGCTGGCCACGCTGTCGGTCGCCCTGGTCGCGGTCACCGTGGGCCTGCGGCTCGTGCACGGCGAGGTCGCGCTGGCCGCCGGCCTGACCGCGCTGCTGCTGGCGCCCGAGGCCTTCGCCCCGCTGCGCGCCCTGGGGGCCGCGCACCACGCCAACGAGGACGCCGCCCTGGCCGCCGCCGAGGCGCGGGCCGTGCTCGCCGCGCCGTCCGCCGCCCCGCCCGCGACGACGCCGGACGGCGACGACCCGTGGGGCGCCGACGTCACGGTCACCGGGCTGACCGTCCGCTTCCCCGGCCGCGCCGTGCCCGCCCTCCCGCCGGTGGACCTCGCCGTCCGCGCCGGCGAGTTGGTCGCCGTGCGCGGGGCCAGCGGGTCGGGCAAGTCGACGCTGCTCGCCGTCCTGGCCGGGCTGACCGACCCGGCGGCGGTCGTCGAGGGCACCGTGACCGGGGTGCCGCACGCCGGGGTCGCCTCCGTTCCCCAGCACCCCCGGACCACCGGGGAGACCGTCGCCGACGAGCTGCGCCGGCACGCGGCCTCCGACCCGGGCGTGGACGAGGTGGTCGGCGAGGCGTTCGTCGTCGAGGCGCTGGAGCGGGTGGGCGCGAGCGCCCTGGCCGGGCGGCGGTGCACCACCCTCTCCCCCGGCGAGCTGCAGCGGGTGGCGCTGGCCCGCGCGCTGGTGCGGGTCCGGCGCGGCGCGCGGCTGCTGCTCCTCGACGAGCCCACCGCGCACCTGGACGACGCGGCGGCCGCGACGGTGGCCGCGGTGCTCGCCGGCCTGCGCGGCACGGTCACCGTCCTGCTGGTCACCCACGACCCCGCGCTGGCCGCCCTCGCCGACCGGACGATCGACCTGCCGGGGCCTGCTCCCTGCTCCTCCGCGACACGTGCACACACCGCCGCACCGGCCCCGGCCGGGACGACCGCACGTGCACACACCGCCGCGCCGACCGTGACCGGATCGACCGCGGCCGTACCCACCGTGGCCGCGCCGGCCTCCGCGGTGGGCGTGCCCCGCCGACCGCGGAGGGCGCTGCTGCGGGCCGTGGCCGCGGGCACCGCGTCGGCGGGTGCCGGCGTGGCGCTCACCGCGGTCTCCGGCTGGCTGATCGTGCGGGCCGCGGAGATGCCGCCGGTGCTGACCCTGCTGGTCGCGATCGTCGGGGTGCGCGCCTTCGGCCTCGGCCGCGCCGGCCTACGCTGGGTGGAGCGGATGACCGCCCACGACGCCGCACTGCGCACGGCCGCGGACCTGCGGGTGCGGGTGTGGCGGGCCCTCGCCGCGCAGGGGATCGCCGCCGACCGGACGCCCGGCTCGGCGCTGGCCCGGGTGGTCGGCGACGTCGCGCTGGTGCAGGACCTGTCGGTGCGCGTCGTCCCGCCGGCGCTGGTCGCCGGGACGGTGACCGCCGGCACCGTCGGCGCCCTGGCCCTGGTCTCGCCCGCCGCGGCGGGCGCGGCCGGCCTGGTGCTGCTGGCCACCGTCGCCCTCGTCGTCGTCGCGCACCGGCGGGTGGACGCCGGCGCCGCGCGGGCGGAGGGGGCGCTGCGCGTGGCCGCCCTGCGGGACACCACGACCGTGCTGGAGGGAGCGCCGGACCTGCGCGCGCACGGCCTCGCCGACCGGACCGCCGCCGACCTCGCCGCCCTGGCCGGCCGCCGGTCCTCCGCCGCCGGCACCGGCGCCCGCGCGGGCGCGCTCGGCGAGGGCGTGGTGGTGCTCGGTACCGGGCTGGCCGCGGTCACCGCCGCGGCCGTGGCCGCCGCCGCCGGGGGAACCGGCCCGGTCCTCGCGGCCGTCGCCCTCGCGCCGCTGGCGCTCGCCGAGCCGCTCAGCGGCCTGGTCGGCGCGCTGCGGCGGCGCGGCGCCCTCACCGACGCCCGCGGCCGCCTCGAGGCCGTGCTCACCGCGCCGGTGCCGGCCGACCCGGACGACCCACTGCCGGCGCCGGCGCCGGTCCGGCGCGTGGCCACCACGGACCTGACCGCGGGCTGGCCGGGCGGCCCCGACGTGCTGCGGGGCCTGACCACCGCGGCGGACGCCGACGGCGGCTGGCTGGTGGTGCGCGGGCCCTCCGGAGCGGGCAAGTCGACCTTCCTGGCCGTGCTCATGGCGGCGCTGCGCCCGCGCGACGGCCGGTACGTGGTGCAGGACGTGCCGGCCGACCGGCTCGCCGGGGACGACCTCCGGTCGCGGATGGCGGAGCTGCCGCAGCAGTCGCACGTGTTCGCCTCCAGCATCCGGGCCAACCTGGCGGTGGCCGCGCCGCGCGGCGCCCTGACCGGTCCCGACGGCGAGGCGCGCATGCGGGCGGCGCTGACCGCGACCGGGCTGGGCGGGCTGGTGGCCGGCCTGCCCGACGGCCTGGACACCCCCGTCGGCGCCGGCGGGACGGCGCTGTCGGGCGGTGAGCGACGCCGGCTGGCCGCCGCGCGGGCGCTGCTCGCCGACCGCGACGTCGTGCTGCTCGACGAGCCGACCGCCCACCTGGACCCGCCGACCGCCGCCGCCCTCGTCGGCGACCTGCGGCGCGCGCTCGCCGGCCGGGTGGTCGTCTGCGTGACCCACGACGACGCCGTCGAGCGCCCCGGCGACACCGTCGTCCGGCTCGGGACGCCGGTGGCCGCGCTGGCGGGCTGAGCGGGAACTGTCGGACCCGACCGGCAGGCTGCGCCGCATGGACGCGCCCTTCACCGGTTCGGTCTTCCTCGGCATGAGCGTCGACGGGTTCATCGCCCGCCGCGACGGCGACCTCGCGTGGCTCACCGGCGACGGGGAGGTCGGCGGCTCGCCGGACGACGGCGCCGGCGGCGACTTCGGGTTCTCCGCGTTCGTCGCCGGCATCGACGCGCTGGTGATGGGCCGGAGCACCTACGAGGTGATCGCCCCGATCGACGAGTGGCCCTACCAGGGCAAGCCGGTGCACGTGGTCAGCACGACGCTGGAGCCCGGGGCGGACGCACGCATCACCGTGCACCGGTCCTTCGACGACGCCGTGGCCGCGCTGACCGCGGCGGGGTACCGCCGGGTGTACGTGGACGGCGGCCGGATGGTGCACACCTTCCTGACCGCCGGGCTGATCGCCGACCTCACCCTGTCGCGGGTGCCGGTGCTCATCGGCGAGGGGCTCACCCCGTTCGGCGCGCTGCCGGCCGACGTCCCGCTCGAGCACGAGCGCACCGAGGTGTACCCCGGCGGCATGGTGCAGACGACCTACCGGGTGCGCCGGTGACTACGCCGCGGCCGCCTGGTCCGGCCGGGCCCGCACCACCTCGAACCCGGGGAACGGGGGCAGCCCCGCGTCGAGGACCACCGGGACGCCGGGTGGCCGGCCCAGGCGGCGGGTGTCCGCCACGGCGGCGCGGTCGTCCGCGGCCATCTGGGCGAGCATCCGCTCGTACAGCTCGGGACGGATGCGGATCTCCCGCGGCGGCGCGGCGGCCGGGGCGAGAGCGATGGCGACGACGTCTCCGGCGATGTCCGGCCGGGCCCAGTGGACGCTGCTCATGGCGGCCCTCCTGTGCTGGCCTCCCCGCGCCCTGGTCCGACATCGGGAGGCCGTGGTCTCTGCCTTACCCGTCAGACACGACGGTCCCACCTGGGAACGGCACGTCGACAGGGATCTCCGACCCCAGTCGGGCCCCCTGCAGCAGCGCTAGGTCGTCGCCGGACCAGAAGCTGCCCGGGTCGTAGGCGTTGCGCGGTCGGCGGCCGTCCAGCAGCCCCATCGCGGTGTAGGTCGCGGCCACCAGTTCGGCGCAGTAGACGGTCTCGGCAGCCGTCCGCCGGCGCAGCCGCCCGCCCAGCCAGCTGCCGACCAGCCCGCGCGTCGTCGGGAACGGCCTGCCGTCGAGCCGGGCGACGGTGCGCAGGACGGCGTCCTCCATCTCGCCGGTCACGCCACCGTCGTCGGCCGGGCCGACCAGCTGCCGCAGCCAGACCCGCTGGCCGTACCGGTGCCGCCAGGTGCGGACGGCGTCGGCCAGGTCGTGCAGCTGCACGCCGCGCTGGTGCTGCCCGGTCCAGACGTCGGGCAGCGAGCGGCCGAGCTCGGCGTGCCACAGCAGCGGCGGCAGGTCCTCGAGCACCACGGCCATGCCGACGTGGTTGACCGGCGCGTTGGTCAGCGCCCGGATGGCCCGATCGGCGACGGAGGCACCGCGGAAGACCCACACGTCGCCGGTGCGGGTCAGCTCGACGGCCTCGTCCAGGCTCAGCTCGGGCACGGCGCTACGTTACGGATCATGCGCCTCTGGAAGCTGCTCGGACTGGCCGGGCTCGCCGGCGTCGCGGCGACCGGGGCGGTGCTCGCCCGCAACGAGCGCCAGCGCCGCGCGCACACCCCCGAGGAGATCCGGGCCCGGCTGCGCGAGCGGCACGCGGCGCTGGCCGACGTCCCCGAGCCGGTGCCGGCCGAGGAGCTCGCCGGTGGACGCCGGCACGCGCTGGCCCGGGTGCTGCGCCGCCGACCTGTGGTTTGAGGTCCTGACCCGGCGCTCATGCACACGGAGTGCCGGACGACCACACGGAGCCGCTCGTGGGCTTCCACGACACGAGGGGCGACCCCACCCCCGACGAGAGCGTGGGCGAACGACTCCTGGGCGCGCTGCTCGACCGGGCCCACCTGATCCCGCCGCGCCTGGCCGGCCCCCTGGTGGCCCAGGAGCTGGGGATGGCCGGAGCCACCGACGTCAGCATCCACCTGCAGGACTTCGACCAGCTCCAGCTCCAGCCGGTGCCCGGCCGCGGGCTGACCGGAAAGCCGGTCGCCATCGACGACAGCCCCGAAGGCAGGACCTTCACGACCGACACCCGGACCGAGCAGCTGCAGCCCGACGGCAGCGTGCGCCCCCACCTGCCCATGCTCGACGGCTCCGACCGGGTGGGGGTGCTGTCGTTCACCCTGGCGACGGTCGCCGAGCACGACCGGCAGCTCGCGCACCGCGTGGCCGGGCTGGTCGCCGACCTGCTCGTCACCAAGGACAGCTACACCGACACGTTCGCCCGCGTGCGCACCGCGCGGCCGATGACCCTCGCGGCACAGCTGCAGTGGCAGTCCCTCCCGCCGCTGTCGATGACCACACCGGACGTCGACCTCGCGGGGATCCTCGAACCGGCCTACGAGGTGGGCGGCGACTGCTTCGACTACGCCTTCGACGAGCACGTCCTGCACCTGGGGGTCTTCGACGCCATGGGGCACGGCGCGGACGCGGCGACCATGGCGACCGTGGTCCTCGCCGCGTACCGGCACGGCCGCCGCCGGGACGTCCGGCTCGCCGAGCTCTACACCGAGATGGACGCGGTCGTCGCCCGGTCGTTCCCCGGCCGGTTCGCCACGGGACAGCTCGGCCGGCTGGACACCGAGACCGGCGAGCTGCGCTGGGTCAACGCCGGGCACCCGGACGCGCTCTGGGTGCGGAACAGCCGGGTGATCGGCGAGCTGACCGGCGCCCGGACGCGGCCGATCGGCTTCGGCGGCGCGGCGCCGTCGGTCGCCTCGGTGCAGCTGGAGCCGGGCGACCGCGTCCTGTTCTTCACCGACGGCGTCGTGGAGGAGCGGCTGGACGGCGGCGAACAGTTCGGCGAGGCCCGCCTGCGCCGGCTCATCGAGCAGACCACCGCGGAGCGGCTCGCGGCGGCGGAGACCGTGCGCCGGCTGTCGCACGCGCTCATGGCGGCCCGGGCCGGCCGCACCAGCGACGACGCCTCGCTGCTGCTGGTCGAGTGGAAGGCCCCGCCGCGGGACGACGAGCTCGCTCCGGACATCCCGGAGGCATCACCGCGGGGGGCGGAGAAGCGCTGACGGCTCACGGACGGCGACCGCCACACCGGGCGCCGTCCGGAGCCGTTCCGCACCGGCCGGGAGAGGTCGACACTGCACGCGCCCGCCGGTGTCGCCGGGCGTCGTGTCTGGGTCATCCGTCCGGCGACGCCGACGCGGTGCCCTGGCCCCCTGCAGGGTCCCGCCGCGAGCCTGCGAGTGGTGGGGGGGCAGGGGGTCCTTCTTCAGCCCGCCCCGGCGGCCAGCGCGGGTCCCTCGTCCTTGAGCGCCACCCCGGACGCGCCGAGCTCGCGGGCGGCGGCCAGCAGCGCCACCACCGTGTCGGCCGCCTGCGCGTAGGACAGCCCGTGCGGTGGCCGGACGTTGGACACGCAGTTGCGCTCGGAGTCCGCCCGCCCGGGCCGCGGGTCCCAGGTGAGGTAGACGCCGAGGGAGTCCGCGGCCGACAGGCCCGGCCGCTCGCCCACGAGGACGACGACCGCGCGCACGCCGAGAGCTGCCCCGACGGCGTCACCGAGGGCCACCCGGGCCTGGTGCGCCAGCACCACCGGGGCCACCGCACAGCCGGAGAGCCGCTCGAGCAGCGCCGTCGTCAGGCCGGCGGCGTGCTCGTGGACCGCCCGCGGCGAGAGCCCGTCGGCGATCACGACGGCCAGGTCGGCGTCGGCGCGGGGCAGCTCCGTCCCCGGAGCGAGCTGCCGCCCGAGGTCGGGCCGCTGCAGGTAGGTGGCGCGGTCGCCGGCGGCCGAGTGCACCTCGAGCACCTCGACGCCCGGCAGCCGGGCCTCCCGCAGCGCCGAGTCCAGCGCGGCGCGGACGGCGGCCGGGTCCAGCGGCTGGTGCACCGCGTCCCGGGCGGCGGCGTGGGCGGCGCGGAACTCGAGCTCGCGGGCCGTGGGCAGGGCGTCGCCGGCCCGGCCGAGCGCGACCCGGGCCCGGGTGGCCGACCGCAGCACCGCCCAGGGATCGTTCCCCGGGGCAGAGATGGCCATTTCTGCCCCGCTCGGATCCGGGGTCGACCGCCCGACGGCAGAAGTGGCCATCTCTGCCGGATCGAGGGCCGAGCTCATGCCGACGCCGCCGCGAGCAGCGCCCGGGCCGCGGGCGCGTCGGCGGTCAGCTCCCGGACCCGGCCGTCGTCGTCGAGCAGGTCCATCCGCGCGAGCCAGGCCTCGAACTCCGGGGCCGGCCGCAGCCCCAGCACCGACCGGGTGGTGAGCACGTCGGAGAACGCCAGCGACTGGTAGTGCAGCATCACGTCGTCCATCCCGGGAACGGCGATCAGGAACGTGACGCCGGCCGCCCCGAGCAGCAGCATCAGCGCGTCCATGTCGTCCTCGTCGACCTCGGCGTGGTTGGTGTAGCAGACGTCCACGCCCATGGGCAGGCCGAGCAGCTTGCCGCAGAAGTGGTCCTCCAGCCCGGCGCGGAGCACCTGCTTGCCGTCGTAGAGGTACTCCGGCCCGATGAACCCGACGACGGTGTTGACCAGCAGCGGGGAGAAGTGGCGGGCGACGGCGTAGGCGCGGGTCTCCAGCGTCTGCTGGTCCACCGGGCGGCCGCCGATGCCGCGGTGGGCGTCGGCCGACAGCGCCGACCCCTGGCCGGTCTCGAAGTAGGTCACGTTCTCCCCCACCGTGCCCCGGCCCAGCGCCAGCGCCCCCGCCCGCGCCTCGGCGAGCAGGTCGAGGGTGACGCCGAACCCGCGGTTGGCCGCCTGGGTTCCGGCGACCGACTGGAACACCAGGTCCACCGGCGCCCCGGCCTCCAGCGCCCGCAGGGTCGTCGTCACGTGCGCGAGCACGCAGGACTGGGTGGGGATCTCGTAACGGCTGATGACCGCGTCGACCAGCTCCAGCAGCGCGACGGTGCGCGCCGGGGAGTCGGTGGCCGGGTTGATCCCGATGACGGCGTCCCCGCACCCCTGCAGCAGGCCGTCGACGATCGACGCGGTCACCCCCAGCGGGTCGTCGGTGGGGTGGTTGGGCTGCAGCCGGGAGGCCAGCCGGCCGGGCAGGCCGAGGGTGCTGCGCAGCCCGGTCACCACCCGGGTCCGCCGGCCGACGGCGACCAGGTCGGCGTTGCGCATGAGCTTCGACGTGGCCGCGACCATCTCCGGGGTCAGCCCCGGGGCGAGCGCGGAGACGGCCGCCTCGTCGCCGGCCGCGGCCCAGGCCAGCAGCCGGTCGCGGAACTCCCCCACGGTCAGCGACGCCACCGGCGCGAAGGCGGCCCGGTCGTGGGTGTCGAGGACCAGCCGCGTGACGTCGTCCTCCTCGTACCCGACGACCTGCTCCTCCAGGAAGGTGGCCAGCGGCAGGTCGGCGAGCAGCGACTGGGCGGCCACCCGCTCGGCGGCGGACTCCGCGGCGCAGCCGGCCAGGACGTCGCCGGAGCGGACCGGGGTCGCCTTGGCCAGCAGCTCGACCAGGGTGGGGAACTCGTGGGTGTGCCCGCCCACCGTCGCCCGGCGCACGCTCATCCCATCTCCTCCTCGGCGGCGGCCAGCAGCTCGAACTCCTCCTCCGGAGCGGAGGCGACCAGGTGGTGCCGGCTGTAGAGGGCGAAGTAGGCGAGGAACACCGCGTAGGCGCCCAGGGTCCAGAACGCGGCGGTGACGTCGACGAGGAAGGTGGCGACCACCGCCGCGGCGGCCAGCACCAGCGCCACCCCGGTGGTGACCACGCCACCGGGGGTCCGGTACGGGCGCTCCAGGTCCGGCTCGCGACGGCGCAGCACGATGTGGCTGACCATCATGAGCACGTAGGACACCGTCGCCCCGAAGACGGCCATGTTCAGCAGCATCGCGCCCTGCCCGGTCAGCGAGAGCAGGAAGCCGATCGCGCCGGGCACGAGCAGGGCGAGCATCGGCGCCTTGCGCGCGTTGGTCACCGACAGCGCCCGCGGCAGGTACCCGGCGCGGGAGAGCGCGAAGGTCTGCCGCGAGTACGCGTAGATGATCGAGAAGAAGCTCGCCACCAGGCCGAACAGGCCCGCGTAGTTGACCACCGTGGTGAGCGCGTCGGGCGCGGCCGAGGCGGCCAGCGCGTCGACCGGCGGGTTGCCCGACGCGGCGATCGTCGACGACCCGCCGGCGCCGGGGGTGAAGACCAGCATGAGGACGGCGAGCAGGACGAGCACGCCCATCGCCGCGACGATCCCGCGCGGCATCGAGCGGGCCGGGTCGCGGGCCTCCTCGGCGGCGAGCGGCACGCTCTCCACGGCGAGGAAGAACCAGATCGCGAACGGGAACGCCGCCCAGATGCCGATCAGCCCGTAGGGCAGGAACGACGACGCGCCCGCCGCGTCGGTGGGCGCGATGTCGAGCAGGTTGCCCGCGTCGAACTGCGGGACCGCCCCGACGAGGAAGACGACCAGCCCCAGCAGTGCGACCACGGTGACGGCGAACATCGCCTTGAGCGCCTCGCCGACGCCCATCAGGTGGATGCCGATGAACAGCGCGTAGACGACCAGGTAGACCCACCAGCCGTCGGTGATGCCGAACAGCCCGAGCGACTCCACGTAGGCGCCGATGAAGGTGGCGATCGCGGCCGGGGCGATGGCGTACTCGATGAGCACCGCCACGCCGGTCGCGTAGCCGCCCCAGGGGCCGAGCGCGCGGCGGGCGAAGGTGTAGCCGCCGCCGGCCGTCGGCAGCGCCGAGCCGAGCTCGGCCAGCCCGAACACCATGGCGGTGTACATCACCGCCATGAGGACCGTCGCGATCAGCAGTCCCCCGAAGCCGCCCTCGGCGAGGCCGAAGTTCCAGCCGGCGTAGTCGCCGGAGATGACCGCCGAGACGCCCAGGCCGGCGAGCAGCAGCCAGCCCGCGGTCCCGGTGCGCAGCTGGCGCTTGTGGAGGTACCCCTCGTCGACGCGCTCGGCCTCGACGCCGGCGTGGTGGGGGGCGGAGGAGCGGGCAGCGGGATCGGCGGTCATGCCGTGCCTTCCGGTCGGCCCCCGGCGGACGGGTGGGGTCAGGGTGGTCCTCCCGCCCGGACCGGTCAACCGTCGTCGACGGATCGGTACGCGCCGTTCACGGGCTTGACGCGGGCGTCCCTGTCCCGGCGCGGGCCCGCGGTGACGCATACTCGTTGGTCGTGCACGACCGGATGGCGCGGGGAGGACATCGGTGAGAGAAGGGCTCGGGCCGGAGGACGCCGACCTGCTCGCCCTGCTGGCCTCCGGCGGCGACCTGAACGAGTTCCTGGGCGACCTCGTCCACCTGGCGGTGCGCCACACCCCGAACGCCCGGGCGTGCGGGCTGACCCTGGCCCGCTCGGACGGCGCGGTGACCGTCAGCGCCACTGACGCCCTCGCCGAGGAGGCTGACGAGCGGCAGTACCGGCTCGACGACGGCCCCTGCCTGGCGGCGATGCGGGAGGGCGTCGTCGTCCGGGTCGAGGACATGCTCGCCGAGCAGCGCTGGGACGGTTACCCGGCGCTGGCGGCCCAGGTCGGCGTCCGGTCGTCGCTGTCGCTGCCGCTGACCGTCGAGGGCCGCAGCCGCGGGGCGCTCAACCTGTACTCCACCGAGCCGCGCGCCTTCGGTCCCGCGGACGAGGCGGTAGCCGCCCGCTGGGCGGGCCAGGCCGCCGGCGCGCTGGCGGTGGCGCTGCGCATCGCCGACGGCGACGACAAGGCCGAGCAGCTGCGCGGCGGCCTGGACACGCGCACCGTCATCGGCCAGGCCGTCGGGCTGCTGATGGCCCAGGAGCGGTGCACCGCGGAGCAGGCCTTCGCGCTGCTCAAGCACTCCTCGCAGCGGCGCAACGTCAAGCTCCGGGACGTCGCCGCCGGACTCGTCGCCGCCTTCGAGGCCGACCTGCCGGAGCGGCCCGCCCGCTGGTGAGTCAGATCCCGCGCCAGCGGCCGTCCTTCGCGTTGCCCTGCGGCCGGGAGGCGAACACGTTGCCCTCCGTGGGGCCGGCGTCGTCCCCGGACAGCGCCAGCCTGCGGAACAGCGGGCCGACCAGGACGTCGTAGAGGCCCGGCAGCATGCGGAACCCGGCGATGACGAACCAGTTGCCGAACCCGGACTGCACCAGGCGCCGAGGCCGGTCCAGCCGGGCGACGACGGCCCGGGCGACGCGGTCGGCGGTGTAGACCGGTGGGGGTGGCCGGCCGGTGCTGCCCGCCCACGTCGCGCCCTGGGAGTAGATCGGCGTGCTGACCCCGCCCGGGGCGACCGCCGAGACGTGCACGCCGGGGGCGTCCCGGAGCTCCTGCTGCAGCGTCCGGACCAGCCCCAGCTGCCCCCACTTGGCCGCCGCGTAGGTGCCCATGAGCGGCGCGGTGACCGAGGCCAGCAGCGAGCTCACGACGACCAGGTGGCCGCTGCCCTGCCGCCGGAACACCGGCAGCACCGCCCGGGCGACGTTCGCCGTGCCGTGGAGGCTGGTGTCCACGACGGCCTCGAACACCTCGCGAGGGACGTCCTCGATCCGGCCGTAGGCCATGGTCTGGCCGGAGTGGACGACGGCGTCCAGCCGCCCGAAGCGGGCGACGGTGGCGTCGACGACCTGCTGGACGCCCTCGGCGTCGTTGACGTCGACAGGGCAGACGAGCACCTCACCGGCGCCGCGCTCCCGGGCCTCGGCGGCCGCCTCCTCCAGCGACTCGCGGCCCCGGGCGACCAGCACCAGGGCGGCGCCGCGCGCGGCCATCGCGTGGACGGTGGCCCGGCCGATCCCGCTGGAGGCGCCGGTGACGAGGACCGTGGGCGGGCGGGACGGCGGTGCGGACGGCGGCATGCGGCTCCTCGGGGAGGGGGAGGGCACGCACAGCGCTGGCACGCCCCGGCTCGACGTCCGCCGTCCCTACCCCTGCCGCGAGCGGGTCATGCGGGCGGGGCGTCCAGCGCGGACCACAGCCAGCCAGGGCCGGCCACCGCCACGCCCTCCGGCAGCCGCGCCCGCAGCCCGCGGTCGGCGGTCACCACCAGGGCGTCGCGCCCCTCCCGCGCGAGCTCTCCCGCCCGGGCGACCAGCGCGTCGTCCCCGCTCCCGGGCGCGCGGACGAGGGTGACGCCGTCCGGCGCGCGCACGGAGCGGGCCGCGCCCTCGACGACGGCGACGATCTCGTCGACCCCCACGCGTGCCCCGTCCGGGCCGGCCAGCGGCCGCCCGCCCAGCGGGGCGAGCCGCGCCAGCAACCGGGACGTCGCACCCGCCCGGTCGCGCCACCAGCCGTCGGGGCGGGCGCCGACCACGTTGGCCGCGTCGACCAGCAGCACCGTCATGTGCGCCTCCGTTTGTCGGCTGCGACCTGGGGAATCGTCCCGCTGCACCCGCGGCGGCGACCGGCCGGCGCGGCCACCGTCCGGGAGCGGCGCTCCCGGCCCGCCGGAGGAGCCGCCATGGCGAGCAACGAGCCCACGGTCCACGACTCCGACGCTGCCCGCGAGGGCGCCTCGGCCACCCGCGGCGCCGCGCGCGACGCGGTCGCCGCGCAGCGGTCGGCCTTCGGCGGCGTGAAGTGGGGCGCGGCGTTCTTCGGCTGGCTGTCGGCCAACGGGCTGGCCGTGCTGCTCATCGCGCTGCTGTCGGCCGCCGGTGTCGCGCTGGGCCTCACCCAGGGGATCGCCTCCGCGGACGACGCCGCGCAGCAGGCCGACACGATCGGCCTCGGGGGCGCGATCGCGCTGCTGGTGGTGCTCTTCGTGGCCTACCTCGCCGGCGGGTACGTGGCCGGGCGGATGGCCCGCTTCAGCGGGGTCCGCCAGGGCGTCGCCGTCTGGCTGGTCGGGCTGCTCGTCGTGGTGGTGCTCTCGGTGGCCGGGTACCTGCTGGGCCGCGAGTACAACGTGCTCGAGGCGCTGCACCTGCCGCGGATCCCGATCGACGAGGGCACCGCCACCACGGCCGGGATCGTCACCCTGCTCGCGATGGCCGTCGTCACCCTGCTCGGCGCCGTGGTGGGCGGCCGGCTCGGCACCCGCTACCACCGGCGGATCGACCGGGCGGGGTTCACCGCCTGATCCCTCCGCGGGGGCCTCCCGGCTGTCGGCGGCCGCTCCTACGCTCTGGCCCATGTGCCGGAACATCCGACCGCTGGCCAACTTCGAGCCGGCGGTGACCGACGAGGAGATCCAGGCGGCCGCGCTGCAGTACGTGCGCAAGATCAGCGGCTCGACGCGGCCCTCCCGGGCCAACGCGGAGGTCTTCGACCGCGCCGTCGCCGAGGTGGCCGAGGCGTCGGCGCGGCTGCTGGCGGCCCTGGTCACGACCGCTCCCCCGAAGGACCGCGAGGTGGAGGCGGCCAAGGCGCGCCAGCGGGCGGCGCTGCGGTACGGCACCTGACCCGCCGCCTTCGATTGCGCACAACCGGTGTGGCGGCCGGCGGCCAGGGGTAGGACCGGCGGGTCCCCTCCCCCCTCCCCCGGAGCGCAGCCATGGCTCGCAACACCGTGTCCCGCAGCCTGCACGACCTCGGCCTGGCGGCCTGGTTCGGCGGCACCCTCGCCAACGCGGTCGCCCTCAACCCCGCTGCCGGGGAGGCGGGGACCGGCCGCGGCACCGGCCGGGTCGCCAACGCCGGGTGGGACCGCTGGACGCCGGTCAACGCCGCGGCGATCGGCGCCCACCTGGTCGGCAGCGTCGGGCAGCTGCTCGGCAACCGCGGCCGCGTCGCGCGCCAGCAGGGGGTGGCCGGCATGAGCGTGCTCAAGACCGCCCTGACGTTCGCCGCGCTGGGCGTCACCGCCTACAGCCGGACCCTCGGCCAGGTCGTGTCGGGCGCCGGCTCCGTGCCGGCGCGGTCGGGCACCAAGCCGGCCAAGCGCACCAAGGCCGAGGTCGCCGCCGCGCAGGAGCAGCTCGACCGGCTGCAGTGGGTGATCCCGGCACTGACCGGCGCGCTGGTCGCGGTCAGCTCCTACGCGGGTGAGCAGCAGCGGCCGGCCGAGGTGGCCCGGGGCGTCGCCCAGCGGTGACCCGCCGCCCGGCAGAGCGCGGAACCCGCAGCCCCGCGAGCCACGACGACGCCCCGGCGGTGCCGGCCGGGGCGTGACCTGCGCGGGCCCAGCCGCGACGCTCAGCCGCGACGCTCAGCCCCGGCGCGTCAGCGGTCGCCGCGGGTGAGGTCGCCCGGGTCCGGGGTCCGGAAGGGCGGGTCGGCGTGCTGGCCGCCGTCGTCCGCCGACGGCTGCCGCTCCTCCGGCCGGTCGGGCTCCTCCCCACCGACCCCGTACCCCTCGGCCGGTGCGGGCGCGCCCGCGCCCGGGTCGGCGGCGGGGATGCCGTCGTCCTGCGCCCGGCCACCCTCTGCCTCCATCGGCGCCCACATCGACATGGCCGACCCACCTCTCCTGGCCCGTCACGGACGTCATCCGCATACCCCGGACGCGTTGGTGGAAGTACTCACCACCAGGTGAACGGCGGGTGAACGCCAGGAGGCGGTGACAGGCATGGTCGACACGGAGCGCGGCCCGGCGCGCCACTCCGGCCGGGAGAGCGACGGCGAACCGGGCGAGTCGCGCAAGCAGCGGATCGACCGCGAGCTGATCGAGCTGCTCAACGAGCTGCGAGTGGCACTGCCCGGTGTGCAGTTCCTCTTCGCCTTCCTGCTGGTCGTGCCGTTCCAGCCGGGTGGCGAGGAGCTCACGGAGTTCCAGCGGGACGTGTACTTCGTGACCCTGCTGGCGGCCGCCGTCGCGACCGGGCTGCTCATCGCCCCGGCCGCGCAGCACCGGGTGCTGTTCCGCCAGCACGACAAGGAGAACCTGCTGCGGCGCAGCCACCGGTCGGCGTTCGCCGGACTGATCGTGCTGGCCCTCGCCATCTCGTCGGCCGTGCTGCTGGTGACCGACGTGGTGTTCGCGGCTCTCCAGGCGTGGATCACCGCCGGGGCGGTTGCCCTGCTGCTGGTGTGGTGGTGGATCGCGGTGCCGTACTGGGCGCGGGCGCACAGCGGGCAGGACGAGCCGGAGGACTGACGGCGGCCTCCGCGGGCCCCGCGACACCCGCCGCGCGCAGAGGGCCGCAGCGGGGAAGGGTCGCCTAACCTGCCCGTGTGAGCGCGACGGCGGACCGGCTCCAGGCTCCGCCGTCGGTGGCTGCGACCTCGGTGCGCTGGTCACCGGTCGAGCTCCTCCCCCCGCTGCTCGTCGTGCTCCTCGGCGCGGTGCTCCTGTCTCCCGGGCACGGGCTGTGGTTCGACGAACTGTTCACCGCCGAGGTCGGCCGGCTGCCCTTCCGGGAGATCCTCGCGGCGGTCCTCAGCGGCCAGGGGACGACGAGCTACCTGGTCGACGTCCCCCCGTCGTACAACGCGCCCTACTACCTGGTCGTCTCCGTCTGGACGTCCCTGCCCGGCCTGGGCGGTGACACGTCGCTGCGGGTGCTGTCGCTGCTGGCGACCGCCGGCGGGATCGCGCTGGTGACCCGTGCGGTGAGCCGGGTGGCCACGCGAGCCACCGGCGTGCTGGCCGGCGCCGTGCTGGCTTCGGCTCCCCTGCTGCTCGAGCAGGCCGTCGAGGCGCGCAGTTACGGGTTGGCGGTCCTGGCGACCGGCGGGGCCGCCCTGGGGCTGGTCCGGTGGTTGCAGGAGGCGCCGCGCGGGCGGGTCCTGTTCGGCCTGGCCGGCGTCGCGATGGGGCTGATGCACTGGTACGCGGTCACCGTCCTGGCCGCCTTCGTCGTCGCGGCACTGCTGCTGCGCGGTCGGCGTGCCCTGCCGCTGCTGGCCATCGGGGCGGCCGCCGTCCTGCCGACCGTCGGGCTCGTCGTGGTGAACCTGCTCAACGGCACCGGTGCCCGCAACGCCGAGCACCTGCGCGACACCGGCGGGACGCTGGCGAACCAGGCCGTCGAGGCGTGGGCCGGGGGGCGCGGCCCGCTCCTCTACCTCACCGTCGGGCTGGCCGTGCTCGGCGCCGTGCGTGCCGTCGGAGTGCGGGTCCTGGGGATCTGCTGGGTGCTGGTCCCGCTGGTGCTCCTGCTCGCCGCCGAGCTGGTGCGGCCGGTCTACCTGCCCCGCTACCTGCTCGCCGGCCTCCTCGGCCTGGGTGTGCTGGCGGCGGCGGGAGCCCTGACCGTGCCCCGGGCGGCCCGCGCTCCGGTGGCCGGGCTGCTCGTGGCCTGCTCGCTGCTGGCCAGCGCCCCGCTCGCCGACCGTGAGCCGCGGGAGCGCGCCGACGAGGTGGTTGCCTTGATCGCCGAGCGTCACCGGGCCGGGGAGCCCGTCGTCGCGGCCGATCAGCGCTCGGCGACCGGGTTGGACCACTACGTCCGGACGGCGGCACCGCAGCTGCGTCCCGATGTCGTCCTCCCGCCGGACGACGCCCCCGCCGACGCGGCCCGCGTCTGGCTCGTCCGCCGGCTCATCGACGGGCAACCGGTGCCCACCGACGACGACGGCATCCTCGAGTCCGCGGGGATGCGGATGACCGCCGAGTACGACTTCCCGGCCGGCAAGACCGACCTCGTCGTCCAGGTCTGGGAACACTAGAGCGGCGGGACGTCGAGGTCGGTCCCGAACCTCGGTGGGTGGCTCACCAGCACCGTGCCGTGGGGCATGGTGACCGCCAGGGCGCCGTCGTCGGCCTCGTCGAACCGCCAGCCGGGCGCCTGGTGCTTGAGCCGGTGGTGGTGCTCGCACAGGCAGCAGAGGTTGTGGTGGGCGGTCGGCCCGAGCGGCCATTCCTGCCGGTGGTCGAGGTCGCAGGATCGGGCACGGGCACGGCAGCCGGGGAACCGGCAACGCCGATCGCGCAGTCGCACGTAGCGGTCCAGCTCGGCGCCGGGGTCGTGCGCATCGGTGGCCACCGGTGGGCCGGGGGACTCGCCGCGGCGGATACCGGTGGCATCGGTGAGGGCTACGAGGCTGCCGCGCAGCTGGTCGACGACTGCGATGTGCGGGCGGTGCGCCAGGCCGGTCCCGCGGACGTCGCGCACGCCGATCAGCTTCCCGAGGTCGAGGACGGCGCGCAGCTCTCCGTCGGTCCAGACGCCGTCGAGGATCGCCTGGCGAGCGCTGCCCAGACCGGCCTCCACGGCAGCCTCGTGCCGGGCCGCGGCCCAGGCGAGCCACTCGGCGAGCGGGCGGTCCCCGACCGGGGTGGCCGGTCCGCGCATCGACCCGGGGGGCTCCCCGGCCGAGCCGGCTGAGGTGGGCACCGCAGCCCCGTCCCTTGGTGCGGGTTCGTGGGACGGCGTGGTGAGGTCCGGCGCCTCGGGCTCTCCCGGCGGTGCCGGGAGGTCGTCCAGCCGGGGCGCGGAACGCGGCATCAGGCCGAACGCGTAACCGAGCTCGCCGACCATCTCCGCCGGCACGAGGTGACCGTCCACCTGACCGGGTTCGTTGCCTCCGAGCAACGTCTCCACCGTGGCGACTAGGGTGAGCGCGATCGTGACCGGCGGCATGCCGTGCTCACCGGCCCTCAGCACGAGGTCGGCCAGACAGTCCGCCATGCGCTGCTGCTTGGTGCGCTCGTCACCCTCGACGCGCGTCTGGTCGGCATAGACCTCAGCTGCCGGTAGATGGCCGCGGCAGTCGGCAGCGGCAGGTCGACGACGAGGGTGCCGGTGCCGTCGCGCCGGTCGCGCAGGCACACACCACGACCTCTGACCGCGGCGACCAGCTTCCGCCCGGCGGCCTCGGCGTCCTTGCGGAGGACGATGCGCCGGGCACAGTCCCCCAGCTGCGGCGGCGTCTTGTCGCCGAGCAGTCGGAGCACGTGTGCCTCGATGTCGGCGCGAACGGCGTCGTCGGACACCGGCCCCACGACGGTCACCATCTGGCGCGCGTGCTCGGGGCTCAGCCGGCCCCGGGCGAGCAGGTCGAGCGTCCGTGGCCGCTCGGTGAGCACGATCGACTCGCTGAGCCAGACCGTGGCCGCCGGAGCGCTGATCCGCAGCGCGGGTGCCACCTCGTCGACCGCCCACTCGCTCACCTCGGCCAGCGCCTCGGGCCGCGCCGCACGGGTCGCCGCCGACATGGCGCCCCGTTCCCCGGGCTGCCGGTCGAACCGCCCCGCCGGGCGGTACCGCGCGAACTCGGTGAGGGACGTCGCCATGACCGCCGACCACCGCGCGATCGCCCGGGACGCCTCGGCGGCCCGATCGAGCGGCGCTGCGCCGGCCTCCAGCAGCCGGCGCAGCTCCGAGAACTCCGGTGTCACGGTCCCGCCCCCGCGGGCGTGGGCGCCGCCCGCGGGGGCGAGCCACGTCCGGCCGGACCGCAGCCCAGGGTGGACGGCGTCGACGACGACCCGCTCGGGCCGGTCGAGGACGGCGGTCAGACCGAGCTCGAACGCTGAGCCTCCGCCGCCGGTCTCGAACACGCGTTCGATGCTAGCCGCATCATGGCCCTCTCACCAGCGGAGATGTGACCTGTGGACGACAGCCAGCCGGACCCCGGCCGGGCTGCGGCTCGCGACGGGGCCCGCTCAGCCTCGGCGGTGGCGGGCCGCCCAGAGCAGCGACCGCGCCGACTGCACCAGCCGGGCCCGCGCGCTCCAGGCCGACCGACCCTCGGGGCGGCGCGCGCGGGCAACCGGCACGGTGGCCACCGGCCGCCGCGCCAGCCCGACGGCGAGCACGATGCTGGGCGCCTCCTCGGCGAGCACGGCCGCCCGGACGCGGGGCCCCATCGCGAGGAAGGCACCGGCGTCCGGCGGCAGGCCGGTCAGCCGCGCCGCGACCCGGCGGTGCGCCGTGCCGGTGAGCCGGCGCAGCCGCGACTCGTAGTCGCCGCGGCGTCCGGCGAAGACCGCCTCGACGTCGCCGTCGGCCAGCCGGTCCAGCAGGAGGGGCACCGCCTCGGGCGGGTCCTGCAGGTCGGCGTCCATGCACACCCAGACGTCGGCGCCGGGCTCGGCCGCCAGCCCGCGGGCCAGCGCGGCGTGCTGCCCGGCGTTGACCGTGAGCCCGGTGACGGCGATCCGCGGGTCGGCCGCGCTGAGCGTGAACGCCACGCGCGCACTGTCGTCGGGCGAGGCGTCGATGACCAGCCGCAGTCGCCAGTTCCGCCCGGCGAGCGCGGCGGCCAGCCGGTCGGCGAGCGGCTCGAGCGTCGCCTCGTTCCGGTACACCGGCACGACGACGGCGACCAGCGGTCCGGTCGCGCCGGTCACGACAGGGCTGCCCAGGTCCGGGCCAGCCCCTCGGCCAGGCCGACCGTCGGCCGCCACCCCAGCAGCGCCGCTGCCAGGGACGGGTCGCTGACCCAGCAGTCGGTGTCCCACTCCCGGCCCGGGTGGGCGCCGGGCGCCGTGGTGATCGGCCGACCGGTGACCCGCGCTGCGATCTCCACGAGCTCCTCGATGGAGGTCTGCACGCCCGTGCCCACGTTGAGAACCTGCCCCGCGGGCAGGTCGTCGGCCAGAGCGGCCCGCACGCACGCGTCGACGACGTCGCCCACCCACACCCAGTCGCGACGGCTCGCCCGGGGCGGCAGCGGGACCACCGCGCCGGTCCGGGCGGCGTCGAGCACGACCGGCACCAACCGGGTCGGGTGGTCTCCGGGGCCGTACACCTGGAAGGCGCGCAGCACGACGGCCCGGACGCCACGTTCGGCGGCCGCGGCCTGCAGCAGCAGCGACCCGGCCGCCTTGGTGGCACCGAAGAAGCCGCGGGGGCGCAGCGCGGCGTCCTCCGTGAGCGGCGCGGGGCCGGCGGCGTACTCGGTCGACGAGCCCAGCCGGACCACGGTGCGGCAGCGGTCGGGCAGCGCGTCGACCAGCCACGGGCTGGTGTTGACCGCGACCGTGGCGGCCCGCTGCGCGGCGGTGCCCTTCGCCCGCCCGGCGGCGAGGGAGAACACCACCTCGGGATCGGCCGCGCGGACCGCGGTGGCGGCGGCGTCCGGGTCGGTCAGGTCGACGTCGGCCCGGGTGAGTCCCACGACCGACCAGCCGTCGGCGCGCAGCCGGGCCACCAGGTGCCGTCCGACGAAGCCGCCGGCACCGGTCACCACGGCCCTCATGCCGGCTGCGGCACCGGCACCACGCCCTGGGACGCCGTCACGCCCCCGGTCACCGCCGCCACGAAGGCCGCCCGCCGCTCGGCGGCCTCGTCGGGGGTCGCCCGGTCCAGCGCGTCGAGGGCGCCGAGCAGCCGGGGCACCTCCACCGCCGGGTCGCGGCCGGCCATGTCCGCGGTGAACGAGCGGCGCAGGAAGGTGAAGCCGGTGTCGAGCCGGAGCAGCTCGGCGGCCAGCAGTTCGCCCGGGACCGGGAAGCCGCCGCCGGGGAGGGTCAGCCCGCCGACGCCGAAGGGCTGGGTCACCGCGGCCCGGACGGCGTCGACGGTGCCGTCGACGAGCGGGGCGAACAGCGAGTCCGAGCGGCGCTCGATGCGCAGGTCGTTGAGGCCCACGTAGACCCGGGACAGCGGCCGGCGGGCCAGCTCGGCCACCTCCGCGACGGCGTCCAGGGTCTCGACGAGGATGCCCAGGCCGCAGCGACCGGCGACCAGGTCGAGGGTGCGGTCGACCTCCTCCGGCGTGCGCACCATGGGCAGCAGCAGCTCGTCGGCACCCCGGGCGACGGCGTCGTCCACCTCGTCGGCCGTCCACGGGCCGAAGCCGTTGAGCCGGCACAGGAGCCGGCCGGCGGTGGCCGCCCGCATGCGGCTGAGGTCCTCGGGGGTGTCGGTGCTGATCTGGGTGCCCTCCCCCAGCTGCCGGCGGTGCTTTCCGCGGCGTTCCCAGTCGACGACGATCCCGGCCGCGCCGGCGGCCACCACGTCGGCTCCCCAGTCGGCGTCGACCGTGAAGAGGAAGAGGTCCACGGGCGTGAGCTTAGGCATACCTAACGCTGCGCGGCGCCTCGAGGCGCGCCGTCAGACGACGGTGCCCACGGGTCGCCTTCCACCGCCGGTCCGCTCCTCGCTCGCTGGCGCTCGCTGCGATGCTCCCGACGGCGTCAGACGACGGTGCCCACGGGTCGCCTTCCATCGCCGGTCCGCTCCTCGCTCGCTGGCGCTCGCTGCGATGCTCCCGACGCCGTCAGACGACGGCGGCCGGCCCCGCGGGGAACGGCACCGCCGCACCGACCACGCGGATCGACACGTCGTCCCCCGCCGAGGGCAGGTCCCAGCCCTCCAGCCGGGCACTCAGCCGCAGCCCCGAGGGGAGCTCCAGCCGGACCCGGGCGTCGTGGCCGAAGAAGTCGACGCCGCGCACCCGCGCCGCCGGCCCCTCCCCGACCGGTCCGAGGCGGAGCTGCTCGGGGCGCAGCAGCACCCGCGCCGGGCCGTCGGGGCAGGTGCCGCCGAGCGCGAGGTCGCCCAGCGCCGAGTGCGCCCGCCCCGCCCGGACCTCGGCGTCCAGGACCACCGACTCCCCCACGAACGTGGCGACGTCGAGGTCGCGCGGACTGCGGTAGAGGGTCCGTGGCTCGGCCAGCTGCACCAGCCGGCCGCCGCGCAGCACCGCCACCTCGTCGGCCATCGACAGCGCCTCGGCCTGGTCGTGGGTGACCAGCACCGCGGTCGCCCCGGCAGCGGCGAGCGCGTCGGCCACCGCCTGCCGGGTCTCCTCCCGCAGCGACGCGTCGAGGGAGGAGAACGGCTCGTCGAGCAGCACGAGGCTCGGTTCGGGGGCCAGCGCGCGGGCGAGCGCGACCCGCTGCTGCTGGCCGCCGGAGAGCTGGTGCGGCGAGCGCTCGGCGAGCCCGGCGTCCAGGCCGACCAGGCGCAGCAGCGCACCCACCCGCCCGGCGTCGCGACGCTGCCGGCGGGGCAGGCCGAAGGCGACGTTGCCGGCGACGGTCAGGTGCGGGAACAGCCCGCCCTCCTGCGGCACGAAGCCGATCCGCCGACGACGGGCGGCCACGCTGCGGCCGGGTCCGGCCACCTCCCGGCCGCCGATCGCGATCGTCCCGGCGTCCGGGTCGTCGAAGCCGGCGACCAGGCGCAGCAGCGTCGTCTTCCCGCACCCGGAGGGCCCCAGCAGCGCGGTGAACCCGCCCTCCGGCACGTGCAGGTCCACCCCGGTGAGCACAGGGGTGGCGCCGTAGGACTTGGTCACGGCGGTGACCGTCAGGGAGCTCATGTCGTCGGGTCCTCGTCGGGCATCAGGTGGTCAGCCCCCGCCGGGCGTCGCGGGAGAGCAGCACCGTGGCCGGCGCCGACAGCAGCACCATGACCACGGCGTAGGGCGCGGCAGCCCCGTACTCCAGGGCGCTGCTCGCCGACCAGAACGCCGTGGCCAGCGTGGTCGTCCCGGTGGGGGCGAGCAGCAGCGTCGCGGTCAGCTCCGTGACGACGGCGAGGAAGACCAGCGCGGCGCCGGCGCCGATGCCGGGCGCGAGCAGGGGCAGGGTCACCCGCCGCAGCCGGTCGGCCGCCGAGGACCCGAGCGAGGCGGCGACGTCGTCGTGGATCGGCGGCGACTGCTCCACCGCCGCGCGCACGGTCACGATCGCGCGCGGCAGGAAGAGGATCGCGTAGGCGGCGAGAAGCACCGGGACGGTCTGGTAGATCCACGGCGTGACGTTGATGGCGATGGTCACGAGCGCGAGCGCGATGACGATCGCCGGAACCGAGCTGCCCAGGTAGGTGCTGCGCTCCAGCACCGTGGCCACCCGGCCGCGGGCCCGGACGGCGAGCCAGCCGGTGGGCAGGGCCATCGCGGTGGTGACGACGGCGGCCGCGGCGGCCAGCGCGAGCGTCGTCCCGGTGGTGGTGGCCAGGGCGGCCGGGTCCAACCCGGTGGACGAGCCGCGGACCAGCCAGGTGGCCAGGCTGCCCAGCGGCACGGCGAGGGAGAGTCCGACCAGGGCGGCCAGGCCCAGCAGCGCCGGGACGTCCAGCGCCCCCAGCGGCACCGGCCGGCCGGCCCGGGCCACCCCGGCCCCGGTGCGCGCGTAGCCGCGCCGCCCGCGCAGCCGCAGCTCGGCCAGCAGCAGCACCAGGCACAGCAGCACGAGGACGCCGGCGAGCATCGTGGCGCCCGGCCCGTTGAAGGTGGCCCGGTACTGGTCGTAGATGGCCGTGGTGAAGGTCGGGTAGCGCAGCATCTGCAGCGCGCCGAACTCGGCCAGCACGTGCAGCGCGACCAGCAGGCTGCCGCCCAGCAGCGCGACCCGCAGCTGGGGCAGCTGCACCCGCCGGAACACCGCCCAGCCCGACAGCCCCAGCCCCCGGGCGGTCTCCTCCAGCGCCGGGTCCAGGCCGCGGAAGGCGGCGACCACCGGCAGGTAGACGAAGGGGAAGTAGGACAGGGTCACGACCAGCAGCGCGCCGCCGAAGGTGTCCAGCCCCGGCAGCAGGGAGATCCAGGCGAAGCTGTTGACGAACGCCGGCACGGCCAGCGGCGCCACCAGCAGCACGTGCCAGACCCGCCGTCCGGGCAGCGCCGCGCGCTCCACCAGCCACCCGGCGCCGACCCCGAGGACGGCGCACAGCAGCACCGTGCCGCCGACCAGGCGGGCGGTGTTCCACAGCAGCTCGGCCACCCGCGGCCGGAACACCAGCTCGCGGACGCCGCTCCAGCCGACGTCGACGGTGGAGACGGCGATGTAGCCCAGCGGCAGCAGGGCCAGCGCGGCGACGGCAGTGGCCAGCAGCAGCACCACCGGGCTGCGGCGCACGGCCGAGCGCGGGCGGACGCGCCCCGGGACGGCCGTCGTCCCGGGGCCGACGGCCGGCGGCGCGCTCAGAGCAGCCCCACCTCCTGCATCAGCTCGGTGACCCGCTGCTGGTCGAGCGAGCCGGGGTCGACGTCGGGCGCCTGCAGGTCGGCCAGCGGGGGCAGCGCCTCGGCGGAGGCGACGCCGTTGCCGACCGCGTACTCCAGCGCCGAGCTCTCCGCCAGCTTCTGCTGGGCCTTCGGGCCGGTGAGGTAGGCGACCAGCTGCTGGGCCTCCTCCTGCTGGTCGGAGGAGGCGAGGACACCGGCGCCGGAGACGCTGAGGAAGGCGCCGGGATCGCCGTTGCCGAAGTAGTGCAGTGCGGCGTCGTCGCCCTTGAGCGCGTTCTCGGCCTGGTCGCGGTACCAGTAGTAGTGGTACATCACGCCGGCGTCGATCTCGCCCTCGTCAGCGGCCACCATGACCGCGGTGTTGCTCTGGTAGACGGCGGCGTTGCGCTCCAGCCCCTCCAGCCACGCGCGCGTCTCGTCCTCCCCGCGCAGCGCGAGGACGGCGGCGACGATCGCCTGGAAGTCCGGGCCGCCGGCCGCGATGCCGATCCGCCCCTGCCACTCCGGGTTCGCCAGGTCCAGGATCGACGCCGGCAGCTCGCCCTCGGGCAGCTGCGCGGGGTTGTAGACCAACACGGTCGACCGGGCGGCGAACCCGGTCCAGTTGCCCGACGACGGCCGGTACTGCTCGCCCACCTGGTCGAGGGTCGAGGAGTCCAGCGGCGCCAGGAGCCCCTCGCGGTCGAGGATGTCGATCGACGGGCTGTTCTCGGTCAGGAAGACGTCGGCCGGCGAGGCCTCGCCCTCCTGCACGATCTGGTTGGCCAGCTCGGCGTCGTTCGCGTCGCGGAACTCCAGCTCGATGCCGGTCTCCGCGGTGAAGTCCTCGAGCATCGTGCGGACCAGGCTCTCGTGCTGGGCGCTGTAGACGGTCAGCGCGTCCCCGCCGGAGCCGCCGTCGGACCCGCACCCGGCGAGCACGGCCGCCACGGTCAGAGCGGGCAGGAGCGTGGCGGACGTCCGCCCGGGCCTGGTCACGTGCGGTCCTCCGCGAGATAGGCAAGGCAACCCTGACCGCTAGGTGTACCACGGGTAGCCCGCCGGCGGGCCCGGGCGCGTGGGTTACAACTGGGGCATGACCGCCGGATCGCCCGCCGTCCGACCGCGCCTGCGCACCGCCCGCTTCGCCGAGCTCACCCCGCTCGAGGTCTACGGCCTGTGCCGCCTGCGGGTCGACGTCTTCGTCGTCGAGCAGCAGTGCCCGTACCCGGAGCTGGACGGGCGGGACGTCGAGCCGACCACCGTGCACCTGTGGCACGAGGTGGACGGCGAGGTCGCGGCGACGATCCGGGTGCTCGACGACGGCGCCACCCGCGCCATCGGCCGGGTGGCCACCGCGGCGGCGCACCGGGGGAAGGGGCTGGCCGCCGAGCTCATCGAGGCCGGCATCGCGTTGTGCGACGGGCTGCCGATCACCATGGGCGCGCAGGCCCACCTGGAGGACTGGTACGGCCGGTTCGGCTTCCGCAGGAGCGGCCCCGGGTACGTCGAGGACGGCATCCCGCACATCCCGATGCGCCGCGAACCGCCCGACGACAGCCGCGTGAGCATCGCAGCGAGGAACGAGCGAGGAGCGGAGCGCGGCACGGAGTCGGGCCCGTGATGCCGTCTGACGACGAGGGGCGGCCGCCGGGAACTCCGGCGGCCACCCCTCCCGGGTCTCAGAGGTGCCTGAACGGACCGGTGATGGCGAACACGTAGCCCGGGTTGGCCGGGTCCGCGCCCTCGTCGGGACCGGCCTCACCCTCAGCAGGGCCGCTGCCGTCGCCCTGGATGTTGGCGAACAGGATCCGGCGGTCCGGGGAGAAGTTGGGCCCGGTGAACTCCGACTGGGCCGCGGTCTCGTTGCGGGCGAAGAAGAAGGCCTCGCCGTCGTCGGTGGCGCCGACCAGGTGCTGCACGCCCTCGCCGTCTTCGGCGATGATGACGCCGCCGAACGGCGAGACGGTGATGTTGTCGGGACCGTCGGGGTCGCCGTCCTGGTCCGACGGCGTGTACGCGAAGCGCAGGGTCAGCTCGATGGTCCCCTTCCTCGGGTCGAGGAACCACACCTGCCCGTCGTGCGACGCGGCACTGGCCTCCTCCGCGTCGTCCTCGGCGGTCCGGGCGAAGGAGGCGGTGAAGTACGCGCCGCCGTCGGCCCACCACATCCCCTCGAGCTTCTGACTGCGGGTGATCTCGTCGTCGGCGAACTGCTCGCGGGTGGACACCGTCGTGGCGTCCCGGTCGAGCACCTCGACCCACTCCACGGAGTAGGTCGTGCCGATCTCCTCGGCGACGGAGAGGTCGGGCACGTGCCGGCCGCCGTCGAAGGCCTTCAGGGCCTCGAGCGTCCCGGCGTCGTCGGGGAGGTCCCGCAGCCGGTCCTTGCCCGGGCGGAAGTCCTCCGGCGGCGTCCAGCGGTAGAACAGCCCGTAGGGACCGGCGGCGTCCTCGGTCAGGTAGAAGTGGCCGCGCCGCGGGTCGACGACGACCGCCTCGTGCGGGTAGCGCCCCAGCGCCTTGATCGGCTTCGGGTCCTGGTTCGCGTCCTGGTCGTAGGGGTCGACCTCGAAGACGTAGCCGTGCCGCTTGGTCAGCGCGCCGTAGCTGCCCTCGTCGCCCTCGACCACCTCGGTCTCCTCGCAGGTCAGCCACGTGTCCCACGGCGTCTTGCCGCCCGCGCAGTTGTTCACCGTGCCGGCCAGGCTGACGTACTCGCGCACCCGGTTGCCGTCCCGGTCGACCTCGAGGTTCGTCGTCCCGCCGCCGCCGGACTCGTCGTAGACGAGACCCGCGATCCGCGGGACGGGGTTCTCCTCGTCACTGCCGACCTCGTGGTTGTAGACGAGGACGGTCCCGCCCCGGCGGAGCGGGAAGCTCGCCGCACCGTCGGGGTCGGCGGGGGTCTTGCCGCCCTCCTCCAGGTCGGTGACCCCCGTCTCGGCGATGATCGTGTAGGAGAAGCCGGCCGGGAGGGCGAGGATGCCCGCGGGGTCGGGCACGAGCGGGCCGTACCCCGCCTCCCCGGCCCCGTCGCCGTTCCGGTCGCGCCCCTGTGCTGCGGCCGGGCCGGCGCCGAAGATCGTGTCGACGCTGCCGACGAGGACGATGCCCAGCCCCGTCGCCGCGCCGCGGCCGAGGAACGAGCGGCGGGAGACGGCTGGGGTCTCGGGGAGCTGTTCGGATGTGGTCACGGGCCTCTTCCCTCTTTCGCTGACCGTGCAGACGGAGCTCACGCTGAGCAGCGGAGGTGACGGACTCCGGAACCAGGGACGAACGTCCCGTGTCCCGGAGCCGGAGGGCCCACGAACGCCGCGGCGCGTCGCCCGACACGCGTGCAGCGTCGTGGCCTGGTGACGCTGCGCAGTCGGGCACGATGCGCGCGTGGACGAGGCCGAGCTCCTGCGGACGGCGGCCGACCGGCTCGAGGCGCTGGCGGCCCGGACCACGGCCGGCGACTGGCGGGTCGGTGGCCTGCTGGCGACGCGGCCGGAGGTGGTCGCGCACCTGCCCGGCGGCGGGACCGAGCACGTCGCCGAGGCCCGCGCCGGCACCGGGGCCTGGATCGCCGCGCTGTCGCCCGCGCTCGCCGGTCCGCTCGCCGCCTGGCTGCGCGCCGCTGCCCCGGCCGACCCGGCTGCGGCCCCGTCCGACCCGGCCGCTGCCGCGTTCGCCCGGGCGCTGCTGGCCCGGCTCGGCGGGCACCCCGGCTGAGACCGGGCGGAGGCCCGGGCCCCCCGTGCCACCGGGCCTCCGCCGATCGACCCCAGTCTACGAGACGGCCCCGTTCTGTATGAGGTGGGCCACCGGTGGACACCGCGCCGCCCGCGGCCCACGCTCCGGGCGTGACCACCGGCCGTCGCGCCTACGCCCACGACGCCGTCCTCGCGTTCCCGGCCGGCGGCGACGACCGCGCTCCGGGCGGTGCGGTCACCCTCGCCCTCTGCGGCAGCTGGACCCACGAGCCGCCGTGCCCCCTGGCGCCGCACCACACCGCGACGGTGCGCGACGGCGAGCAGCTGCGGGTCCGGGTGCTGTTCGCCAGCGACCCGGCGGACGAGCCGCGGGTCCGCGCCCTGGTCGAGGAGGCGCTGGCCCGCGGGGAGTGCGTGGGGCCCGACGGCGTCCGCACCGAGTGGCGGCTGGCCGGGTCGTCGGCCTCCGACGTGCGGCCGGAGGAGGCCGAGCACGCCGGGCGGCTGGCGCGCAGCTGAGGTCGGCCGGGCGGCCGGGCGGCCGGCGCGCAGCCGACCGTCAGCTGGGCGGCCGGTGCGCAGTCGAGCGTCAGCCCGGCAGCCCGCAGGCTTCGGCCCGGCCCAGCAGCACGTCGCGCTCCCGCTCGTTGCGGGTCAGCGCGGCGGCCCGCTCGAACTCCCGGCGGGCCTCGGCCGCGCGGCCGAGCTGCAGCAGCAGGTCACCGCGGGCGGCCGGCAGCAGGTGGTACCCGCGCAGCGCCGGGACGCCGGTGAGCCGGTCGACCAGCTCCAGCCCGGCCGCCGGCCCGTAGGCCCGGGAGACGGCGACGGCGCGGTTGAGCTCGACGACGGGTGAGGGTGACAGCTCGGCCAGCGCCTCGTAGAGGGCGGCGATCCGCGGCCAGTCGGTCGCCTCCGCCGTCCGGGCGCGGGCGTGGCAGGCCGCGATGGCCGCCTGCAGCCCGTAGGGCCCCAGGCCGGTGCCGGCGTCCTCGGCCCGGCGCAGCGCGGCCAGGCCGCGGCCGATGAGGACGTGGTCCCAGCGGGCGCGGTCCTGGTCGAGCAGGAGGACCGGCTGCCCGTCGGGACCGGTGCGCGCCCGCATGCGGGAGGCCTGGATCTCCATGAGCGCCACCAGCCCGTGCACCTCGGCCTCGCCCGGGGTCAGCCCGGCGAGGATGCGGCCGAGCCGCAGCGCCTCCTGGCACAGCTCCGGGCGGGTCCAGGACTCCCCCGCCGTCGCCGCGTAGCCCTCGTTGAACACCAGGTAGACCACCTCGAGCACCGAGGTGAGCCGGGCGGTGAAGTCGGCACCGGTGGGCATCTCGAACGGCACCCGGGCGGCGGCGAGCGTGCGCTTGGCGCGGACGATCCGCTGGGCCACCGTCGACTCCGGGACGAGGAAGGCCCGCGCGATCTCGTCGGTGGTCAGGCCGCCGAGCAGGCGCAGGGTCAGCGCCACCCGCGCCTCGCGGGAGAGCACCGGGTGGCAGGCGATGAACACCAGCCGGAGCAGGTCGTCCTCGACCACCTCGTCGAGGGCGGCCGCCCAGTCCGGCTCCTCGGCGTCGGTCAGCTCGCGGCCCAGCTCGGCGGTCTTGCGCTGCAGCCGCTCCGCTCGCCGGAAGACGTCGATCGCCCGGTGCTTGGCCGTGGCCATGAGCCAGGCCGCGGGCTTGTCGGGCACCCCCGTCTCGGGCCACCGCTCCAGCGCCGCGACCAGGGCGTCCTGGGCCAGCTCCTCCGCCAGGCCGACGTCCCCCGTGACGCGGGTGAGGGCGGCGACGAGCTTGGCGGACTCGATCCGCCACACCGCCTCGACGACCCGGTGCGTCGTCGTCGCGCTGCTCATCGCCGCCCTCGGGGGTTCACGAGCCCTGCTGCTGCTTCTCGACCGTCGCCCGCAGCCGGTCCTCCTGCTCGCGCAGCTCGGGGGTGAACGCCTCGCCGAAGTCGTCGGCCTCGAACACCTGGCGGATCTCCACCTCGCCCTCCCGGAACGGCGCCCGCTTCAGCCACTCGACGACCTCCTCGCGCGAGCTGACCTGGAGCACCCAGTAGCCGGCGATCAGCTCCTTGGTCTCGGCGAAGGGGCCGTCGACGACGGTGCTCTTCCCGTCCTCGTCGTACCGGATCCGCACGCCCTTCGAGCTGGGGTGCAGGCCCTCGCCGGCGAGCATCACGCCCGCCTTGACCAGCTGCTCGTTGTAGGCGCCCATCTCGGCGAGCTCCTGCTCGGTCGGCAGGACGCCGTTCTCGGTGGCCTCGTTCGCCTTGACGATCACCATGAAACGCATCGCGGTTCCTCCTCGCCGACGGGGCCCCGGCCTGGGCTGACCGGCGTCCACCCCGCCCTCACCACCACGTCGAACAGCAATCGCACAGATCGACACGGCGCACCAGGAGTTCTCGAGCGGACCTCAGACGTGGGCGTCGACGAAGCGGGTGATCTCCGCGGCGAGGTCCGCCTCGACGCCGCCGTACTCGTGGCCCGCGCCGGGCAGCTCGACGCAGCGCCGGTCGGCGACCGCCATGCGCTCGTAGAGGTCGCGCCAGGCCGGCGCCCGGGTCTCCGCGCCGCCCCAGGCCAGCAGCAGCGGTGTCGGCGAGGCGTCGACGCCGTCCAGCCAGCGGCCCGGCCGCTCGGCGAGGCGCTCGAGGAAGGAGGCGGCGGAGATCGCGAAGTACCAGGCCGGGACCGGGATCAGCAGGTGACCGTTCCCGCGGTCGACCAGCTCCTGGGCGTGCGCCCGAGCGCGGTCCAGCGCCGCGTCGTCGTCGAACCAGGCCGTCAGCGGGAAGCGCACCGAGGTCAGCGGGGAGAGGAACACCCGCCCGGCCACCTCGTCGGCGCCCGGCGCCCAGTCGCCGAGGAAGTAGCCGCCGGCGGAGTGGCCGACGACGAACACCGGCAGGCCGGTCCGCTCGCGCAGCCAGGCCGCGCCGGCGCGCAGGTCGACCGGCCCGTCGTCGAGCCGCTCCCACATGCCGCCGTACGCGGCCTCGGCGCCGGTCGCGATCCCGGGGGCGTCGCCGAGCCGGCTGTAGCCGAGGTCGTGGCAGCGCAGGTTGAGGGCCAGGTGCACGAAGCGGTCGGGGGCCACCAGCGGCGGCAGGGTCCGCGGCGGGCCCGAGTAGCAGTTGCCGCCCTTGCCGTGCACGTGCAGCAGCGCCGCGACGGGCTCGCGCGGCGGCGGGTGCAGCAGGCCCTGGAGCAGCTCGCCGTCCTCGGCGGGGACGTCCACCAGCTGCGGGCCGCCGGTGGGCAGGCTCACGGGGCTCCTCGTGGTCGGGAGGAGGACGCCCCCGGCGCGGCGTCGTTGCCGCACCGGGGGCGTCCGGTCAGTCGTCTCAGTTGTCGACGATGGCCGCGTCGTAGTCGATCTCCTCGTCGACGAGGCCGTACTTGACCATCAGCTCACCGAACGTCCGGATCGACTCCGGGTCGTTCTTGCCGCGCCACTGGATGAGGTTGATCTTCTCGGCGAGGGCCGGGTCGATGTCGATCAGGTTCGGCATGGCCTGGCGGAAGGACTCCGGGTCAGCCTCGATGTCGTCGGCGGTGGCCTGCACGGCGCGCCCGAAGGCCGCCACCACGTCGTCCCCGACGCGCGCGATGGTCTCGTCGGTCATCACCATGGTGCCGATCTGCAGGCCCGGCGCGATCCCGACCCACGGGCGGTGGACGACGCGGAGGCCCTGGTTCTGCCCGATGGTGGCGAACGGCTCGATGACGATGCCGGCGTCGACGTCGCCGCGGCTGATGGCGGCCAGGATGTCCGGGAAGGGCAGCTCGACCGGGTTGATGGCGTCCTCGGCGAAGCCCTGCTCGTCGCGGATCCGGCCGATGGCCAGGTCGTTGACGTTGCGCAGCGCGTTGACGCCCAGCCGGACGCCGTCGAGGTCCTGCGGGCCCTGGATCGGGCTGTCCGGCTTGACCAGGATCGCGGCGAAGTCGCCGTCGGGCTCCTCGGAGGTGGCGCTGCCGGCGGCGACCATCTTGATCGGCAGGCCCGCACCGATGCTGGTGATGGCCGAGACCAGGTCCAGGCCGAGGACGTCCATGTCGCCCTGCACCAGCGCCGGGACGGTGGCGGTGCCGCCACCGGGGTTGACCCGCGCCTGCAGGTCGATCCCCTCGTCCTCGAAGTGGCCGCGCTGCACGCCGTAGGCCACGAAGGAGTACGGGCCACCGGGCGTCTCGGCCATGGTGAGCGTCGTCAGGCCGCCACTGCTCGGCGCGGCGCCGGCGGCGTCGGCCGACCCGTCGTCCGACCCGCACGCCGTGCCGGTCACGAGCACGGCGGCCGTGAGCAGCGCCCAGGCGGCTCTCGAGGACTTCATCCGATCTCCTTGCAGGTCGTTCGGGGACGCCGGCCTGCCGGACGGCGCGCTGTAACGTACGTCACCGTTCCACGCTGGACAATCACCGTGGACGAAGTTCCGCTGGGTCGAATCCTGTTCACTTGAGGGAGAAGTGCACCCAGCGCTTGCCCTCGGCCAGCCCGGCCAGCTCCCGGCCGGCCGACTGCATGATCAGCGGGGACGACGACACGTGCTGCGTGCCGCCGTGCACGTCGCGGAACAGCCGCTGCAGGGTGCCCCGGCGCAAGGCGTCGGTGCCGGCGGACACGTAGGCGAACTGGGCGATCCCGGCGACGGAGAACGTGGCGTTGTGCAGCGCGACCCGGTTGAGGGTGTGCAGCCGCAGCGGGATCTCCTGCCCCGCCGCCAGCGTCTGCTCGATCTCCTCCCACACCTCGTAGAGCAGCGCCTTGGCGGCCCGCAGCTGCACCTCCGCCTCGGCGAAGCGCTGGGAGAAGGCGTCGGTGTCGGTCTGCGCGCCGGGGCGGCCGACCTTGGCCCGGACGACGGCGGCCAGCTCGTCGAGGACCCGCCGACCCACCCCCAGCACCCAGCCGCCGTGGTTGATGCTGGCGAAGTTGCCGATCCCGATCCGGTAGAGGTCTCCCCCGGTGACCGGCTCGGTCGACAGCGACGGGTAGCTGTACTCGATCGGGACGAAGCAGTCCTCGAGCGTGTAGTCGATGCTGCCGGTGCCGCGCAGGCCCAGCACGTCCCAGTTCTCGATGAAGGTGACCTGCTCGACCGGCACGATGAAGAACCGCGTCTGCCCGGTCTCGACGTCCAGCGCGGCGGTGTGCAGGTGAGTGCAGTGCTTGATCCCGGAGGCGAACGACCACTCGCCGCTGATCCGGTGACCACCCTCGACCGGGACGGCGCGGCCGGGCTTGGTGCCCTGACCGGCGATGCCCAGCCGCGGGGTGGCGAACAGCTCCCGCGCGGCGTCCTTCTCGAAGAACGCGCCGGCCAGGCCGGTCGCCAGCCCCATCGCCATGGTGACCCAGCCGGTCGAGGGGTCGGCGTAGGACAGGGCGCGGAAGAGGTCCATCGACTGCCGCGGGGTCATCTCCGCGCCGCCGAGCTCACGGGGGGTGAAGACCCCGATGGCGCCGATCCGGTAGAGCTCCTCGACCACCGGCTCGGCAATCCGGCCCTCGCGGTCGTTCTCCTCGCCGTGGCGGTCGACGAGCTCGAACAGCCCCTGGGCCGCGCGGATGACCTCCTCCGGCTCGGGCGCGGTCGCCCCGAGCGCCACCGGCTGCTCCTCCACCGTCGTCATGCCTGCTCCTCCGTCGTCCCTCGGCGTTCCGGAGCGACTGTAAGGAGCTGTGACCGGCGCGACACCGCTGGCGCTGATAGGGATTCGGGCGGTGCTGATTCCGCAGGGGAATGAGCGCGCTGAGCTGGGCAGCAAGGAGCTCCGGACCGGTCCGGGTCGGCGGCGGGTCACCCGTCTGATGACGCCCGGGTGTCAGTCCTCCGCGGGCGCGCCGCGGTCCTCCCACGGGCGCAGCCCGAGGAAGTTGTCGAGCACCGCCGGGCGCGGCCCGGCACGCCAGAGGGCGCCCATCGTCAGCGAGAGGTCGCCGTCCTCCAGCGGCACGTGCGCGACGGTGGCCTGCGCGGCCAGCCGGGCCGACGCCGGAGCGAAGGCGACCCCGAGGCCGCCGGCCACCAGGCCGAGGGCGATCGAGGTGCTGCTCACCTCGTGGGCGACCCGCGGGCTGAAGCCGGCCCGGTTGCAGGCGGTGACGTAGTAGTCGTGCAGGCCCGGCTCCACGGAGCGGTCGATGAGGATGACCTCCTCGCCGGCGATCTCCTCCAGCCGGACCGACGGCCGCTCGGCCAGCCGGTGCCCGCGCGGGACGACCAGCAGCACCGGCTCCTCGCTCACCGGCTCGGTCCGCAGCTCCGGCCGCGGCGGGACGGGCAGCCGCGTGAACGCCAGGTGCATGCTGCCGTCGGTGACCCGCTCGAGCGCGGTCCGGCTGGTCGCCTCGCTGAGCACGAGGGTCACGTCGGGGTGGTGCCGGCGGAACACCCGAAGCGACCGGGGCAGCAGGTCGGCCAGGGCCGGCTGGATGAACCCGATGGCCAGCCGGCCCACCTCACCCCGGACGACGGCGCGGGCGCGGTCGACGGCGCCGTCGGCGCGGGCGAGCACCTCGACCGCCTCGGCGAGGAAGACCCGCCCGGCCTCGGTGAGCGTCACGCCCTGGCGGTCCCGGTCGAGCAGCCGGACGCCGAGCTCGTGCTCGAGCGCGCTGATCTGCTTGCTCAGCGCCGGCTGGACGATGTGCAGCTTCTGCGCCGCCCGGCGGAAGTGCAGCTCCTCGGCGACGGAGACGAAGTAGCGCAGGTGGCGCAGCTCCACGGGCTACCGCGCCGCGGCGGGCACGGTCACAGCCACGCGGGCACCTCGGGGATGCCGCCGTCGGCCTGGAGTCCCTCGCCCCGGGAGCGCCCGGTGAGCCACGCGGTCACCGCCGGCAGCGGGCCGGAGACGGCCACCGCGCCGGTCCCCCACTCGCGGTCGCCGGCGAACACCACGACGTCGGGGACCTGGTCGCGGCGGTCCCACATGCGGAACACGTCGTCGACCATGGCCGCCTGCACCTCGTCGTCGACGTCGGCGAAGGTGACCCCCGCGTCGAGGTCGACGGCGTGCACGTAGACCTCGCGGCAGCGCATCCACGGCACCTCTGAGGCGGGCACGTCGCGGCCCTGCGCGGTGCGCACCCGCGCCGCCCAGGCCTCGTCGGGCAGGCCGTGCACCGCGTCGGCCAGCCGCCCGGTGGCGGCGAGCACCTCGGCCCGCAGCTCGGGCGGGGACAGCTTCGCCGCCTCGGCGATGCCCGCCTCGCGGGCCTCGGGCGAGGCGTACATCGGCGTCTCGACGCCGGTGCGCGCCCAGGTCAGCAGGTTGACCAGGGCGTCGGCGTTGCGGGCCACGTGCGCCAGGAGGTACTGCCGGTTCCAGCCGGGGAGCAGCGACGGGGCGTCGAACTCCTCGTCGGTGAGCCGGCCGAGGGCGGTGCCGAACAGCCGCTCCCCGTCGGCCCACCAGTCGAGCGTCTCGGGCTTGCTCATGCGGTCCTCCTCGACCCGGGCGGTGCGACGGCCGCCCGGGTCAGCGGACGGTCACCGCCATCGACCCGATCCGGCTGATGGTCATCTCCAGCTTCTCACCGGCCGCGATGGGGCCCACACCGGGCGGGGCCCCGGTGAACAGCACGTCGCCGGGCAGCAGGGTCATGACCGTCGAGGCGTAGGCGACGATCTGCGGCACGGGGGTGAGCAGGTCGCGGGTGTTCACCGACTGCCGCACGTCCCCGCCGCTGGTCAGCAGGATGTCGAGGTCGGAGCCGTCGCCGATCTCGTCGGCGGTGACCAGCCAGGGCCCGAGCGGGCTGAAGGTGTCGTAGCTCTTGCGGCGGGACCGGTCCGCGGCGCTGCGGACGGTGATGTCCAGCCCGGCGGTGAACCCGAGGACGGCGTCCATCGCCGACTCCACCGGGATGTCCTTGCCCCCGGCGCCGATCACCACGACCAGCTCCGACTCGTGGTGCACCTCGTGCCCGGCGGCGACGACGTCGCGGGGCAGCACGACCTCCGCGCCCGGGCCGACGATCGAGGACGGCGCCTTGAGGAAGACGTCGAACTCCATCATCCAGGACTCGACCCGGCCCAGCGTCCGCTCCTGGACGCCGTGCATCTCGGCCACGTGCTCGCCGTAGTTGCTGGCCGCGGCGATGACCTTGGACGGGCCCAGCACCGGCGCCCGCAGCACGACCTCGGCGACCGGCCGCGGCGTCCCGCCCTCGGCGGCCTCGCGCAGCCGCGGGGCGACCGTGGCGAAGTCCCGGCACAGCGCCCGCCACCACCCGGCGGTGACCGGGTCGGGGTCGTGCGGCCAGGGCAGCGCGTCGGTGACGTCGACGAGGGTCGCGTCGTCGGCGGAGACGACACCCAGCCGGTTGTCGTCGAACAGTGCGAGCTTCACGGGTCTCCTGGTGTCGGGGGTGTGGGGTCAGCGCGGGGAGAAGGTGCCGGTCACCGTCTGCGGCTCGGGCAGGACCTGCTCGCGGTAGATGCCCAGGGCGCGCAGCACCGGGGCGTCGGTCAGCTGGAACAGCACGCTGTCGGTGTCGGCCGCGTGCTCCACGGCCGACCAGGACGGCGCCACGAACATGTCGCCCGGGCCCCAGTCGAAGCGCTGGCCGTCGATGACGGTCGACCCGGCGCCCTGGAAGGCCACGAACAGCGCGTTGCCCGACCGGCGCACCGCGGCGCCGTGCCCGCCGGCCCGGACCCGCAGCACCGAGCAGCCGAGGGTCGGCAGCACGCTGGCGCCGGTGGTCGGGTTGACGTACTCGAGCGCGAGCACCGGCTCGTCGGACTCCGCGGCCAGCCGGTCGAGCTCGGCGGCGGTGTCGGCCCAGCGGTAGACCAGCAGCGGCGAGGGCGCGGGGGTCAGCGGCCCGTCGACCGCGCCCTGCACGTAGCGGGTGCCCGGGGGGTGCGCCCGCTCGGAGAGGTTGTGCTCGGCCGGCTGCGGCTGGCTCTCCCCCGGCCCCGGGTAGGGCTGGAAGAACACCGCGTCCAGGGCCTCGACCATCGGCAGGTCCAGGCCGTCGAACCAGAACATCTCCGAGTCGCCGCCGTTGACGTGGTCGTGCCAGTTCCACGAGGGGGTGAGCACCAGGTCGCCGGGGTGCATGTCGCAGGCGTCGCCGTCCACGGTCGTCCAGACGCCCTCGCCCTCGAGCACCCAGCGGATCGCGCCGGGCGTGTGCCGGTGCGCCGGGGCGGTCTCGCGCGGGCCGAGGCACTGGATGGCGCCCCACAGGGTGCCGGCGGCGTAGGGGCGGCCGCCGAGGCCGGGGTTCTGCAGGCTGAGCACCCGCCGCTCCCCGCCGCGCTCGACCGGGACCAGCTGGATCGCCCGGCGGGCCAGCGGCTTCATCGTCGACGCCGACCACAGCCACGGGATCGCCCGCGGCTGCGGGGTCGGGGTGAGCAGCTGCTCGGTGATGGTCCACAGCGGCCGGAGGTCGACCGCGGCGAGGTCGCGGTAGAGCGCCTCCAGCTCCAGGTCGGTGCTCGTCTCGGGGGTGGCGGTCATCGGAGAGGCCTCCAGTTCGGCGGTCCGCGGGCGGCCGGGCAGCTCAGGCTAGGCGTGAGTTCCTCTGTCCACATAGCAGGCGGCATACAGTTCCTGTATGTCGAATCCGACGCGTCGTCCGGACCCCGCGCCGTCCGCACCCCCGGACGGGCCGACGACCACGTCGGTCGACAACGCCCTCTGGCTGCTGCAACTGGTCGGCGACCGCCAGGCGCTGCGCGTCGCCGAGGCCGCCGAGCTGCTCGGCGTCGCCCGGTCGACGGCGCACCGGCTGCTCACCGCGCTGCGCCGCCGCGGGTTCGTCACCCAGGACCGGCCCAACGGCGCCTACCGGCCGGGGCCGGCGCTGTACGAGATCGGCCTGGCCGCGGTCAGCCGCATCGACATCCGCCGGGTGGCCCGTCCGGTGCTCGAGCAGCTGCGGGAGGAGACCCAGGAGACGGTGAGCCTGGCGCTGCTGGAGGGGACGACGGTGCGCTTCCTCGACTGCGCCGAGAGCCAGCGGTCGGTCCGGGTCGGCAACCGCACCGGGGTGGTCCGGCAGGCGCACGCCTCGGCGGTGGGCAAGGCGATCCTCGCCGGGCTGTCCGACGCCGAGCTGGACCGCCGCTACCCCGGCGGCTCCCTCCCGCCGGCCTCGACGGCCGCGGCCCTCGGCGACCTCGCGGCGCTGCGCGCGGAGCTGGCCGCCATCCGGGCGCAGGGCTACGCGGTCAACTGGGAGGAGAGCGCCGACGGCGTCTGCGCGGTGGCGGTCGCGCTCAAGGACACCGTCGGCCAGCCGCTGGCCGGGCTGGGCGTGGCGGCCCCCAGCAGCCGCACCGGGGACGTCGAGGCCATCCGGGCGCTGGCGCCGGCCGTGCAGCGCGGCGCCGCGCTCATCGAGGAGCGGCTGCGCACGCCGTCCTGACGCGTGGCCGCCGCCCCGGCGGGTAGGGGCCGGCCATGGCAGCAGGAGGACCGGGGGGCTACGCCGAGCGGCTCGGGGCGCAGGTGGCCGGCACCGAGGACGGCGGCGCGCGGATCGAGTTCGAGGTCGGCGAGGAGCACCTCAACCCGGCCGGGACGCTGCACGGCGGGGTGGTCGCGACGCTGGTCGACACCGCGATGGGGCAGGCGGTGCGCACCACGACCGGGGAGGGCGAGGTGCCGGCCACCAGCCAGCTGACCGTCACCTACCTGCGCCCCGGCGCACCCGGGCCGCTGTCGGTGACCGCCGCGGTGCGGACCCGCGGCGAGCACCTGACCGTCTGCGAGGCCGACGTGGAGCAGCACGGGAAGGCGATCGCGCACGCGGTCGCGACGTTCGCACTGCTCTCCCGCTGACGCACCCGGCGGCGGGGTGCTCGAACCGCCGCTGCGCGAGCAGGTGCAGTGGCGGCCGGTCCGGTGACGTCCGGACCTGTCGGGGCACCGGTCCCCGGCGGTACGGTCAGCCCCGCCGACCGACCCCTCCGGGGAGGACCTGCGATGCCCGTCTTCATGATCGAGCGCCGCTACGCCGACGCGCTCGAGGTCACCGCCGACATCGCCGAGGGGGTCAACCGGATCAACGACGACGAGGGCGTGCGCTGGCTGTACTCCTTCCTCTCGGTCGACAAGCGCAAGACCTACTGCCTGTACGAGGCCGCGTCCGCCGACGCGATCCGCCGGGCGGCGGTGCGCGCCGGGCTACCGGCCGACGTGGTCGTCGAGGTCTCGGCGACCGTGCAGCCCGACGGGTCGCTGGTGCCCGTCTGACCCGTCGAGCAGGCCGTGCGCGGCGGCGTACATCGCCGCCTGCGTGCGGTTCCCCGCGCCGGTCTTGGCCAGGATGCTGCGCACGTGGTTGGCGACGGTGTTCTCGCTGATCACCAGCCGCTCGGAGATCTCCCGGTTGAGCAGCCCCTCCCCCACCAGGCGCAGCACCTCGGCCTCCCGCGCGGTCAGCCCAGCCGGGCGGGCCGGTGCCGCGGCGGGCGCGGGCACGGCCGCCGGGCGCAGCGCCCGCAGCACCCGCCGCAGGCCGAGGTCGCGGGCGAGCTGCCCGGCCTCCTCGGCCAGCGCGGAGGCCCGCCGTCCGGCGTCGCCGGTGCGCCGGAGGTGGCCGGCGAGGGCCGCGAGGCTCTGCGCCCGGTGCACCGGAGCCTCCATCCGGGTGTCCATCTCCAGGGCGGCCTCGAACAGCGGCACGGCCGAACCCCGCCCGAGCGCCGAGTCGACCGCGCCGAGGTAGCGGTCGGCGCTGCCGAAGACGGCGACGAACTGGCCGGCGCGCAGGTTGGTGCCGGCGTACTCGGCGACCCGCGGCCGCAGCTCGCGCAGCACGTCGGCGTCGTCCAGGTGCAGCGCCGCCTCGACGGTGAAGGCCAGGACGCAGGGCCACTGGGCGTCCTCGTACCGCTCCAGCCCGCCGTCGAGCAGCCAGCGCAGCACCCGGTGCGCGGCCCGGTCCAGGCCCAGCTCGGTGTAGAGGGCCAGCAGACCGGGCGCCCAGTGTCCGTCCGGTGACTCCTCCCCGGTGACCAGCGGGCGGACCGCCTCCAGCGCCCCGGTCTCCCGCCGCACCATGAAGGTCTGCACCGCCGAGGACCCCTCGGTGTCGTCGGTGCCGAAGAACTCCCCCCGGGCCAGCAGCTCCGCGCAGGTGCGGTCGGCGCCGGCGAAGTCCCCGGCGCAGAACTGGCGGGCGTAGCGGATGCACCCCGCGATGTAGTCGTAGTACGGCTCGCCCATGGCGCGCGCACTGCGGGTCACGTCCCAGTACGCCGCCGCCAGCGCCTCGGGGTCGCCCTGCTGGTAGGCGAGCGCGGCCCGCCAGTACCCCGCCGGCCCGAGCGCGGCAGGGTTCCCGGTCCGGACGGCCAGGCGGGTCAGCTCGGTGGCCCGGCCCAGCTTGTCGGCGGCATCGGCGGGGCGCAGCCCGTTCCAGAGGCTGGCCTCCAGCGCGTCGGCGAGCAGGGCGTCGTCCGCCAGGGCCCGGGCGAGCTCGACCGCGCGCCGGCCCAGCACGCCGGACTGCTCGTCGGCCCCGGTGAAGGCCAGCGCCCGGCCCAGGCGGGCCAGCCCGCGCACGTAGAGGGGGTCGGTGGCGTCGTGCACCACGCCGCGCAGCGCCTCGGTGAGCAGCTCCACCGCCCGGTGACCGAGCAGACCGGGCCGCCAGGACGCCCCCTCGAAACCGATCGCCGCCTCCAGCCGGTCCCGCGGCGTCGCCGCGCCCGCCACCTGCTCGAACAGCGCCCGGGCGCGGGCGAAGTCGCCACCGAGCAGATGGGCGCCGGCTGCCGACAGCAGCAGCCGGTGCCGGTCGGCCGGGTCCTCGGCCAGCGCCGCGGCCTGCTCGTACCACCGCGCGGCGTCCTCGTGGGCCAGGCTGCGCGAGGCGGCCCCGGCGGCCTCGGTCAGGTAGTGCACCGCCCGGTCGGCCCCACCGAGCGCCGCCCCCTGGGCGTAGTGGTGCGCCAGCCGCTGGGTGCGCCGGTCCGAGGCGACCCCCGAGGCCTCCAGGACGGCGGCCACGCGCAGGTGCTCGCGGGCGCGGCGGGTGGCCGGCACCAGGTCGAGCACCGCCTGCCGGGCCAGGCTGTGCGGGAACCGGAAGCCCGGACCGGCCGGCTCGAGCAGGCCGTAGGCGACCGCGGTGTCCAGCGCCGCCAGCGTGGTGTCCGAGCTCCACGTGGAGACGGCCAGCACCGTGGCCAGGTCGCACTCCTCCCCCACCACGGCGGCCAGCTCCAGGGTCTGCCGCTCCGGCGCGCTGAGCTTGTCCAGCCGGCCGGCCACCATGTCCTGCACCGACAGCGGGGCCGCGGTGCCCGGGACCGGGACCGTCCCGGCCGCCTCCCGCAGCACCTCCCGGAGCAGGAAGGGGTTGCCGCCGGTGCGGTCGCGCAGCAGCGCCGCGGCGACCCGGGCGCGGTGGTCGGGCAGCTGCGCCTCGTGCGCCAGGTACTCGGTGATGTCCTCGGTGGACAGCCCCGCCAGGTCCAGCCGCCGGACGCCGTCGAGCCGGTAGAGCTGCGCGATGGCGCCGGTCAGCGTCGCCGAGCGCTCCGGCGCCGTCGTCCGGTGCGTGGCCAGGACCAGCAACGGCGCCTCCGCCGTCCGCTCCACCAGGTGGCCGAGCAGCTGCAGGCCGGCGGCGCCGCACCAGTGCAGGTCCTCCAGCGCCAGGACGACCGGCCCGGTGCGGGTCAGCGCCCGGACCGCGTCGACGGCGGCGTCGTAGAGCTCCCGGCGGGTGTCCGGCTCGGCGGCGTCCTCGGCCCGCCCCGCCAGCCGGGCCAGCGCGTCGCGCGTCCCGCCCGGGTCGGTCGCCGCGAGCAGCGCGTCCAGCGGTTCGACGAACGGCTGGTAGGGCGGCCCCAGCTCGGCGACGCAGGTACCGAGCAGCACCGTGGCGCCCCGGTCGTGCAGCAGCGTGCAGAACTCGGCGAGCAACCGGGACTTGCCGGCGCCGGGCTCACCGCCGAGGAAGGCCACCTGGCGGGCGCCGCCGAGCACCGCCGTCCACAGCTCCTCGAGGCAGCTCAACTCGGTCCGACGGCCGACGAACAGCGGGCGCGCGGCCCTGGTCCAGCGCGCCGGCAGGGGTGGCGGCGTCCACCCGGACACGCCCCGGACGCTAGCCGCCCCCTCGGGGGCTGTCGATGGCCAGAAGTGACCATGGCCGGGCCGGGGCGACGCCGCCGCGATTCGCGCACTTCTGGTCATGCGCCCGCCCCGGTCCGCTCCCTAGCGTCGTCAGCCACCGACAGCGCGGCACCGAGGAGGGGCCATGACGACACAGGTACCCGGGACGCTGGCCGACCGCGTGCGAGGCCAGGTCGTCCGGCCGGGGGACGCCGACTACGACGACGCGCGGCGCGTCTACAACGCCATGATCGACGCGCGCCCCGAGCTCGTCGTGCGCTGCACCGGCACCGAGGACGTGGCCGCGACGGTGCGGTACGCGGCGGAGAACGGCCGGCCGCTCGCCGTCCGGGGCGGCGGGCACAGCGTGCCGGGCTTCGGCACCGCCGACGGCGCGGTGGTGGCCGACCTGTCGCTGATGCAGGCGGTCGACGTCGACCCGGAGGCGCGGACGGCGACGGCCGGCGGCGGCACCACCTGGGGCCGGTTCAACGACGCGACGGCGGCCTCCGGGCTGGCCACGACCGGCGGGATCATCTCGACCACCGGGATCGGCGGGCTGACCCTCGGCGGCGGGATCGGCTACCTGTCCCGGGGCTACGGCCTCTCCTGCGACAACCTGCTCTCGGCCGAGGTGGTCACCGCCGAGGGCACCGTGCTCACCGCGGCCGAGGACGAGAACGCCGACCTGTTCTGGGCGCTGCGCGGCGGCGGGGGCAACTTCGGCGTCGTCACCCGGTTCACCTACCGGCTGCACCCGGTGGACACCATCTACGGCGGGCCGGTGTTCTTCGAGCTCTCCGACGCGCCGGCGCTGCTCGCCTTCTTCCGCGAGTTCATCCAGGACGCCCCCCGCGAGTACGGCGGCTTCCCGGCGTTCCAGATCGCCCCGCCGCTGCCGTTCGTGCCGGAGGACCGGGTCGGCGACACGTTCCTCGCGGTGGTGTCCTGCTGGACCGGCTCGCCGGCCGACGGCGAGGCGGTGGTCGACCGGTTCCGGCAGGTGGCCCGGCCGGTCGCCGAGCACGTCGGTCCGATGCCCTACCCGGCGCTCAACGCCGCCTTCGACCCGCTGGTGCCGCCGGGGCTGCAGCACTACTGGAAGGCCGCGTTCGTCACCGAGCTCACCGACGAGGCGATCGCCGCGCACGTCGAACACGGCGCGCGGGTGCCGGTGGTCAACTCGACGATGCACCTGTACCCGATCAACGGGGCGGTGCACGACGTCGGTCCCGACGCCACCGCGTTCGGCCACCGCGACGCGACCTTCGCCACGGTCATCGCCGGCATGTGGCCCGACCCGGCCGACAACGAGGCGAACACCCGCTGGGTGCGTGACTACTACGCCGCGATCGCGCCGCACTCCGAGCCCGGCGGCTACACCAACTTCGCCTCCGGCGACGACCAGTCCAAGGTGGCGGACAACTACGGGGCCAACTACGAGCGGCTGCGCGAGGTCAAGCGGAGCTACGACCCCGGCAACCTGTTCGCCCTCAACCAGAACATCCGACCCTAGGGACCCGGTGGAAGGGCCCGGTGGAGGGCCCGGTGCAGGGGCGCGGCGGCTGAGCCCAGGCCGCCCGGGGCGGGGCGGACGACGTCGTCCGCC
>NZ_JBJGYQ010000009.1:0-189562 GCF_054050075.1 Geodermatophilus sp. SYSU D00965 | reverse complement strand
GCGGGGGCCCGGCCCCCCCCCCCCCCCCCCACCCCGCAGCCGCCGCCCCCGCGGGCGGGGGGGGGGGGCGCCGGCCCCCCCCCCCCCCCCCCCCCCCCCCCCCGGGGCCTCGATGCTCACAGCTCGACTCCGGGCTCGTTCCGCTCCTCGCTCGCTGCGATTGCTCGCTCCCCCGTCGTCCTCGCGACGCTCACAGCGAGGTCTCCGCGAGACCGGTGGCCGCCAGCCACGAGCGCAGCCAGCCCATCATCTCCGTCCACGCGCCGGTGACCAGCAGGACGCCGACGACGAGCAGCAGCGCGCCGCCGACGCGGGTGACCGTGCGGGCGTGCCGGCGCAGGAACGACGTCGCGCCGAGCGCCCACCGGGCACCGAGCGCCACCAGCACGAACGGCACCCCGAGGCCGAGGCAGTAGGCGACGCCGAGGAGGGCGCCGCGCCCGGCGGTGGCCTCGACGTAGGCCAGGGAGTTCACCGCGGCCAGCGTCGGCCCCAGGCACGGCGTCCAGCCGAGGCCGAAGACGACGCCGAGCAGCGGAGCGCCGGCCAGCCCGGCGACCGGGCGGGCGGACAGCCGGGCGGTGCGCTGCAGGAACGGCAGCCAGCCGAGGAAGGCCAGCCCCATGACGATCGTGACCACGCCGAACACGCGGGTGAGGACGTCGGCGTGCTGCAGCAGCAGCCGGCCCAGCCCGCCGAACGCCGCGCCGAACGCGACGAAGACGACGGTGAAGCCGAGGACGAACAGCGCCGCGCCGAGCACCATCCGGCCGCGCGGGGAGCGCTCGTCGGCCTCGGTGCGCACCGCGGTCGCCGTCCCACCCCCGGCGGGGGTCGTGACCGCAGCAGTCGTGCGGGCGCCCGCGCCGGCCAGGCCGGTGACGTAGGACAGGTAGCCGGGCACCAGCGGGAGGACGCACGGCGAGGCGAAGCTGACCAGCCCGACCAGCGCCGCGACCGCGGCCGCGACGAGCAGCGGGCCGTCGGTGACCAGGCCGCTGAAGGTCTCGCCCATCAGCCCTCCTCCGCCAGCAGCCGGTCGAGCACGCCGCGCAGGTCGTCCTGCGCCACCTCGCCGGTGTAGACGGCGGCCACCCGGCCGTCGCGGTCGAGCACGATGGTGGACGGGATCGCGTTGGCCGGGTAGTCCCGGAAGGCCAGCGCGACCTCGCCCCGCGGGTCGTAGAGCGACGGGAACTCGATGCCCTCGCTGTCGACGAACGCCTGGGCGAACTGCTCGCTGGTCTCCTTGACGTTCAGCCCGAGGAAGGCCACCCCCCGGTCGCGCACCTCGGCGTAGACCTCCTGGAACTGCGGGGTCTCCACCCGGCAGGGCGGGCACCACGAGCCCCAGAAGTTGAGGACGGCGACGTCGCCGTCGAGCTCGGTGGAGGAGAACTCGCCGCCGCCCAGCAGCGTCCCGGAGAACTCCGGCGCGGCGGCCCGCTCGGCCTCGGGGATGACCTCCCCGACCGGGGTGCCGGCGACGAACCGGAACTCGCCGCCGTTGTTGACGTCGACGGCGTTGGCGCCGGTGGAGCAGCCGGCGAGCAGCATCGCTGCGGCCAGGGTCCCCAGCAGGCGCCCCCTCATGCGCCGGGGACCGCGTCGGGGTCGGTGGCGCCGGCCGGCTCGGCGTAGGAGAGGCCGACGAACCGGTCGCCCTCGTAGGTCAGCGAGGTGACGCTGGCCAGGCCGCACTGCCGGCGGCGCGGGTCGTGCGCGTAGCGGCGTCCCTCGAGGTGCAGCCGCAGCGTCCAGATCGGCAGCTGGTGGCTGACGCACACGGCCGCCGCGCCGCGGGCGGCGTCGCGGGCGGCCTCGACCGCGGCGAGCATCCGGGCGGCGATCTCCACGTACGGCTCGCCCCAGGACGGCCGGAACGGGTTGCGCAGCTTCCACCAGTGCTGCGGCTGCCGCAGGGCGCCGTCGCCGACGCCGACGCGCAGCCCCTCGAAGGCGTTGCCGGCCTCGATCAGCCGCTCGTCGACGGTCACCGGCAGGTCCAGCGTCTTCGCGATCGGCGCGGCGGTCTGCTGCGCCCGCTCCAGCGGGCTGCACACCAGGTGGGTGACGGGCGGGTGGGAACCGGCACCGGTCTGGAACCACTCGGCGGCGGCCAGCGCCATCGCCTCGCCGGTCTCCGACAGCCGGTAGCCGGGCAGCCGCCCGTAGAGGACCTTCTCCGGGTTGTAGACCTCGCCGTGGCGCAGGACGTGGACGACGGTGGTCTGCCCCTGCGACGGTGCCATCAGGTGGTCACCTCGGTGGGGTCCTCGGCCGGCGGGGCGGTGGCGGGGTCGGCGGCCGCGGCGGCGCGGGCGGCGGCCGGCAGCGCCTCGAGGACGCGGTTGACGGCCTCGTCGTCCAGGGCCGCGCTGACGAACCACGCCTCGAACGCCGACGGCGGGAGGTACACCCCGCGGGCGAGCATCGCGTGGAAGAAGGCGGTGTAGCGGGCGGCGTCCTGGCTGCGGGCGTCGTCGTAGTCGCGCACCTGCCGCTCGTCGGGCACGAAGAACACCGAGAACATCGACCCGGCCTGCTGCACGCGGTGCGGCACGCCGGCGGCGAAGAGGGCGGCGCTGGCCGCGCCGCGCAGCGTGACGGCGACCTCGTCGCAGCGGGCGTAGACCTCGTCGGTGCAGTGCCGCAGCGTGGTCAGCCCGGCGGCGACGGCCACCGGGTTCCCCGACAGCGTGCCCGCCTGGTAGACCGGCCCGGCCGGCGCGAGGTGGTCCATGAGGTCGGCGCGGCCGCCGAACGCGGCGGCGGGCAGGCCGCCGCCCATGACCTTGCCGAAGGTGAACAGGTCGGCGTCGACCGGGTCCAGGCCGTACCAGCCCGAGCGGGAGACGCGGAAGCCCGTCATGACCTCGTCGAGGATCAGCAGCGCGCCGTGCTCGGCGGTGATCCGGCGCAGCTCGGCGTTGAACCCGTGCAGCGGCGGGACGACGCCCATGTTGCCGACCGCGGCCTCGCTGATGACCGCGGCGATCTCCCCGCCCCGCTCGGCGAAGACGGCCTCGACCGCGGCGACGTCGTTGTAGGGCAGGACGACGGTGTCGGCGGCCGCGCCGGTGGTGACGCCCGGGGTGTCGGGCAGGCCGAGGGTGGCCACCCCGGAGCCGGCGGCGGCCAGCAGGGCGTCGACGTGGCCGTGGTAGCACCCGGCGAACTTGACGAGCAGCGGGCGGCCGGTGACGCCGCGGGCCAGCCGCACCGCCGAGAGCACCGCCTCGGTGCCGGAGTTCACCAGCCGCACCCGCTGGACCGGGGGCATCCGGGCGATGATCTCCTCGGCCAGCTCCAGCTCGCCCTCGGTGGGGGCGCCGAAGGTCAGCCCGCGGCGAGCGGCTGCGGTCACCGCCTCGAGGACGGCCGGGTGGGCGTGGCCCAGGATCAGCGGCCCCCAGGAGGCGACCAGGTCCACGTACCGGCGTCCGTCGGCGTCGGTGAGGTAGGGGCCCTGGCCGGACACCATGAACCGCGGGGTCCCGCCGACCGCCCGGAAGGCGCGCACCGGGCTGTTCACCCCGCCGGGGGTGACCTGCTGTCCGCGGGCGAACAGGCGGGCGGAGGTGGGGGCCTCGTAGGCGTAGGGATGGCTGTCCAGCGAGGTCACGAGCCCAGTGTCCCCTTCCGGTCTGGGAGGCCGTGCGGGGTGTCCGGCACGGCGGCGAGCAGGGTGGTGGTGAGCGCGACCGGGTCGCGGGTGGGCAGGAGGACGGTGCGGCCGTCGGTGAGCCGCAGCGGCAGCCCGGTGCGCCCGCGCGGCAGCGATGCCGCGCCGCCGAGGACCGGCGCGCCGGCGTCCACCCCCGCGGCGCCCGCGGCGACGGCGCGCAGGTGGGCGGGATCGACGTCGGTGAGCAGCACCCGTTCCGGGCCGACCGCGAGCGCCTCGTCGTCCACCCGCACCGTCCACGCGCGGCGGGCGCTGACCACGTTCGCCGCGAGCAGCGCCGCCAGGACCCCGAGACCCGCCCAGACACCCGTCGGCACCCCCGGCCCCGGCAGCACCAGGTCCAGGACGACGAGGAGCCCGAGGACCCCGGCGACCAGCCGGAACGGCCGCCAGGAGCCCCCGGGCTCGACGTACGGCATCAGCGCAGCCAGCGGGCGGCCTCCACCGCCCAGTAGGTCAGCACCGACCCGGCGCCGGCGCGGCGGATGGCGGTGAGCGTCTCGAGGATCGCCCGCTGCCGGTCCACCCAGCCGTTGGCCGCGGCCGCCTCGACCATCGCGTACTCGCCGCTGACCTGGTAGGCGCTGACCGGGACGTCGACGGCGTCGGCGACCCGGGCGACGATGTCCAGGTAGGGCAGCGCGGGCTTGACCATGACGGCGTCCGCGCCCTCGGCGAGGTCCTGCGCGACCTCGCGCAGCGCCTCGTCGGCGTTGGGCGGGTCCATCTGGTAGGTCGAGCGGTCGCCGAACTGCGGCGCACCCTCGGCGGCCTCGCGGAACGGGCCGTAGAAGCCCGAGGCGTACTTGGCGGCGTAGGCGAGCACCGGCGTCTCGGTGTGGCCGGCGCCGTCCAGGCCCGCGCGGATCGCCGCGACCTGGCCGTCCATCATCCCGCTGGGCGCGATCACGTGCGCCCCGGCCTGGGCCTGGGCGATCGCCACCGACGCGTAGCGGTCCAGCGTCGGGTCGTTGTCGACCACACCGGCCGGGGTCACGACGCCGCAGTGCCCGTGGTCGGTGTACTCGCACAGGCACAGGTCGGCCATGAGCACCAGCTCGTCACCGAGGTCGGCGCGCAGCTGCTGCAGGGCGAGGTTGACGATCCCGTCGGCGGCGTCGGCCTGCGAGCCGACCGGGTCCTTCTCCGCGGGGATGCCGAAGAGCATCAGCCCGGAGATGCCGGCCTCGGCCGCCTCGTGCGCGGCCTTGCGCAGCGAGTCCATCGTGTGCTGGACGACGCCGGGCATCGAGGAGATCGGCACCGGCTCGCCGATGCCCTCCTTGACGAACACCGGCAGCACGAAGTCCGCCGGGGCCAGCCGCGTCTGGGCGGTGAGCCGCCGCAGCGCGGGCGTCGACCGCAGCCGGCGCCCGCGCGCGATCGGGCGGCTGGGAGACGGCACTGTGACCCCCCCGCTCACTTGGAGTCGCCCTCCTCCTCGGCGCGGCGGGCCGCGGCGAACTCGGCCAGCGCGTCGACCAGCGGGCCGACGGCGGCGGTCTCCGGCTGGACGTCGACCCGCAGGCCGAACTCCTGCGCGGTCGCGGCCGTCTGCGGGCCGATCACCGCGACGACGGTCTTCGCATGTGGCTTGCCGGCGATGCCGACCAGGTTGCGCACGGTGCTCGACGAGGTGAAGCACACCGCGTCGAAGCCGCCGCCCTTGATCGCCTCGCGGACGGGGGCGGGCGGCGGAGCGGCCCGGACGGTCCGGTAGGCGGTGACGTCGTCGATCTCCCAGCCGCGCTCCTTCAGGCCCGCGGCGAGGGTCTCGGTGGCGATGTCGGCGCGCGGCAGCAGCACGCGGTCGATCGGGTCGAGCACGTCGTCGTACTCCGGGAAGTCGGCGAGCAGGCCCTGGCTGGACTGCTCACCGGTCGGCACGAGCTCCGGCACGATGCCGAAGGCCCGCACCGCCTCGGCGGTCTGCTCGCCGACGCAGGCCACCTTGACGCCGGCGAAGGCCCGGGCGTCGAGGCCCAGGTCGACGAACTTCTCGCGCACGGCCTTCACGGCGTTGACCGAGGTGAACACGATCCAGCCGTAGCGGCCGGTGACCAGGCCCTTGATCGCGCGGTCCATCTGCGCGGGGCTGCGCGGCGGCTCGACGGCGATCGTCGGCACCTCGACCGGCACCGCCCCGTAGGCGCGCAGCCGGTCGCTCATGTCGCCGGCCTGGTCCTTGGTGCGCGGCACGAGGACCCGCCAGCCGAACAGCGGCCGGCTCTCCCACCAGGACAGCTTGCCGCGCTTGTCGACGGCCGACCCGACGGTGGCCACGACCGGGCCGGTGACCGCGTCGAGCCCGGCGGTCTTCTCCGCGACGGCGGTGAGCTTGGCGACGACGCTCTTCTGGCCGGTGCCCGACCCGCCCGTGGTCACCACGATCGGCGTGGTGCCGGACAGCCCGCCCTCGACCAGCCGCGCCGCGGCGTCGGGGAGGTCCTCGGCGTTGCCCTGCAGGACCAGCGGGGCGTCGAGGCCCTTGGCCGCGGCGGCGAGCGCGGCCAGGTCGGCCTCGCCACCGCGCAGGTCCGCGGTGACCGCGGTGCTGCCGAGCGCCACGCCGGCGAACGCCGGGACGCTGGTGGCCGACGCGACGCCGGGTACGACGTCGAAGCCGACCGAGGTGCGGCCCACGGCCAGCACCTCCTTGACCGCGGCGTCGGAGGTGAACGGGTCGCCGGCGACCAGACGGACGACGGTGCTGCCGTTCTTCGCCGCCGCGACCGCGGTCTTGGCGACCTCGGCCGGCTCACCGGTGACGGTGGTCAGCTCCAGCCCCGGGCGCTCGTCGCGGACGGCGTCCTGGAGGGTCTGCGGGACCCCGGGGTCGACGAGGACGGTGTCGGCCTCGGCGAGCGCCGCGGTGGCCCGGGCGGTCAACATCCCGGGGTCGCCCGGGCCGGCGCCGACGAAGACGACCGTGCCGGCCGTCCCGCCGTTCTGCTTGCGGAAGCGCGTCATCGCGTGCTCCTGTTCCTGGCCCGTGAGGGCTGGTGTGCGGGGGTTCGGGAGGCCGGGGGGATCTGCCCGGCCGGGATGGGGCTCATCGGGCGGCCGCCATGAGCTCGGCCGCACCGCGGTCGAGCAGGTCGGCGGCGAGGTCGCGGCCGAGCTGCTCGGCCTCGGCCGGCGGCCCGGTGATCGAGCCGCGGACGCCGTCGCTGCCGTCCAGCGCCGTCACCGAGGCGCGGAGGAACAGCTCGGGGCCGTCCTCGCCCTCGGCCAGCTCGGCGTAGGCGGCCACCGGGGCGCTGCAGCCGGCCTCGAGGGCGGCGAGGGTGATGCGCTCGGCGACCACGCAGGCCCGGGTCGCCGGGTCGTCGAGGGCGGCGAGCAGCTCGCGCGTGCGGTCGTCGTCGGCCCGGCACTCCACGGCCAGCGCGCCCTGCGCCGGCGCGGGGAGCACCTGCAGCGGGTCGAGGGTCTCGGTGATCGCGTCCAGCCGGCCCAGGCGGGTCAGCCCCGCGCGGGCGAGCACGACCGCGTCCAGATCGCCCGGCACGACCCGCGCCATGCGGGTGTCCACGTTGCCGCGGATCGGCACGATCTCCAGGCCCAGCCCGAGCGCGCGCAGCTGGGCTACGCGGCGCGGGGCGCCGGTGCCCACCCGCGAGCCGGGCGGCAGCTCCCCGAGGGTCAGCCCGTCGCGGGCGACCAGCGCGTCGCGCGGGTCTTCCCGCGGCGGGACGGCGGCGACGGCCAGGCCGGGCTCGGGCAGCGTCGGCAGGTCCTTGTAGCTGTGGACGGCGACGTCGACGGTGCCCTCCAGCAGCGCCTGGCGGATCGCCGCGACGAACACGCCGGTACCGCCGAGCTGGGCGATCGCGGCCGAGGAGCGGTCGCCCTCGGTGCTGATGTGCACCAGCTCGACGGGCACGCCGCTGGCCGCGGTGATCGCGTCGGCGACCGCCTGGGACTGGGTGGTGGCCAGCTGGCTGGCCCGCGTGCCCAGGCGGAGGGTGCCGGTGGTGGTGGTCACGACTGACCACCGGCCTGCCGCAGCTCGTCGGGGTCGACGGTGACCGCCTCGGCGAGGTTGGCCCGCTCCGGGGCCAGCTCGGCGTCGATGCCGAGCCCGAACAGCGCACGCAGCGCGTCGGCGTAGTCGACGCCGCCCGGCGCGCTGGCCAGCTCCTTGACCCGCACGGTGGGCTCGTGCAGCAGCTTGTCGACGACGCGGCGCACCGTGCGGGCGACCTCGTTGCGGGCGCGGGCGTCGAGGTCGGGCAGCCGGGTCGACAGCCGCAGCAGCTCGGCGTCGACGACCTCGGCGGCCTGGCTGCGCAGCGCCGACACCGTCGGGGCGACCGCGGCGGCCTGGCGCTCGGCGCGCAGCAGGGCGGTCTCGGCCTCGATCAGGGCGTGGGCGGCGGCGACGTCATCGGCGGCCACCGTGCCCGCGGCGGGCCGATCGCCCTGCAGGAGCGCTCCGTTCCGCTCGCCCTGCAGCAGCGCCAGGTCGACGACGTGCACGCCGGGCACGGCCGCGACACCGGGGTCGACGTCCCGCGGGAGGGCGAGGTCGATGACGACCAGCGGGCGGTGCACGCGGTCGGCCATCGCGGCGGCGACCACGTCGGTGCCGATGACCAGGCCGCGGGCGCCGGTGCAGGTGACCAGCACGTCGGCGGCGGCGATCTCCTCGGGCAGCCGGGAGAGGTCGGCGGCGCGGCCCTCGACCGACACGGCCAGCCGCTCGGCGTGCGCCGGGGTGCGGCTGCTGACGGTGACCGCGGCGCCGCGGCGGGCCAGCGTGGTGGCGGCCAGCGCGCCCATCGAGCCGGCGCCGACCACGAGCACCGGGCGCCCGGCCAGGGAGCCGATGCGGTCCTCGGCGCGGTCGAGGGACACCGACACCAGCGAGGCGCCGGCCTTGTCGATGCCGGTCTCGGAGTGGACCCGCTTGCCGACGCGCAGAGCCCGCTGGGCGACCGGGTGCAGGGCCCGGCCGACGGAACCCTGCTCGCGGGCGAGGGCGTAGGCGTTGCGCAGCTGACCGAGGACCTGGGTCTCGCCGACGACCATCGAGTCCAGCCCGGCGGCCACGGTGAACAGGTGGGTGACCGCCTGGTCCTCGTAGTGGACGGTCACGTACGGCGAGAGCTCCTCGACCGTGGCCCCGGCCTGCCGGGCGAGCACCCGGCTGACGTCGGTGACGCCGCCGTGGAAGCGCTCGACCTCGGCGAAGACCTCGACCCGGTTGCAGGTCGCCAGCACGATCGCCTCGCTGACGTGGTCGCTGCCCAGCAGCTCGTGCAGGGCCTTGACCGTGTCGTCGTGGCCCATGGCGAACTGCTCGAGCAGCGCGACCGGGGCCGTCTGGTGGCTCACGCCGACCGCGAGCAGGCTCATGCGAGCACCTCCACGGCCGGCGCGGCGGCACCGCGCTGCTGCCCCAGGAAGGCGAGGACCTGCAGCTCGACGGAGAGGTCGACCTGACGGACGTCGACCCCCGCGGGCGCGGACAGCGCCACCGGTGCGAAGTTCAAGATGCTCCTCACCCCGGCCGAGATGAGCCGGTCGCAGACGGACTGGGCGACCTCGGCCGGTGTCGCGATGACCCCGATCGTGGCCGCCGTCGTGGCGACCACCTCGTCGAGCTCCGCCATGGGACGGACCGGCTGGCCGCCGATGTGCTGGCCCACCCGGGCGGGGGCGGCGTCGAACAGGCCGACGAACCGGAACCCGCGGCTGCCGAAGCCGGCGTAGTCGGCCAGCGCGGTGCCCAGGTTGCCGATCCCGACCAGGACGCAGGCACGGGAGCGCTCGACGCCGAGCACCTGCGCGATGCGGTCGCGCAGGGTCGCGACGTCGTAGCCCACCCCGCGCACGCCGCAGGGGCCCAGGTGGGAGAGGTCCTTGCGCAGCCCGGCGGGGTTGACGCCGGCCGCGGAGGCCAGCTCGCCGGAGGAGACGGTGCTGCGGCCGCCGGCCAGACCGGTGAGCACCCGCAGGTACACGGCCAGGCGGGCGACGGTGGCCTCCGGGATCCGGGGCCGCGGCTGCGTCACGGGACTCTCCTCGCCGGCGCTCGTCGACCCCGTGCCGCGCGTGCTGCTCGACCCCATGACCTCGCCGGCTCGGTCACGTGACTACTCCACAGCGGTCGCGCCCGCACCTCCGGCGGGTGCCGGATGCAGTCGTACGACATCGGGGACCCGGGCGGATTGCCGCCCGGCGACAGCCACGGTAACCGCTTGTGAACGCAGGAACAAAGTCGCTGGGGGCCTGATCGGCCACACGCCAGCGCAGAAGCGCCCTGCTGTGGTGGAGACCATACCCTGCGCCCACCGGATCACCCCCACCCGGGTGACCCGCGGCTGTCGTCAGGCCGTGCCCCGTCGACTGTCGTCAGGTCAGGCCGAGGTCCCGGCGCAACCTCGGGACGTCGACCGCGAAGTACGAGTGCTCGCGGCCGTCGAGCAGCACCACCGGCACCCGGTCGCCGTACTCGGCCTGCAGCTCCGGGTCGGAGTCCACGTCGACCGACGCCGTCGGCAGGCCGGCCTCGGCGGCGATCTGCGCGAGGGTGGTCGCCGCGTCCTCGCAGAGGTGGCAGCCCTCCCGGGTGAGCAGCTGCAGTCGCGCCTCGGTCACGTCGCCCCTCCCGTCCCGGCCGGCTCGGCGCCGGCGTCCTCGTCCGGCTGCATCAGGCCCAGCTCGCGCAGCCGCGCCCGGCTCACCTTCCCGGTGAGCGAGTGCGGCAGGGCCGCGAGCACGTGCACCGACGTCGGCACCTTGTACCGCGCCAGGGACGCCGCGGCGTGGGCGCGGAGCTCCTCGAAGGAGACCTCGCGTCCCGGCCGCAGCGCCACGACCGCCCGCACCGCGTTCCCGGTGCGCGGGTCGGGGACGCCGATCACGGCGCTCTCCGCCACCGCGGGGTGCGTGTCGAGCACCCGTTCCACCTCCGCGGGGTAGACGTTGAAGCCGCTGACCAGCACCAGGTCGCTGCGCCGGTCGACCAGGTGCAGGTCACCGTCCTCGTCGGCGTAGGCCAGGTCGCCGGTGGCCAGCCAGCCCTCGGCGTCCGGGCCGTCGGCGCCGTCCGGCCAGTACCCGGAGAACAGGTTCGGCCCGCGGACCCAGATCTCGTCCGGCCCGTCCCCGGCCTCCTCCTCCGGCTCGTGCAGGGCGGTGTCGCGCAGCTGCAGCTCCACCCCGGGGATCGGCCCGCCGATGCAGGCCGGCTTCGCCCGCCCGGTCGCCAGGGTGCTGGCCACCACCGGGCACGCCTCGGTCAGGCCGTAGCCCTCCCAGACGGTCACCGCGGCCCGCTCCCGCATCGCCGTCCACACCTGCTCCGGCAGGGGCGCGGCCCCGGAGGTGGCCACCCGGACGGCGGCGAACGACCGGCGCAGGCCGGCGTCGGAGCCGGCGGCGTCGGCCGCCGCCAGCCACGCCTGGTACACCGGCGGCGCGGCCGGGACGGCGGTGACCTCCTCGCGGGCCATCACCTCCAGGGAGGCCGCCGGGTCGAAGGCCGGCAGGAGCACGGCGCACGCGCCGGTCGCCGCGACCAGACCGAAGCCGGCGTTGAGCCCGTAGACGTGGAACAGCGGGAGCACCCCGAGCACGCGGTCGTCGGGCCGGACGGGCGCGGGGTCCATCGCCAGGCACTGCACCTGGTTGGCGTGCAGGGCCCCGGCGGAGAGCATCGCCCCTCGGGGGCGGCCGGTGGTGCCACTGGTGTAGGCCAGGAACGACAGCGCGGCCGGGTCCTCGGCGACCTCGGGCGGGTCGGCGTCGTCGGCCGGCGGACCGGCGAGGACGGGCACACCGGCGACCGGGTCGCGACCGCCCGCGGCCACGAGCAGCGCCGCGCCGGAGTCCTGCAGCAGGTACTCCAGCTCCGGGTCGGTGTAGCCGGTGTTCACCGGGACGACGACCAGCCCCGCTCGCAGCGCGCCGAGGCTCGCGCGCAGCCAGTCGGTGCCGTTGGGCAGCTGGACGGCGACCCGCTCCCCCGGCCGCAGACCCCGGGCGGCGTAGCCCGCGGCCGCGCGGTCGACCTGCGCGTCGAGCTCGGCCCAGTTCAGCCGCTCGTCCCCCGCGACCACCGCCGGCGCTTCCGGCCGGGCACGCGCGGCGGCCCGCACGAGCGCGGCCAGCGACACCCCCGGATCGGTTCCGTCGGTCACGGACACCTCCTGTCGGAGCCACTGTCACTCCACGCACAGGAGAGGCATCCCGACGCACTGTGCCCGGGTGGCGTGGACGCGCTGCGACGATGTTGTCACCATGGGCTCAGTCCCGCAGCACCGCGCGGCCGGCTGACCCGTCGCGCCCGGAGCGAGCCGACGCGGCTCCGGCGGGCCGACGAGGAGGTCCGACGCCCGCATGACCCGGTCGCGCCAGGTGGACGCGCGCCCCGCACCGGTCCCCGACGGGCGGTCGGAGCGGCCCGGCCCGGCCCCGCGTCCCCGCCCCACCCCGCAACCGCGTCCGGCCGCCGTCCCCCCGCCGGACGCCGTCGAGGACGAGGCCGGCGTCGCCGAGGAGCTCGCGGCGATCGGCGCGAGCGTCCCGCCGCCCACGGTCGACGTCTGGGCGCTGGTGCGGCAGGCCCAGGACGGCGACGCCGAGGCGTTCGGCCGCCTCTACGACCACTACGTGACGGTGGTCTACCGCTACGTCCTCCACCGGGTGGGCAACCGGGCGCTGGCCGAGGACTTCACCAGCGAGACCTTCGTGCGCGCCCTGCGGCGGATCGACTCGCTGTCCTTCCAGGGCCGCGACGTCGGCGCCTGGCTGGTGACGATCGCCCGCAACATCGTCCTCGACCACGTGAAGAGCAGCCGGTTCCGGCTCGAGGTCACGACGGCCGACATGCGCGACGCCGACCGCAGCACCGACGGTCCGGAGGACGCGGTCGTGCAGCAGCTGACCAACGAAGAACTGCTGGCCTGCATCCGCCGGCTGGGCGGGGAACAGCAGGAGTGCATCTCGCTGCGCTTCCTGCAGGGGCTGTCGGTGTCGGAGACCGCGGCGGTCATGGGGAAGAAGGAGGGCGCCATCAAGGCCCTCCAGCACCGCGCCGTCCGGCGGCTGGCCGCGCTGTTGCCGGAGGGGCTGCGGTGAACGCCACAGGAGTCGTCCCGCGGCAGGCCGTAACGGCCGCACGCACCGCGTCGTTGCCCGAGTGGGTGCGCGGCACGGGACGGCGCCCCCGCACCCCCGCCCGACCCTCCGGAGGCCCTCGGTGAGCCCGCACGACGCACCCGCGCCCACGGGGTCGCGCCGTGCCGCCGTCCGGGAGCAGGAGGACGCCGTCCTCGTGCGCCTGGCGGCCCTCGCCACCGCCCTGGACGACGAGCCCGACCCCGCCTTCCGGACCGCGACCCGGGACCGGCTGGTGGCCATGGCCGCCGTCCGCACCCCCGAGCCGGCCCCTCGCTCGCGCCTGCGCCGGCTGCTCGCCGTCCGGGCCGAGGACGCCGTGGCGCGGCCGTGGCGCACGCGGGTGACCGCGGGCCTGGCCGGTGCGGCGCTCACCGTCACGGCGCTGGGCACCCTGGTCGCGGTGGCGAGCGACGCCAGCCCCGGCGACGCGCTGTACGGGCTCAAGCGCGGCACCGAGCAGACCCAGCTGGCACTGGCCGGCGACGACCGCGGCCTCACGCTGCTGCAGTTCGCCGCCACCCGGCTCGAGGAGCTCGACGAGCTCTCCGGCACCGGCGCGGCGGACGTCGTCGTCGGCCTGCTCGACACGATGGACGCGCAGACCGCCGAGGGCGCCGCCCTGCTCACCACCCGAGCCGTGGACGGCCGGGACACCGCACCGCTCGACGAGCTCGCGGCCTGGACCGCGCGGCAGGGCGCCGGCCTGGCCGCGGTGGAGGCCGGGATGCCCGCCGGTGCGACGACCGACCTGGACGAGTCGTCGGACCTGCTCGCCGCGGTCGGCGCGCGGGCCGCGGACCTGAAGGCGGCGCTCGCCTGCCCGGGCGGACCGGCCCCCGGCGGCACCGACACCCTGGGGCCGGTGCCGGTCCCGTGCCCGGCCGAGGTCCCCGCGCCGGCCCCGTCCGCCCCCGCCGCGGACCCCTCGCAGCCGCCGGCCGGGGCCCCGGCTGACGAGTCCCCCGACCGCGACGCCGCGACGACACCGTCGGCGCCCCCCGCGCCGAGCGCGCCCCCCGCACCGGCGACCCCGCCCGAGGGCCGGAGCACCGGGACCCCGGAGAGGGGCGCCGACCGGGCACCGTCGCCGTCGCCGCAGGCCCCGGCCCGGACGCCGCCCTCGACGCCGTCGCTGCCGGTCCCGCTGCCACCGGTCGTCGGGTCGCCCGAGACGTCGCCGCCGTCCTCGTCGCCCTCCCGGCCGCCCCTGATCGACACGCCGCTGCCGATCTGCATCCGGCCGCTGGTCTGCTGAGCCGCCTCGGTCCCGACTCCGGGAGTCCCACTAGGGTCGAGGACAGGCCAACCGCCCCAGCCGCAGCACTCGTGGGGCCGGACAGGGGGAGGTCGACGGTGCCGGGACTGCCCTTCCGCAGCCGCCGTGCACGGGAGGCGGCGGAGCTGCCCGACGAGGGCACGCGAGCACTCGTCGCCGGCGTCGCGTCGGCCGCCGCCGCCGAGGTCGAGCCGGCTCCGGCCGTCGTCCCGGACCTCACCGCCGCGGCGTTCTTCGACGTCGACAACACGATGATGATGGGCGCCTCGCTGTTCTGGTTCGCCCGTGGCCTGGCCGCCCGCAAGTACTTCACCAGCCGCGACCTGGCGCGGTTCGTGTGGCAGCAGGCGAAGTTCCGGATCGCCGGCAACGAGAGCGCCGACGACATGCACACGATCCGCGAGAACGCGCTGGCCTTCGTCGCCGGCCGGCCGGTGGCCGAGATCGTGCAGGCCGGCGAGGAGATCTACGACGAACTCATGGCCGACCGCATCTGGGCCGGCACGCGGGTGCTCGCCCAGAAGCACCTGGACGCCGGCCAGCGGGTCTGGCTGGTCACGGCCACGCCGGTGGAGCTGGCCGGCATCATCGCCCACCGGCTGGGGCTCACCGGCGCGCTGGGCACCGTCGCCGAGGTCGTCGACGGCCACTACACCGGCCGCCTGGTCGGGGAGCTCATGCACGGCGAGGCCAAGGCCGAGGCGGTGCGCGCGCTGGCCGAGCGGGAAGGCCTGGACCTCGACCGGTGCACCGCCTACAGCGACAGCTCCAACGACCTGCCGATGCTCACCCTCACCGGCACCGCGGTGGCGGTGAACCCCGACACCGAACTGCGGGCGGTGGCCCGCTCCCGCGGGTGGGACGTCCGCGACTTCCGCACCGGGCGCAAGGCGGCCAAGATCGGCGTCCCCACGGTGGCCGCCGCCGCCGTCTCCGGCGGCCTGGTCGGCGGCGCGCTGGCCCTCCGCCGCCGCAACAAGCTCCCCTGGTGAGCGGGACGCCCCGCGGTGTGTGCACTCAGCGCGGTCTCCGGCGTCGTTCGACGACGATGAGTGCACACACCGCTCATCCGCATCGAGGCGACGCTCGTCTGCCGGAGCTCAGCCGAAGACGGACTTGCGCTGCAGCAGGAGCTGGTAGAGCGACTGCTGGATGGTCTCGCGCACCTGGTCGGTGAGGTTGAACACCAGCATCGGGTCCTCGGCCGCGCCCGGGCCGTAGGACGCCGTCTCGATCGGCTCGCCGAAGGCGATGTGCCACTTGGACGGCAGCGGCAGCAGCCCGAGCGGGCCCAACGCCGGGAAGGTCGGCGTGATCGGGAAGTACGGCAGCCCGAACAACCGCGCGAGGGTCTTCACGTTGCCGATCATCGGGTAGATCTCCTCGGCGCCGACGATCGCGCACGGGACGATCGGCACCCCGGTGCGCAGTGCCGCCGTGACGAAACCGCCCCGGCCGAACCGCTGCAGGGTGTACCGCTCGCGGAACGGCTTGCCGATGCCCTTGAAGCCCTCGGGGAAGACCCCGACCAGCTCCCCCTCGGTCAGCAGCCGCTCGGCGTCCTCGTTGCAGGCGAGCGTGGAGCCCATCTTCCGCGAGAGCGACCCGACCACCGGCAGGTCGAACACCAGGTCGGCGCCGAGCAGGCGCAGCCGCCGCTGGGCGGGGTGGTCGTCGTGCAGCGCCACCGTGGTCATCAACGCGTCGACCGGCAGCGTGCCGGAGTGGTTCGCCACGACCAGCGCGCCACCGGTGGCCGGGACGTTGTCCGCCCCGTGGGTCTCCACCCGGAACCAGCGGTTGAACAGCGGCCGCAGCAACGGCAGCAGCACGTGGTCGGTGAGGTCGGGGTCGAAGCCGAACTCGTCGGTGCCGTAGTCGCCGGTCAGCCGCCGGCGCAGGAACTCCAGCCCGCCGGCGACCTGCTCCTCCCACGAGGGGGGCGACGTCCGGTGGACCCGCGGCTCGTCGTCGTCGGGCCGCAGCGGGATCACGCGGGCCTCAGGCATCGTGCACCGCCCGCAGGTCGGGCGCCGCCGGCGCCGGCCGCAACCGCTGCCCGACCACACCGGCGGTCGCGCCCACCCGCTGCACCAGGGCGCGCGCGGTGTCGGTCACGCCCCGCACCAGGTCGGGAGAGACGACGGGGTGCACCGTCGCGGCGTAGTCGGCCAGGGCCTGCTCGGTGGTGTGGCGCGGGGTGTACCCGAACTCCTCGCGCAGGACGGTCGTGTCGACCACCCGGCCGAAGTTGAGGAAGCGCATCTGCTCGGGGGAGTAGTCGACGAAGCCGAAGCGCCGGCTGAGCCGGCCCACCGACCCGAGGGTCGGCGTGGGCAGCGGCACCTGCAGCCGGCCCAGCCGTCGGATGACCTGCGACAGCAACAGGGTGCCCTCCCCGCCGACGTTGACCGTGCCGGCGAACTCGCCCGTGGTGGCCCGGGTCAGCACGGCGAGGGCGTCGTCCTCGTGCAGCAGTTGCACGCGGGCGTCGTAGCCCAGCGCCGTGGGGACCAGCGGCATGCGCAGGAAGTGCGTGAGCAGCGAGTCGATCCGCGGGCCGATGAAGTTGGTGAACCGCAGCGCCGCCACGCCCACGTCGGGACGGCGGCGCGCGAAGGACCGGACGTAGCCCTCGATGTCGAGGCTGTCCTTGGCGAACCCGCCGGAGGGGACCCGCCGGGCCTGCATCGCCTCGGTGAAGACGGCCGGGTCGCGCGAGGAGGCGCCGTAGACGGCGCTGCTGGACTTCAGCACGAACCGGCGCACCGAGGGGGCCCGCTGGCAGGCCGCGAGGAGCTGCATCGTCCCGATGACGTTGAGCTCCTTCATCGGCCCGCGGCCACCGCTGCCGGCCGGCGTGGAGCTGATGTTCATGTGCACGACCGTGTCGACCGAGGCCGTCGCGATGACCTTGCCGATCAACGGGTTGCGGATGTCGGCTCGCACGAACTCGGTGCGGCCGAGGCGCCGAAGGACCTCCGGGGACGGGGGGACGGTGTCCACCCCGATGACCCGCTCGATGGAGCGGTCACGAGCGAGCTCGGCCGCCAGCGCACCACCCAACCACCGGCTCACACCGGTGACCAGGACGACGGCGGGCGGCACGAGCGTCAGCTCACTTCTTGTTGCGCCGCTGGACGCGCGTCTTCTTGAGCAGCTTGCGGTGCTTCTTCTTCGCCATCCGCTTGCGGCGCTTCTTGATGACCGAACCCATGTTGGTGCTCCCGACGTCGTCGCCGCGCGGCGTCCGCCGGTGACCGGTGGGGTCACGTCGGGCGCCGCGCGAGTGGTGATCAGCTCGTGTGCGACGCCCGGACCGGGCCCGGCGTCACTCGGCGCCCGAGCGTACCCGGCGCTCCCGCGGCGACGTTGCCGCGGGAGCGGGCCGGAGTGCGGTGTCACTCCCAGAGGGGAGTGGCGAGGAGCCCGGTCGACCTGCGACCGGTGGCCCCGTCCCGGGTCCCACCCCGAGGGTGGGGAGGAGGGGCGGCCTCCCTGCAGGGTCCCGCCGCGAGCGTGCGATCGGCGGGGGCAGGTGGCCCCGTCTCGGGTTCCGCCCTGAGCCTGCGAAGGGTGGGGAGGACGGGGTCCTTTCTCAGGCGATGTCGGTGTAGGCCTCGCGCAGGTAGTCCTGCACGGCGCGCTCCGGGACGCGGAACGAGCGGCCGACGCGGACGGCGGAGAGCTCGCCGGCGTGCACGAGGCGGTACACGGTCATCTTGGAGACCCGCATCATGCTGGCGACCTCGGCGACGGTCAGGAAGGTGACGGCCGAGCGCGGGGCCGGCACGGAGGGGCGGCCGACCGGCATGGCGGCCGGGTGGGCCGGCGCGATCGGGCGGGCCATGGCGGCAGCGGGGACGGGACGGCCGACCGGTCGCGGACCGGGCACGCCCGGGCGGACGTAGGCGGCAGCAGTGGCGTTGCGCTGGGGCATGGTCATGACTTCATCTCCGGACCTAGCACGCGTCGGGCGTCGGCTTCCCCACCGACTACGGGACACGCACGTGCTGATACAGAGCGTAGGGGGACTGGCGTGACAGAAGCGATGGAAGAAACGAACATGCGGACCGGTCCGTCCTGGGCAGAACTACACCTATGTAGGCATGTCGACGTGTGTCTGGGCGCGTCGCGGACGACACGTTGTCGCGCAGTCACGGATCGTCGACATGTCGTCCCCCGTTCTAGGTAATCTCACCGATCCCTCGCGCGCTGGCCGAGCTCGACCGAGCGGGCGTGGGCGGCCTCGATGGCCGCGATCAGCGCCGCCCGGACGCCGTGCCGCTCCAGCTCCCGGATCGCGGCGATCGTCGTCCCGCCCGGGCTGGTCACCGCCTCCCGCAGCTGGACCGGGTGCTCGCCGGAGTCCCGCAGCATCACCGCCGACCCGAGGGCGGTCTGGACGATGAGGTCGGCGGCCAGCTCCCGCTGCAGGCCCAGCAGGATCCCGGCGTCGATCATCGCCTCGACGAGGTAGAAGAAGTAGGCCGGACCGCTGCCCGACAGGGCCGTCACCGCGTCCTGCTGGCTCTCCGGCACCCGCCGGACCCGGCCGACGGCGGCCAGCAGCGTCTCCGCCTCGTCCAGGTGCGCGTCGTCGGCGTGCGCGCCGGCCGAGAGCACCGACATGCCCTCGTCCACCAGCGCCGGGGTGTTCGGCATGACCCGTACGACCGGGACGCCGTCGCTCAGCGCCGCCTCGATGGTCGCGGTCGGCACGCCGGCGGCGACCGAGACGACCAGGTGCCCCGCGTCGACGACGTCGGCGAGCAGGCCGAGCAGGGTGCCGATGTCCTGCGGCTTGACCGCGAGCAGCAGCACGCGGGCGCGGGCGGCGGCCTCCGCCAGCCCGACGGCGGGCACCCCGTACCGCTCGGCGAGCTCCGCGGCCCGCTCCGGGTGCCGCTCGCAGACGAGGATCCCGTCGGCACCGCCGCGGCGGACCAGCCCCGACAGCAGCGCCTCGCCGATCTTCCCGCCGCCGATGATCGCCAGACCGGAGCGGCCGGCGCCCTCCCGCCCGGTCACGACCGGCCCGCCAGGCGGCGCACGGCCGCGACCGTGGCCCCCTCGCCCGACGACAGGGCGACCCGCACCCCGTACCCGCCGGCCGCCAGCCGGCGCTGCTGCTCGGTGCGGACTCTCCACGGCATGACGTACTCCCAGCTGTCGGGTGCTCGTTCGTTCCAGGCGGCGCGCTCGCCGGCGATGGCGACCAGCCGCGGGTCGGTGGTGGCGACGGCCGGCCGCCCGGACCCGGCCATCAGCACGTTCAGGCAGCGCACGAAGGCGAGGTCGGCGGCCGCGCCACGCTGGTCGAGCAACCGCACGCGGCGGTCGGCGAGCTCCCGGCAGCGCTCCTCGGCACCGGGGCTGCCCGCCGGGACCACGACGGTGGCCGAGGGCAGCTCCGCGGCCAGGACGTCGACCGCGACCGGTGCGCCGGCCAGGGCCACTCCCAACCCCGCCGCGACGGCGGCCCGGGCGACCCCGCCGGCGTCGGCCCCGAGCCTGTCGACGGGCACGGTGAGCTCGCAGGCCGCGGCCGGCGCGGTCTCCGTCACCCGGGCGGCCAGCGTGCGCAGCTCCGCGGCCGGGTCGGCCGTGCCGGGACCGGGCAGGTGCTCCAGGGCGACGGGGGACCCCGAGGCGGTCAGTTCGGCGACCGCCCGCACCGCCTCGTCCACCGTCGAGGCGGTTCCTACCAGGGCGCCGAGGCGGCGACCGAGCAGGGCGAACACCGGAGGAGGCGGCTGCGCGGGCACGAGCCGAACGGTAGTGCGCGTGGCGTGTGCCGCCCGCGGGGCCGGGGTAGCCGCCGCCGCATGGCAGGAGAACTCGACGGGATGAAGGTGGCCGTCCTCGCGACCGACGGCGTGGAGCAGGTCGAGCTGGACCGGCCCTGGCAGCGCTCGAGGAGGCCGGCGCCGAGCCGGAGCTGGTGTCCCTGGAGGACGGGGAGATCACCGCCTACGACCACATCGACAAGGCCGACACCAAGAAGGTCGACGTCGCCGTCAGCGCGGCCGACCCCGACGACTACGCCGCGCTGGTGCTGCCCGGCGGCGTCATCAACGGTGACTTCGTGCGCGCCGACGCCGACGCGGTGGCCTTCGTCAAGGCGTTCTTCGAGGCGGGCAAGCCGGTGGCCGCGATCTGCCACGCCCCCTGGGTGCTCGCCGAGGCCGAGGTCGTCGGGGGACGGCGGATGACCTCGTGGCCCTCGCTGCAGACCGACCTGCGCAACGCCGGCGCCAAGTGGGTCGACGAGGAGGTCGTCGTCGACGGCAACCTGGTCACCAGCCGCAAGCCCGACGACCTCGACGCCTTCACCGCCGCGATGGTCGAGCAGTTCGCCGCCGGCCCCGACGCGCAGGACGACGAGGAGGAGTAGCGGGGGCGGCGGCCGCGCTCAGGTCCCGGACAGCAGACCGGCGGCCGGCGCGATGGTGAGCAGGGTCCCGGCGAAGACCAGGATGCCGACCAGCCGCACCCCGACGTGCTCCTTGTCCTGGCGTTGGCGCCACGCGCCCACCCCGGCGACGAGCCCGGCGACGGCCAGCGGCGCGAGCACCACGGCCAGGTAGGGCAGCAGCTCCCACAGCACCGTGAACAAGAAGTAGATGCCGACGCCGACCGCGAGGGCGACGACCAGCTCGCCGCCGAACCGCAGCCAGGCCAGGGCCCCCTCCTTCGGGCCGAGCGCCTCGTCCTCGAGCAGCGGTGCGTCGTCGTCGGCCCGGGCCACGGGGATGGGGCCGGTCGACGGCCCCGTCGCCGGTCCCGCGCCGCGGGCGGCCGCCGAGCCACGGCCGACCGCCGGGGTGGTGGTCGTCGTCCCCGGGACACCGGGCTTGCGGGAGGGCCGCAGGCCGGGGATGGCCGCGGTCGACGGGCCCGCCTCCCCCACGCGCCGGCGGTCGGGCTGCGGGGACGGCGGCGCGGGGTCACCGGTGTGGTCGCCCGCCCGGCGCCCGGAGGGCGTGCGCGGCCCGAAGCGGCCGGTGTCGCCGGTACGTGCGTCGGCCGCCCGCCGGCGGACACCGGTGTCCGTTCCGCGGTCACCACCGGTCCCCCGCTGCCGGACACCGGTGTCGGGCTCCTCGTCCCCGCGGCGCCGCCGCCCGCGCGGTGAGTCGAGGCCGGCCTCCCGGAGGATGTCGGCGAGCGGCCGGCCGGCCGTCTCCGGGTCCCTGCGGGGGACGTCGCGACGGTCCCTCGGGGCGGTCATCGTTCGTCCCCCAACTGGTCCAGGCGCCGGAGGATGACCCCCTCCCGCAGAGCCCACGGGCAGATCCGGACGGACGGTACGTCCAGCGCCCGCAGCGCCGCGTGCGCCACGACGGCGCCGGCGGGCATCTGGTGGGCGCGGTCGGGGGAGACGCCCTGCAGCTCGGCCAGCGCCGCGGACTCGATCCGCGACACGAACCCGGTCAGCTGCTCGAGCCCCTCGCGGGACAGCTGTCGCGGCGCCCGCAGGCCGGCCGAGTACGGCGCGGCGCCGGTGAGCCGGGCGAGGGTGCGGAAGGTCTTGCTCGTGGCCGCGACGAGGTCGGGGGGACCGTCGGCCAGCAGCTTCTTCGCCGCGGGCTTGAGCAGCTCCGCGGCGTGCCCGTCCAGCTTGGCCAGCGCCGCGAGGTCGGGACGGCCGCCGGACGTGGCCTCGGGCAGGTAGCGGCGGGTCATCCGCCCCGCGCCCAGGGGCAGCGAGAGCGCGACGTCCGGGTCCTCGTCGAGGCCGCTGGCCAGCTCGAGCGAGCCGCCGCCGATGTCGAGGACCAGCAGCCGCCCGGCGCTCCACCCGAACCACCGGCGGACGGCGAGGAAGGTCAGCCGCGCCTCCTCCTCGCCGCTGGTCACCTGGAGGTCGACGCCGGTCCTCTCCCGCACCCGCTCGAGGACCTCCAGCCCGTTGACCGCCTCGCGGATCGCCGAGGTCACCAGGGCCAGCAGCTGCTCGCACCCCTCCTTCTCGGCCTGGTCGCACGCCCGGCGCACGGCCTTGACCAGCGCCTTTTCACCCTCCTTGGAGAGGACGTCGTCCGGGCCGACGTGCTCGGCGAGCCGCAGCACCGACCGGTCGTCGTGCATCGGGGTGGGGTGCGCGCCGCGGTGGGCGTCGACCACGAGCAGGTGGACGGTGTTCGATCCGACGTCCAGCACCCCGAGCCGCATGCCGTCAGTCTGCCGGTCGCCCGCGGAACCGGCCGGTCACGGGGGGTCGTCGTGAGCCGCAGGGGTCGCTGGGAGGACGGCGGGACGGCGCGGCCCGCCTACCCTCGGTCCGTGCAGGACGTCCCGCTCGAGGTGCCCCTCGACTTCGCCCGCGAGTGGGTGGAGTTCCCCGACCCGGCCGACCCGCGGCACGTCGTCCGCGCCGACCTGACCTGGCTGTCGTCGGCCTGGACCTGCGTGTTCGGTCGCGGCTGCGCCGGGGTCGTCGAGGGCCGACCGGACGACGGCTGCTGCAGCCACGGCGCCTTCTTCACCGACGAGGACGACCTGGCGCGGGTCACCGCCGCGGTCGCCGACCTCACCGACGACGACTGGCAGCTGGCCCCGGTGGGCCGCGGCGCGTGGACCGAGCCCGACAGTGCTGAGGAGGGGCAAGCCCCCGACGAGGAGCAGGGCGTGCGGGCCCTGCGCACGCGGCTGGTCGACGGCGCGTGCGTGTTCCTCAACCGTCCCGGGTTCCCCGGCGGCGCCGGCTGCGCGCTGCACCGCATGGCACTGCGCGAGGACCTGCACCCGCTGCTCACCAAGCCCGACGTCTGCTGGCAGCTGCCCGTCCGGCGCGAGCAGGAGGAGGTCGAGCGGCCCGACGGCACGAAGGTGCTGGTCACCAGCATCGGCGAGTTCGACCGCCGCGGGTGGGGACCGGGCGGGCACGACCTCCACTGGTGGTGCACCGGTTCGCCCTCGGCGCACGTGTCCGCCGAGCCCCTCGTCCTCACCTACGCCGCGGAGCTGACCGCCCTGCTCGGCGCGCCGGCCTACGAGGAGTTGCGCCGGCTCACCGAGGCCCGGCTCGACCAGGGCCTGGTCGCCCCGCACCCGGCCAGCCCGCGCCCCGTGCCGCTCGTCCTGCAGCGCCGGCGACCGGCGGCGTCTCCCTCGTCAGGGGTGCATCCGCGCTGAGCCGCGGCCTCGCGCCACTACCCTCGCCCTCGGACGAATCGACGAGCGGACGGCGGGGACTGTGACCGAGGCGCGCGCGACGGCGGGCCCTCCCTCGGCCGGGGAGCGGTCCCGCGGGGACGGTACACGCCCCGACAACGCCTTCCTGGCGCTGGTCCGCATCCCCGTGTTCCGGCGGCTGTGGGCGGCGATCGCCGTCTCCAGCCTCGGCGACTGGCTGGGCCTCCTGGCCACCACGGCGATGGCCCAGCAGTTGACCCGCGAGGAGTCCCTGGCCGTGCAGGGCGCGGCCATCTCCGGGGTGATCCTCACCCGGCTGCTGCCCGACCTGGTCCTGGGCCCGCTGGCCGGCGCGCTGGCCGACCGGCTGGACCGCCGCACCACGGTGGTCGTCGGCGAGCTGCTGGCGATGTCGCTGTACCTGTCCATCGCCTTCACCTACGAGTTGACCTGGCTCTACGTCGCCCAGTTCCTGGTCGAGGCCGTCGGGTTGTTCACCAACCCGGCCAAGCAGGCGATGTGGGTGGCGATCGTTCCCCGCGAGCGGCTGGCGGTGGCCAACCAGATCTCGCTGTTCTCCGTCTACGGGGCGGTCCCGGTGGCCTCCCTGCTGTTCGCGCTGCTGTCGACGATCACCCGGGTGTTCCCCGGCGGCGGCGAGGGCGGCGAGGCCAGGACGGCGATCGTCGTCGCGCTGGTGATCAACGCGGCCAGCTTCGGCCTCAGCGCGCTCACCGTGCTGCTCTCCCGGCGGCTCATCCCCGGGACGCCGGCCGACCGGGAGGGCCAGCAGCGCAACGTCTTCTCGCTCGTGGTGGAGGGCGTGTCGTTCCTGCGCGGCCGGCCGTTGATGCGAGCCCTCTACGTGGGCGTCATCGGCGCGTTCGGCGCCGGCGGGCTCACCATCGGCGTCGCCCAGCTCTACGTCGCCACGCTGGAGGCCGGCACCGCCGGGTACGGCGTCGTCTTCGGGGTGGTCTTCACCGGCCTGGCGATCGGCATGCTGGTGGGGCCGCGCGTCCTGCCGACGGTCCCCCGCCGCAGCGTTTTCGCCAACGCCATCGGCCTGGCGGGGATGGCGCTGCTGGCCATGTCGGTGCTGCGCGACTTCGTGCTCGCCACCGGGGCGGCCTTCCTCGTCGGCCTGTTCGCCGGGGTGAGCTGGATCATCGGCTACACGCTCATCGGCTTCGAGGTGGAGGACCGGCTGCGCGGGCGGGTCTTCTCCTTCGTCGTCTCCTCGGTGCGGATCGTCCTGCTGCTGGCCGTGGCCGTCGGCCCCGGCCTGGCCGGCCTGCTGGGCGGCCACGACCTGCAGTTCGGCGACCTGCGGCTGACCGTCACCGGCCCCGGTCTGACGCTGCTCGTCGGCGGGCTGATCGCGCTGGTGGTGAGCGCCTACGCCCGGCGGCAGGTGGCGGCCGGGCGCTCCCGCACCCGGTTCCGCGACGTGCTGCGCCTGATCTGGGGCAGCTCGGACATCCTGTCGGCGTCGTCGTCGGGCGTCGGCCTGTTCGTCGTCGTCGAGGGCGCCGACCGCGAGCTCACCCGGCGGTACACGCAGGACGTCGCCCGGGTGCTGCGCGACTGCGGCTGCCCGGTCGTCGTCACCTCCGAACCCAGCGACACCCAGCTGGGCCGGCAGGTGCGCGGCGTGCTGTTCCCGCCGCCGCCGGGTTCGGGCACCGGCTTCCCGTCCCCCGAGCCGGCCCTGGACGACGACGGCCAGCCGGTCGGGGCGTACACGGCGGCGCTGCTGGCGGCCGCGGACCGCGCCCAGCACGTCGCGACCGTCATCCGGCCCGCGCTCGAGCGCAACCAGGTCGTGGTGAACACCCACTACGTGGACACCTCGATCGCCTTCCACGGCGCCGGGCAGGGCCTCGACGCCGACCGCATCTTCCGGACGTCGCTGTGGGCGACCCGCGGCCTGCTGCCCGACCTCACGGTGGTGGTGGACTCCCCCGTCACGGCCGCGCCCGCCGACGCCGACCCCGAGGCGGTCCGGCGCGCCTTCCTGGCCCAGGCCGACGCCGCGCCGGACCGCTACGTCGTCGTCCCCGGTGAGCTGCTGGCGGCCGAGGGCGAGGACGGCTTGGTCTCGCCCGTCGTCCGGCGCCGGATCGAGAGCCTGCTCGCGCTGCGCTACCCGGCCGCCCCCGAGGGCACCGCGGGGACCGAGCGGGCGCCGGTCGACCCGCCGGTCCCGGTTCGGTCGCCCGCTGCCCGGGACGTCGCCGACGGCTCCGTAGGCTGACCTCCGTGGACGAGCTCGCGCGTTGGACGGCGCAGGACACCGAGGAGGTCGTCTGCTGCCTGTGCGGCGTCGCCGGCACGCTCGTGCACGACGTCGCCCCGTTCGGGGTGGTGCGCTGCCCGCAGTGCGAGCTGGTGTTCATCAGCCCGCGGCTGCGCCCGGAGGCACTGCAGCGGCTCTACGACGACGTCGGCTACTTCGAGGGCGGCGTGTACGGCAACGCGGTCTCCTCGGCCGCCGACGCCCCGGCGTCCGGGGGCCTCTCCCCCGCGATGCTGCTGCAGCGCACGTGGACGGCGGGCCGGCTGCGGCTGATCGACCGCGCCCGGGACGGCGCCCCGGCGGGCGGGCGGCTGCTGGAGATCGGCGCCGGCTACGGCCTGTTCCTGGCGGCCGCGCGCGACGCGGGCTGGACGACGTCCGGCGTGGAGCTGTCCCGCACCGGCGCCAAGCACGCGCAGGACACGCTGGGCCTGGACGTGTTCTGCGGCCAGCTCGAGGACGCCCCGCTGACCCCGGGCTTCGACGTCGTCTGCGCGTGGGACACCGTCGAGCACGTGCCCGACCCGCTGTCGTTCTGGCGCACGGTGCGCGGCCAGGTGGCCGACGACGGCGTGGTGGTCTTCTCGACGCCCTACTACTCGTCGCTGCCGGCCCGGCTGCTGGGCACCCGCTGGTGGACCCTCAAGCCGACCGAGCACATCTGGCACTTCACGCCGCGCACCCACGCGCTGCTGCTCGCCCGGGCCGGGCTGGCGCTGACACGGGTGATCCGCAGCCCGCTGGCACCGGCCAACGCCGGACGGCTGGACTCCCTCGTCGGCATCGCCCGGCCCATCCCGAACTAGGACGGTGGCCGCAGGCCTCTGCTGACGGTCGGTGGCCCCGTCCAGGGCACCGCCGCGAGCCTGCGCGCGGTTTCGCGGCCCCGTCCAGGGCACCGCCGTGAGCCTGCGAGCGGCGGGGAGGACGGGGTCCTTCTCGGGGTCCTTCTTCAGGCCGCAGTCTCCTCGCCGGCGACCGCCGGGAGCGCCTTGCGGAACGTCTGCCGGTAGGCGCGGGGCGACACCCCGCGGCGGCGGGTGAACTGCTCGCGCAACCCGGCCGCGGTGCCGAAGCCGACCAGCCGGGCGATCTCCTCGACCGGCGCGTCGCTGTTCTCGAGCAGCTCCTCCGCGGCGGCCAGCCGCTGACCGAGCAGCCAGGCGTGCGGCGTCGTCCCCGTGGTGGCCTTGAACCGGCGGGCGAAGCTGCGCGGGCTCATCAGCGCCCGCCGCGCCAGCACCTCGACGCTGATGTCCTCGGTCAGGTGCGCCGAGGCCCACTCCAGGACGGCGCCGAGCAGGTCGTCCTCGCAGGCGGCGACCGGGGCGTCGATGAACTGGGCCTGCCCGCCGTCGCGGTGCGGCGGCACGACCATCTCCCGGGCCAGCGCGTTGGCCGCGGCCGCCCCCCACTCCCGGCGGACGAGGTGGAGCAGGGTGTCCACCCCGGCCGCGGTGCCGGCGCCGGTGAGGATCGAGCCGTTGTCCACGTAGAGGACGCTCGGGTCGACGTGCACCGAGGGGTACCGCGCGGCGAGCTCACCGGCGTACTTCCAGTGCGTCGTGGCCCGCTGGCCGTCGAGCAGGCCGGCCTCGGCGAGCACGAACGCCCCGGTGCACTGGCTGACGATCAGCGCCCCGTTGGCGTGCGCGGTGCGGAACGCGTCGAGCAGCTGCGGCGTGGGCACGCGGCTGAACAGCTCCCAGGCGGTGATCGTCACGATGTCGGAGGCGGCCAGCCGCTCGAGGCCGTGCTCGATCGTGATCGGGATGCCGGTGTCGGTGCGGACGACGCCCGGCTGCTCGGTGACCAGGGCGAAGTCGAAGCGCGGCAGCCCCATGGTGCGCCGGTCGTAGCCGAAGACCTCGGCCGCCACACCGAGGCCGAAACTGCCGACGAGCCCGTCGGCGACGACGCAGCTGACGACGAGCGGACGACCCCTGGCTGCCATGCCGACATCATGGCAGAGAAGTTGCGATTGCGGTCAGTCCTGCCACTCGTGCAGCCACTGTGACCGGGAGCACGCTCCTCCCATGTTCCTGATCACCTGCCCCGTCACCCGGACCGACGAGCTGGTCGCCGACCGGCGGATCCGCTCCGTGGTCAACCACCCGACCCACATCGCGATGCACGTCGAGTGCCCCGCCTGCGGCGCCGTGCACGTCTACCGCACCGGCCGCCGCTGGGAGGAGACCCGGCGGCAGCGGACCGAGGAGCGCGCGGTCCCGGCCCGACCGGCGCCGGAGCTGGCGCGGGCCTGAGTTCGCCGTGCGCGCGACCACGCCCGGGCCTACGCTCGAACACATGAGCGAATCCGACGCACACACCGAGCGCACCACCGAGAAGGACCCCTCGGACTGGGTGACCGGGGACGAGCCGGCCACCGGCGCGCAGAAGAGCTACCTGGGCACCCTCGCCCGGGAGGCCGGTGAGGAGGTCCCCGACGACCTCACCAAGGCCGACGCCTCGCGCAAGATCGACGAGCTCCAGGAGGAGACCGGCCGGGGGCAGTAGCAGGACCCCTGCCCCCACCGGAGGAGGCCCCGTCCTCCCCACTCCTCGCACGCTCGGGGCGGGCCCTGGACGGGCCGGGGGCGGGCCCCTGCGGGGGCCTCGGGTCCAGGCGCTACGCCTCGAACTTGTAGCCCAGGCCGCGGACGGTCACCAGGTACTTCGGGTTGGCCGGGTCCGGCTCGATCTTGGCCCGCAGCCGCTTGACGTGGACGTCGAGGGTCTTGGTGTCGCCCACGTAGTCCGACCCCCACACCCGGTCGATGAGCTGGCCGCGGGTCAGCACCCGGCCGGAGTTGCGCAGCAGCAGCTCGAGCAGGTCGAACTCCTTGAGCGGGAGCGCCACCGGCTCACCGTCGACCGCGACCACGTGCCGCTCGACGTCCATCCGGACCGGGCCGGCCTCGAGGGTGGCGTCCACCGGGACCTCGACGTCGCCACGGCGGCGCAGCACCGCGCGGATCCGGGCCACCAGCTCGCGGGCGGAGTACGGCTTGGTGACGTAGTCGTCGGCGCCCAGCTCCAGCCCGACGACCTTGTCCACCTCGGAGTCCTTGGCGGTCAGCATGATGATCGGCACGTTCCCGCGGGAACGCAGCGCCCGGCACACCTCGGTGCCCGGCAGGCCCGGCAGCATCAGGTCGAGCAGCACGACGTCGGCGCCGCCGCGGTCGTACTCCGCCAGCGCCTCGGGGCCGGTCCCGGCCACGACCGCGTCGTAGCCCTCCCGGCGCAGCATGTAGGACAGCGCATCGGAGAAGGACTCCTCGTCCTCCACCACCAGCACGCGGGTCATCAGCGTCCCTTCGGGGCGTCGCCGACGACCGCGTCGCCGGCGATGGGGTGCTCGGCGACGGCGTCGCCGGCGAGATCTGACTGGTCGGCGGCGTCGCCGAGGGGCGGGCCACCCGCCGTCCGTGCGGCGAGCGGGATCCGCAGGGTGAACGTGGAGCCGAGGCCCTCCTCGCTCCACACGCTCACCGAGCCGCCGTGGTTGCTGGCCACGTGCTTGACGATGGCCAGCCCGAGGCCGGTGCCACCGGTGCTGCTGGCCCGCGACTGGTCGACCCGGTAGAAGCGCTCGAAGATCCGCGCGCGGTCCTGCCGCGGGATGCCGATCCCGCTGTCGGTCACGGTGATCTCGGCGAAGCCGGACCGGGCACGGGCGCCGACGGCGATCCGCGTCGCCTCGGGACTGTAGGCCACGGCGTTGGCCAGCAGGTTGGTCACCGCCGTGGCCAGCTGGGCCTCCACCCCGCGCACCACCAGGCCGCGCTCGCCGCCGCTGGCGATCGCGATGCGCTTGGCCGCGGCAGGCAGCTTGGTGCGGTCGACGGCCTCGGCCACGATCGTGTCCACGTCGACGGGCACCAGCTCGGGCAGCGGCTCGCCGCCCTGCAGCCGGGACAGGTCGATCAGCTCGCGGACCAGCCGCGCCAGCCGGTCGGCCTCGTGCGTCATGCGCGCGGCGAAGCGGCGGACCGTCTCGGGGTCGTCCGAGGCGTCCTCCACGGCCTCGGCCAGCAGGGACAGCGCCCCCACCGGCGTCTTCAGCTCGTGGCCCACGTTGGCGACGAAGTCGCGCCGGACGGCCTCCACCCGGCGAGCCTCGGTGACGTCCTGCAGCACGAGCGCCACCGGCCCACCCGGCGTGGACCCCGCCTCGAGACGGACGCCGTGGACGCCGACCAGCCGCGGGCCCCCGCCCACCAGCGGGCCGGGCAGCGAGACGTCGGCCCGCCGCCGTCCGCCGGCGCGGACCTCCCGGGCCAGTTCGAGCAGGTCCGGGACCAGCAGCCGGGTGTCCCGCACGATGCCGAGGGCACGCGCGGCCGGGTTGGCCAGCACGACGACGTCGTCACCGTCCAGCAGCACGACCGCCGGGTCCATGAGGTCGAGCAGGCGGCGGGCGAACACGGCCTCGGCCAGCGCCGGCGACGGCGGGGGGACCGGGTGGTCGGCGTCGGTTCGGGCGTAGCGCAGGAGGACCGTGGCGACCAGGACGCCACCGACGACCAGGCCGACCACGAGGGCGACCGTGGGGCTCACACGACCGATGCTAGGCGGGGGGCAGGCCAGGTCATCCCCCGTACGAGTGGCGGCCGTTCCCGTACCGGGACTGTTCACGTTCCCGTGCCCGCTCGTTCACCCGCGGGGCCGGATGGGGGAACGATGCAGCCCTACCCTCGACGAGGAAAGCGCCGGGGAGTCCAGCCGACGGGCACCGGGCGCGCCAGCCACGGACCGGTCCGGCCGGCCGACGAGGAGGACGACGGTGCGCCAGCACTACCACGAGGAACTCGAGGACATCAACAGCTGCCTGGTCGACATGGCGAACGCGGTCGGCTCGGCGATGAGCAAGGCGACCACCGCCCTCCTGGACGCCGACGTCGAGCTGGCCAACCTGGTCATCGAGGGCGACGACCGCATCGACGCCACCCGCGAGAGCATCGAGCAGCGCTGCTTCACCCTGCTGGCCCGCCAGGCGCCGGTGGCCACCGACCTGCGGACGATCACCGCGGCCATGCGGATCATCGCCGACCTCGAGCGGATGGGTGACCTGGCCGTCCACGTGGCCAAGCTGGCGCGGATGCGCTTCCCGGAGCCCGCCGTCCCGCAGGAGCTGCGGCCGATCTTCCTGCAGGCCGGACACGTCGCCGAGAGCCTGGTCAGCCAGACCGCCACGGTGATCGCCAAGCTCGACGTCGAGGCCGCCGCCCACCTCGAGGCCGACGACGACCTCATGGACCAGCTGCACCGCCAGCTCTTCCGTGAGCTGCTGTCGAAGGACTGGCCGCACGGGATGGAGGCGGCCATCGACATCACCCTGCTCGGCCGCTACTACGAGCGCTTCGCCGACCACGCGGTCAGCGTCGCCCGGCGGGTGGTCTTCCTCGTCACCGGCGAGCGGGAGATGCACGCGACGGCGAACTGACCCGCTCCGCGGCACGACGACGGGCCCCTCCCATCCCGGGAGGGGCCCGTCGTCGTCCTACTTCTTGCCCTGGTTCTTGACCGCTTCGATGGCGGCCGCGGCCGCCTCCGGGTCGAGGTACTCGCCGCCGGGCTTGACCGGCCGCAGGTCGTCGTCGAGGTCGTAGCGCAGCGGCACGCCCGTGGGGATGTTGAGGCCCACCACCTCGTCCTCACCCATCCCGTCGAGGTGCTTCACCAGCGCCCGCAGGCTGTTGCCGTGCGCGGCGACGAGCACCGTGAGGCCCGCGCGCAGGTCCGGGACGATCGCGTCGTACCAGTACGGCAGCATCCGGACGACGACGTCGGCCAGGCACTCCGTCTGCGGCCGCACCTCCGACGGCAGCATCGCGTAGCGCGGGTCGTCGTCCTGGGAGTACTCGCTGCCGGCCTCGATGGGCGGGGGCGGGGTGCTGTAGGAGCGGCGCCAGACCATGAACTGTTCCTCGCCGTACTCGGCGAGCGTCTGCGCCTTGTCCTTGCCCTGGAGGGCGCCGTAGTGCCGCTCGTTGAGCCGCCACGAGCGCTTCACCGGGATCCACTGCCGGTCGGCCGCGGCCAGCGCCAGCTCGGCGGTGCTGATGGCGCGCTTGAGCACCGAGGTGTGCGCCACCTCCGGGAGCAGGCCGTGCTCGGCGAGCAGCTCGCCACCGCGCGCGGCCTCGGCGCGGCCCTTCTCCGACAGCGGCACGTCCACCCAGCCGGTGAACAGGTTCGCCTTGTTCCACTCGCTCTCGCCGTGGCGGAGCAGCACCAGCGTCCCCGGAGGAGTCGTCGTCACACCGGCCATCCTGCCCGACGCGGGTGGGGCGGGCTCAGCCGGTGAGCAGCGGCCACACGACCCACAGCTCGAAGGCGGCCGGCGGTGCCAGGCCGGTGAGCAGCCACGGGCTGCGGACCGGCCGCTCGGCACCCCAGCGCAGCGCGGCGACCAGGGCGACGCTGCAGGTCACGGCGACCGCGAGCCACAGCAGCACCGCAGGGACGTCGACGACGACCAGCTGGGCGAGGGCGAGTTCCACCGCGCACAGCAGCATCGGGTAGACCAGCGCGGAGGCCGCGACCAGCCCCACGAGCACCCGCACGAAGCGCTGCTGCCCGGTCTGGTCCTGCACCGTCGCCACGGTAGAAGGACGCCCCTGCCCCCCACCACTCGCACGCTCGCGGCGGGACCCTGCAGCGGGGCCAAGAGCCAAGGGCGACCCCCGAGCCCCCCACCACTCGCACGCTCGCGGCGGGACCCTGCAGCGGGGCCGAGAGCCAAGGGCGACCCCCGAGCCCCGCCACCACTCGCACGCTCGCGGCGGGACCCTGCAGCGGGGCCAAGAGCCAAGGGCGACCCCCGAGCCCCGCCACCACTCGCACGCTCGCGGCGGGACCCTGCAGCGGGGCCGAGAGCCGAGGGCGACCCCCGAGCCCCCCACCACTCGCACGCTCGCGGCGGGACCCTGCAGCGGGGCCGAGAGCCAAGGGCGACCCCCGAGCCCCCACTACCCACGAGCGCGCGGTGCGAGCAGGAGAGCATCAGTGGGTGACCGCAGTGCAGCGTTGGGCCGACGAACTCGCCGCGTGGGCCATCGACCCCGAGATCCTGGCCGCCGCACCCGAGTCGCCGTACGGGTTCCCGCCCGGGCTGTTCGGCAGCACCCGCCGCCCGGGCCGCACCGTCGAGGTGGCGCGCGAGGCGGCTCCGGCCAGCGTGCTCGACGTCGGCTGCGGCGGCGGCCGGGCCAGCCTCCCCGTGGGCGCCGCGGAACTGCTGGCGGTGGACTCCTCCCCCGAGATGCTCGAGCGGTACCGGGAGGCAGCCGGGACCACGCCGGTGCGCACCTGGTGCGGCCGCTGGCCCGACGTCGCGGGGGAGGTGCCGCCCGCCGACGTCGTCGTCGCCGCGGACGTCGTCTACAACGTGCCCGACATCGCCGGGTTCGTCGCGGCGCTGACCGACCACGCCCGCCGCCGGGTGGTCGTCGAGCTCAGCGACCTGCACCCCTGGACCTCGATGCGAGAGCTGTGGCGGCACTTCCACGGGCAGGACCGCCCCGCCGGCCCGAGCGCCGAGCTCTTCGGTGAGGTGCTGGCCGAGCTCGGCGTCGCCGCGGAGTCGGTCTCCGAGTCGCGGCCCGACCCCTGGCAGGACGCCCCGGACGACGTCGTCCTGGCCTTCACCAGGCGCCGGCTGTGCCTGCCCGCCGAGCGGGAGCCGGAGGTGGCCGAGGCGATGCGCCGGTTCCGCGACGACCGGCCGCGGACGTCGACGACCTACTGGTGGGCCGGGACCGCCTCCTGAGCGGCCGTCCGCCGGCGTCCGGGCAGCCAGACGAGGACGACGACCGCGGCGACCAGGGTGGCCGCCGCCGTCCCGACCGCCGTGACGTGCATGGCCGAGACGAAGGCCTCCTGCGCGGGGTCGAGCAGGCTCGTCGCCGCGGCCGTGGCGTCGGCGTCCCCGGCGGCGCGGACCCCGGCCACCGCCTCGAGGGTCGCCACCAGCGAGGTGCTCGCCTCGGTGCGGGCGCCGGGCGGGAGCACCTCGACGGCGTCCCCGAGGGAGGACCCGTAGGACGAGGCCAGCAGCGAGCCCAGGATGGCCACGCCCAGGGCGCCGCCCACCTGCCGGACGGAGTTGTTCACCGCGGCGCCCGCGCCGGCCTTGTGCCGCGGGACGACGGACATGATCGACTCCGTCGTCGGCGCCATCACCGCGCCCATGCCGAGCCCCTGCACCGACAGGATGCCGAGCAGCAGCCACAGCGGCGAGGCGCGGTCGAGCAGCTGGAAGCCGAGCACGGCGATCGTGATGAGGGTGAAGCCGGTGGCGACGACGGCCTTGGCGCCGAACCGCTCGGCCAGCCGGGAGCTGCCCGGCGCCATGACCGCCATGCCCAGGGCCATGGGGATGAGCGCGGCGCCGCTGCCCAGCGGTCCGTAGCCGAGGACGCCCTGCAGGTAGTAGACGAGATAGAAGGTCGCGCCCATGAGCGCGAAGAAGTTCAGGCCCAGTGCGGCCGCGGCGGCGGAGAACGCCGGGTTGCGGAAGAGCGTGACGTCCAGCGCCGGGTGGGTCGAGCGCCGCTGCAGCCAGACGAACAGCACCAGCAGGCCCAGCCCGCCGAGCAGCGGCACCAGCACACCCGGCGAGCTCCAGCCCTCCCCCGAGCCGCCGTGGATGATCCCGTAGACCAGGCCGGCCAGCGCCACGATGGACAGCAGCACGCCGGGGACGTCCAGCCGGCCCGGGGAGGGGTCGCGGGACTCGGGGACGACGAGCAGCGTGGCGACCACCCCGAGGACGGCGACCGGCACGGCGATGAGGAAGATCGCGCCCCACCAGAAGTGCTCGAGCACCGCGCCGCTGGCCAGCGGGCCGCCGGCGACGGCCAGCCCCGCGGCCCCGGCCCAGATGCCGATGGCGCGGCCGCGCTCCCCGGGCGGGAAGACGTTGGTGATGACCGCGAGCGTGGCCGGCTGGACCGCCGCGCCGCCGATCCCCATCACCGCCCGCCAGACGATCAGCTGCGCGGGGCTGTCGCTGAAGGCGCCGAACACCGACGCGACGGCGTAGATCGACAGGCCGACCAGCAGCACGGTGCGGCGGCCGATCCGGTCCCCCACCACGCCCCAGGAGAACAGCAGGCCGGCGAAGACCAGGATGTAGGCGTCGATCGCCCACTGCAGCTCGCCCTGGCTGGCCCCCAGGTCCCGCTGGAGGGTGGGGATGGCGACGTTGAGCGTCGTGTTGCCCATGATCACCACGAGCAGGCAGACCGTCATCGTGGCCAGCACCCACCAGCGGCGGGCGTAGCCGGGGCGGTCCTCGGCGGGGGGCCCGGACGCCGTCCGCTCGGCCGCCGTCACTCCTCGCCGTCCCGGTCCCGGACGGCCGCGCCGGTCCGCCGCTGGGGGTCGGCGAAGTCGGCGAACGCCTCCAGGTTGCGCAGGGACTCGCCCCGCTTCACCCGCCACTCCCACTCCCGGCGGATGGAGGTGCCGAACCCGATCTCGAGCATCGTGTTGAAGGGCTCGTCGGCGTAGCTGAGCACGGCGCCGAGGATGCGGTCCAGCTCCTCGGGCGTCACCACCGCGTGCGGCAGCCGGCCGGTCAGGTAGACGTCGCCCACCCGGTCGATCGAGTAGGACACGCCGTACATGCGGGCGTTGCGCTGCAGCAGGAAGGTCCACAGCTGCTCGCGGTTCTCGTCGGGCTGCCGGCAGACGAACGCCTCCACCCGCAGCGCGTGCTCCCCGACGACGAGGCCGCAGACCGTCTTGAGCTTCTTCGTGCCGGGCAGGTCGACCAGCCAGCGGCCCGGGGCCGGGTGCTCGAAGACCAGTTCGGCCTCGCGCAGGGTCTGCTCGATGACCGCGTCGAGCGCCTCGACGCTCACCGGGCGACCCCGGGGAGCGGCAGCACCGCCCCCAGGGTGCGGGCCGGGCGCAGCACCGGGCCGGCCACCCGGCCGTGGGCGGCCGCGGCCATCTCCTCGGCGGCGGCGGTGTAGGCGGCGACCAGCGAGTCGACGGTGCGCTCCCAGGAGAAGGAGCCGGCGTGCCGCCGGGCACCGGCCGACAGCAGCTCCCGCCGGGCGAGGACGGCGCGGATCGCGGCGGCGTAGTCGGCCGGTTCGCGGCCCTCGACGAGCACGCCGGACACGCCGTCCCGCACGGCGGTGCGCAGCCCGCCCACGGCGGCGGCCACCACCGGCGTCCCGCACGCCTGGGCCTCCAGCGCCACCAGGCCGAAGGACTCGTTGTGGCTGGGGACGACGGCGACGTCGGCGGCGCGGTAGTGCTGCGCGAGCCGCTCGGCGTGCTGGGGCGGCAGGAAGCGGACCAGGTCGGCGATGCCCAGCTCGGCGGCCAGCTGCTCGAGCTGCCGGGGCGCCTCCAGGCCCGAGCCGCTGGGCGCGCCGATCACGTGCACCTGGAGCCGGTCGCGCAGCGCGGGGTCGTCGGCGAGCATCCGGGCCGCCGCCTCGAGCAGCAGGTCGGGCGCCTTGAGCGGCTGGATGCGGCCGACGAAGAGCAGCACCACGGCGTCCTCGGCGACGCCCAGCTCCCGGCGGGCCGCCGTCCGGTCGCCGGGGGTGAAGCGGTCGAGGTCCACGCCGGGCGGGACGACGAGGGTGCGCCGCGGGTCGGCGCCGTAGTGGTCGACCAGGTCGCGGGCCTCGTCGGCGGTGTTGGCGATCAGCCGGTCGGCCTCGGCCACCACCTGCTCCTCACCGATCACCCGGCCCTGCGGCTCGGGCCGGTCACCGGCGGCGAGCGCGGCGTTCTTCACCTTGGCGAGGGTGTGTGCGGTGTGGATGAGCGGCACGCTCCACCGGTCGCGGGCCAGCCACCCCACCTGGCCCGACAGCCAGTAGTGGGAGTGGACGACGTCGAAGTGCCCCGGCTCGTGCTGCGCCTCCTCGCGGAGCACGGCGGCGGTGAACGCGCACAGCTGGCCGGGCAGCTCCTCCTTGCCCAGCCCCTCGAACGGGCCGGCGCTGACGTGCCGCACGGTGACGCCCGGGCTCATCTCGACGACGGGCGGCAGGTCGCTGGAGGTGGCGCGGGTGAAGACGTCGACCTCGATGCCGCGGGCGGCCAGCCGGCGGGAGACCTCGACGACGTAGACGTTCATGCCGCCGGCGTCACCGGCGCCGGGCTGGTCGAGCGGGCTGGTGTGCACCGAGAGCGTCGCCACCCGCCGGGGCGCGGCCGACCGGGGGCGTCGGCGAGCGGCCACGTCCGACCTCCCCGCCTCGGCTCAGGGCGCCGGACGGCACCCGCTCGACTCTCCATCCTGCAACAACGCCAGGATGGGCACATGCCCGACCCCTCCGCCCAGTCTGCATCCGGTTCCCCGCACCTGCCCGGCGCGGGCCGCACCGCGGTCGTGACCGGCGCCTCCAGCGGCATCGGGGCGGCCACGGCCACACGACTGGCAGCGGAGGGCTTCGACGTCGTCCTGGGGGCGCGGCGCCTGGACCGGCTGGCCGAGCTGGCCGGCGCGATCGGCGGCCGGGCGCTGCCGCTGGACCTCACCGACCCGGCGTCGGTCGAGGAGTTCGCCGCCGCCCTCGACCGGGTCGACGTGCTGGTCAACAACGCCGGCGGGGCCTTCGACGCCGCGCCGGTCGCCGAGGCCGACCTCGACTCCTGGGAGCGCACCTACGAGGTGAACGTGCTCGGCACCGTGCGGCTGACCAAGGCCCTGCTGCCGAAGCTCATCGCGTCCGGCGCCGGCGACCTGCTGTTCATGGGCTCCACCGCCGGGCTGATCTCCTACGAGGGCGGGGCGTCCTACACGGCGGCCAAGCACGCGGTGCACACCCTCGCCGAGACGCTGCGGCTGGAGCTCTACGACCAGCCGGTCCGGGTCGTGGAGATCGCGCCGGGCATGGTGAAGACCGAGGAGTTCACGCTCAATCGGGTCGGCGACCGGGAGAGGGCGGAGTCGGTCTACCGGGGGGTGCGCGAGCCGCTGGTGGCCGAGGACATCGCCGACTGCGTCGCGTGGGCGCTCACCCGGCCGCACCACGTCAACGTCGACCTGCTCGTCGTCCGGCCCCGGGCCCAGGCCGCCCAGCACAAGGTGTTCCGCGAGTAGGGACACCCTCGTCCCCGTCCACCGCGTCGCTGACCGCGTCGTTGATCATGGGGTCGTTGCCGGCCGACACGCCGCCCAGCGGCGTGTCGTCGAGCAACGAGCCCATGATCAACAGCGGAGGGGGCCCGCTCACGGGCGGACGGCGGTGGGCTCCCGCTCCAGGGTCACGCCGAAGCGCTCGCGGACGGTGGCGATGACCTTGTCGGAGAAGGCGAGCAGCTCGGCCGCGGTCGCGCCGTCCGCCGTGGTCAGGGCCAGGCTGTGGCGGGACGACGTCCCGACCCGGCCCTCGCGGAAGCCGCGGCCGAAACCGGCGTGCTGGACCAGCCAGGCGGCGCTGAGCTTGACCCGGCCGTCGCCGGCGGGCCAGCTCGGGCAGCCCTCCACGGCCTGCTCGGCCGCGACGATCGGGTTGGTGAAGAACGAGCCGGCGCTGCGGCTGTCGGGGTCGGCGGGGTCCCAGACCATGCCCTTGCCGCGGCGCAGCTCCAGCACAGCGGCGCGGACGTCGGCCAGCGGCGCGGTCTCGCCCAGCTGCACGCCCAGCCGCCGGGCCAGCTCGGCGTACCCGATCGGCCGGGACAGCTCGCCCGGCTCCAGCGCGAACGCCACGTCGAGGACGACGAACCGCCCGGGCTCGCGCTTGAGCCGGCTGTCGCGGTAGGCGAACCCGCACTCGCCGGGCGTCAGGGTGCGCTCGGCCTTCTCCGCGCGGTCCCACACCCGGACGGCGGTGATGACCTGCGCGACCTCCTGGCCGTAGGCGCCGACGTTCTGGACCGGCGTGGCACCGGTCGACCCCGGGATGCCCGACATCGCCTCCATGCCGGCCAGGCCCTGCTCGACCGTGGCGGCGACCAGGTCGTCCCACGGCTCGCCGGCCTGCACGACCAGCCGCCCGCCGTCCCGCTCGATGCCGCGGGACCGCACGAGGACCACGTCCCCGGGCCAGCCGGCGTCGGGGGCGATGACGTTGGAGCCGCCGCCGAGCAGCAGCATCGGGCGTCCGGCCTCGTCGGCGTCGCGGACGGCGGCGACCAGCTCGTCGGCGTCGGTGACCTCGACCAGCCGCTCCGCCGGGCCACCCACCGCCAGCGTCGTCAGCTCCGCGAGGGGGGCGTTCCGTCGGACCTGCACGGCTCCACGCTAACCGCGACTACCCTTCGGACCGGTGAGCGAGGCAGGAGGCGGGGACCACAAGCGCCGGGCCAGCCTCCCCAAGAAGGCCAACCCGCGCCTGGCGGCGGGCCGGGCGCGCGCCCTGGGCCTGCCCACCCGCGGCACCACCAACGCCAACCGGCTGCGCCGGGTCGACCGCTGGCTGCTGGCCACCCAGCTGCCGCGGCTGCGCGACGCGGCGCGCCCGCTCGTGGTGGACCTCGGCTACGGCGCGTCGGCGGTGACCACGTTGGAGCTGGCCGACCGGCTGGGCCCGGAGGTGCCCGGCCTCGAGGTGGTGGGCCTGGAGATCGACCCGGCGCGCGTGGCCGCGGTCGCCGCCGACCGGGACCCGCCGCGGATCGACTTCCGGCTGGGCGGCTTCGAGCTGGCCGGGCTGCGGCCGGTCCTGGTCCGGGCGTTCAACGTGCTGCGCCAGTACGAGGAGGAGTCCGCGGCGCGCGCCTGGGAGACCATGTGCGCCGCGCTCGGCCCCGGCGGCCTGCTGGTCGAGGGCACCTGCGACGAGTGGGGACGGCGGGCGGTCTGGGTGGCCCTGGACGCCGACGGGCCGCTCACCCTGACCCTCTCGGCGCGCGTGTCCGACCTCGAGCGGCCCTCCGACCTCGCCGAGCGGCTGCCCAAGGCGCTCATCCACCACAACGTCCCGGGGCAGCCGGTGCACGAGTTCCTCCGGGCCTTCGACGCGGCCTGGGCGGCGTCGGCGGGGATGTCCACGTTCGGCCCGCGCCAGCGCTGGACGGCCGCGGTCGAGGCGCTCGCCGGCCAGGGCTGGCCGTTCGTCGGCTCCACCCGCCGGTGGCGGCAGGGCGAGGTCACCGTGCGCTGGTCGGCGGTCGCGCCGGTCTGACCGCAGGTGGTCGGGCACGATGGCCCCGTGGCGATCGACGAGGCGCTCCGGCAGCGCTGCACCGAGGTCGTCGTCGAGGAGGGGAAGCGCTTCGGCGTCCTGGCCTCGGAGGTCGACGCCGGCCTGACCGCCGCGCCGGGTCTGCACGGCCCGGTCCCGTGGGTGCCCGCCTGGACCGTCCGCGATCTGGTCGGCCACCTCGGCGCCGTGCACCGCTGGGCCACCGCGATCGTCCGGGCCGGCACGACCGAGCGCCCGGCGGCTCCGCCGCAGCCCCCCGACGACGGACTGCTCGACTGGTACGCGGCCGGTCACGGGGAGCTGGTCGCCGCGCTGCGCACCGTCCCGCCGGACTCCCCCGCCTGGCACATGAGCCCCGCCGCCGAGCGGGTCGCCGCGTCCTGGGTCCGCCGGCAGGCGCACGAGCTGACCGTCCACCGGATGGACCTCGAGGTCGCCGCCGGGGTCCCGGTCACCGCGGTCGACCCGGAGCTGGCCGAGGACGGCGTCGACGAGCTGCTGCGCGTCGTCGTCCCCCGCTGGGCGCACACCGACCCGCTGCGGACGGCGCGGACCGCGGTCGCCGTCCGCAGCACCGACACCGGCCGCGGCTGGCTGGTCCGCGTCACCGACGGCGCCGTCGAGGTGCGGGACGGATCGGACGGCGACGCAGGTACCCGGCTCGAGGCGCCCGCCGCCGCCCTGCTCCGCCGACTGTGGGGCCGGCCGGCCGAGGTGTCCGTCAGCGGGGACCCGGCGGCCGAGGCCCTCCTGCGCGGCCGGTGAACCGGCGCGCCACGCCCGAGGTGATCCCCCCGGGCCCCACCCCCGTGGCCGGCGGCGTCGCCGAGCTGCTCGGCGACGCCGACCGGGACGGCTCCTGGGTGCTCCTGGTCGACGGGACGCCGCAGTCGCACGTCGACCTCGACGACCCCTCGCACCTGGAGTTCGAGTACGTCCGGCGGATGGGGCACGTGCTGGACCTGGCCGCCGAGCAGCGCCGGCCGATCGACGTCGTCCACCTCGGCGGCGGCGCCCTGACCCTCCCCCGCTACGTGGCGGTGACCCGGCCGGGCTCCCGGCAGCGGGTCGTGGAGATCGACCAGCCGCTGACCGACCTGGTGCGCGCCCACCTGCCGCTGCCGCGCGGCGCCCGGATCCGGGTCCGCGCAGCCGACGCCCGCGCGGGGTTGGAGGCGCTGCCCCCGGCGAGCGCCGACGTCGTCGTCAGTGACGTCTTCGCCGGCGCCCGCACGCCCGCCCACCTGACCAGCGTCGAGTACGCCCAGCAGGCCCGCCGGGTGCTGCGGCCCGGGGGTGCGTTCGTCGCCAACGTCGCCGACGGCCCGCCGCTGCGCTTCGCCCGCGCGCAGGTGGCCACGCTGCGCGCGGTGTTCGCGCACGTCTGCCTGCTCGCCGAGCCGGGCACGCTCAAGGGACGGCGGTTCGGGAACCTGGTGGCGGTCGCCTCCGACGCGGACCTGCCGATCGCCGGACTCGTGCGCCGCTGCGCCGCCGACCCGATGCCCAGCCGGGTGGTCGAGGGCGCCGAGCTCGACCGGTTCGCCGGGCGGGCGCAGCCGGTGCACGACGTCGACGCGGTGGCCTCCCCCGAGCCGCCGGAGGGCGTGTTCAGCCGCTGAGTCCGGCCAGCGCCGCCTCGAACGCCGCCAGCGCCTCGTCGCCGCGCAGCACGAACCGGACCTCCTGCACGTGCTCGACCTCGGTCGCGGTCACCCCGGCGACGGCCTGGACGGCGGCGTCCGCCAGCGGCCACCCGTAGACCCCGGCCGAGATCGCGGGGAAGGCCACCGAGCGCGCCCCGAGCGCGTCGGCGAGCCGCAGGCTCTCGCGGTAGCAGGAGCGGAGCACCGCGGAGTGGTCGCGGGTGGCCGACCAGATCGGCCCGGCGGTGTGCACCACCCACCGGGCGGGGAGGCGGCCGGCCGTCGTCGCGACGGCCTGCCCCCTCGGCAGCCGGCCGCCGGGCAGCCCGGCCTTGACCGCGCGGCACTCGGCGAGGATCTCCGGCCCGCCGACGGCGTGGATGGCGCCGTCCACCCCGCCGCCGCCGAGCAGCCCGGGGTTGGCCGCGTTGACGACGACGTCGACGTCGGCCTCGGTGATGTCGCCGGCAACCGCCCGCAGGAACACGCGACGACCGTAGGGTCGGGCGCATGACCTCGCCTGTCCGCCCGCCGCTGCGCCGCGACACCCGCAACAAGGTGATCGCGGGTGTCTGCTCCGGGATCGCCCGGCGCTACGGGCTGTCCGTCACCGGCCTGCGCCTGGCGTTCGTGCTCTCCTGCATCCTGCCGGGACCGCAGTTCGTCGCCTACCTGGTGCTGTGGATCGTCATGCCCGCGGACAGGGGCTGACCCCTCACCAGCTGTTGCCGCCCCGGCGCAGTCCACGGACGGCGGGCCGGACGTCGACCAGGTAGACGATCGCCGCGATGATCGCCGGCAGCCCGAGGAAGCTCATCGGGCCCTGCCAGAAGACGACGAGCAGGGCCAGCCCGGTGATCGCCGCCCAGGCCGGCTTGGTCAGCTTCCCCGCCGCGACGTACCCGGCGGCGGGCCGGACGAGGGCGTCGACGAGGGCGTACGCGGTGAGCGCGAGGGCCCCGTAGTACAGCCCGAGGTAGATGACCCCGTCGAAGGACAGCATGCCGGGAGGGTACCCGCCCCCGAGCACGATCCGGAGCCGCGTGCAACCCGGTCACCCGCGAGGGTCGTCGAGGTCCCCCGAGACGGCACAGGGCCCCGGAGCGGTGCTCCGGGGCCCTGTGCCGGCCCCTGCAGGTCCCGCCGCGGGCTTGCGAGCGGCGGGGGCAGGGGGTCCTTCGTCAGGCGTCGCTCTTGGCGGGCACGTCCGTCGGGTCGGTGCGCTTGGCGGTGCGGGCGCGGGTCACGCGGGCCGAGGTCTTGGCCGGCGTGCTCTTGCGGGCCGCGGAGCTCTTCTTGGCCGGCTTGGCCGGGGCGGGCACCTCGGCGGTCTCCTCGAGCGCGGCCTTGGTCGAGTCGGCGGCCTGGGCGGCCTTCTCCTCGACGGCGTCCACGGCCTTGGCGGTCTTGGCGGCGGTCTTCTGCGCGACCGAGGTCACCTCGTCGGAGGCCTCGGCGACGGCCTCGGCGGTCTCCTCGAGGACGTCCTCGAGGCGGTCCTCGACGGCGTCCACGGCCCGCTCGGCGCGGAAGACGATCTTGCGGACGGCGGGCTGGCGGCGCAGCTCCTCGACGACCTTGCCGCCGCGCAGGGCGAGGGTCTCGATGGTGGCGACCGCCTGGGTGCGGGCGGTGCTGACCAGGCCGGAGACGGTGCTCGCGACCGCGTCGGGGCGGACGGCGGAGGCGACCTGCGAAGCGGAGGCGCGGGCCGACTGCACGGCGTCCTTGGCGCGGTTGGCGGCCTCGGTGGCGCGGGTGCGGGCCTCCTTGGCGGCCAGGTCGGCCTGGACCTGGGCCTCGCCGGGCAGGGCCTCGGCCTTGCTGCGCAGGGTGGTGGCGGCGGCGCGGGCCCGCTCGACGGCGAGGTCACCGGCGCCGACGGCGGCGAGCAGGGCGGTCTTCTGCTGGACCACGACGGTCCGGCTGGCCTTCTTGAGGTTCTCGGTGGCGGTCATGCCGACTCCTTCGAGGAAGGGGGGGTGGTCTGGGGTGGGGTGGGTGCGGGGGCCGGGCCGGCGGCGTGCTCGCGGACGTAGGTCTCGTAGAGCTCGAGCAGGACCGCCTTGTGCCGCTCGGAGAGCGACGCGTCGGACCGGATGGCCGCCACCGTGTCCGGGTTGCCGGACCGGCGGTCGAGGATCCCGGCCTGCTCGTAGAGCGTCTCGGCCGAGATCTTCAGACCCTTGGCGATGGCGGCCAGGATCTCCGCCGACGGCTTGCGCAGTCCCCGCTCCACCTGGGAGAGGTACGGGTTGCTCACGCCGGCACTGCGGGCGAGCTCGCGCAGGGACACCCGGGCGGCGCTGCGCTGCTCCCGGATGAAGTCGCCGACCTGCGAGCTGGTCGCGGTGACCTTGGACCGCTCGGCGGCCACCGTCTCCGCGACGCTGCCCGCGAGGGCGTCCACCTTCTCTCGGACGGTGGTCACCTGCTCGCGCACGAACTCGCCGGGCGTCTGCACGAACACGACGCTAACCAGCGGTGCTAGCAACTGCAAGCGGCAGAGCTAGCATCGCCGGGTGAGCTGCCTCACACCTGTCGCGTTCGGCTCAACCCCGCAGGACGGCGGCCGACCGGACCTCGCCGACCACGCCGTCTCCACCTGTCACCGGGGTCGACGCGAACGGCGCCAGCTGCTCCTCGGGGACGCCGAGCCGTGCCAGCCCCGCGCACAGGGCCGGCGTGCGGCCCCGCTCGCCGCCGTCGTCCAGCTTGAGCGCCACCGCGCCGCGGCCGGGCAGCGCGGCCACGTGCACGCCGTCCGCGCCCACCTTCACCAGCAGCCCGTCGACGGCCCGCATCAGCTCGGTGTCGTCCCGGCCGGTGCCGGCCACGAACCAGGGGTGGGCGCGCATGGCGTCGGCGACCGACCGCCCGTGGCTCTCCGGCGGCGCCTCGACCAGCGACGACACCCCGCGCGCGAGGCCGGTGAGGGGCAGCGCGTGCTGCGGGGCGCCGCAGCCGTCGACCACGACCGCCGTCACCGGCGTCCCCGCGGCCTCGCCCAGCCGGGCCTCGATCGCCTGCTGCAGCGGGTGGTCGCGCTCCAGGTAGCCCTCGGTCGGCCAGCCGGCCGCGACGCAGGCGGCGAGCATCGCCGCGTGCTTGCCCGAGCAGTTCATCGCCAGCCGCTCCGGCGCCCGGCCGGCGGCCAGCCAGGCGGCCCTCGTCGCCTCGTCCGACGGCAACGCCGGCGGGCAGCCGAGGTCGTCCGGACCGAGGCCGGCGGCGGCCAGCACCGCGGCGGCGAGCTCGCGGTGGCCGTCCTCACCGGTGTGCGAGCCGGCGCCGATCGCCAGCTCCTCCGCCGACCGGGGCGTCCAGCCCGCGGCGAGCATCGCGGTGGCCTGGACCGGCTTGTTCGCCGAGCGGGGCAGCACCGGCCGGTCGACGTCCCCGGCGGAGAACAGCACCTCCCCGTCCGGGGCGACGACGACCAGCGCGCCCCGGTGCACCGACTCCAGGAACCCGGAGCGCCACACCTCGGCCAGCACCGGGTTGTCCGGCCACGCGGCCCCGTCCAGGGGCCCGCCCTGAGCTTGCGAAGGGTGGGGAGGACGGGGTCGTTCCACCTTCACCGGCCCTCGTCGGCCAGCAGCGCGGCGACGTCGGCCTCGCCGTTCTGGTACCGCCGGCCGAGCTCGGCGGCCAGTCCGTCCATGACCTGCTGCACGCCGCGGCGGCGCTCCGACAGCGAGCTCTCGGCGGCGGCCAGCGCGCGGGCCGCCGTCTCCAGGTCCGCGTCGCTGAGCTCGGGGACCGCGGACAGGTCGACACCGGGGGTCAGCGCGTTGACCCACGACTCGTACTCCTCCGGCGCGGCCGGCTGGACCGTCTGGTGCCGGCCCAGGCCGTGGGCCGGGCCACGGCCCTTCTCGGCCAGGATCTCGGGCAGCAGGTCGACCAGCGACCGGCCGTCGTGCTCGGCGCGGCGCTGGAGCTCGCGGCGGACGATGTCGAGCCGGCCCTGCAGCAGCCGCCGGGTGTAGGAGAGGTTGACCTCCTCCTGCTCGGCCTGGCGGCGCAGCCGGCGGACGTCGGCCATCGGCCGCTGCACGGCGGCCTCGAGGAAGCCGGGCTCGAGCAGCGCGTCGACGGCGGCACCGCCGGCGGGCGGGGGAACGGGGGTCACGAGAGAGCCTCCACGGTGGTGCGAGTGATGCCGAGGAACGCGCGGGCGTCCCCCGTACTCATCGGCGGGCGCTGGGCGATCCGGGCGAGCCCGGCCGCGCGGGCCACCAGTTGCGCGTTGTCGCGCACCGGCTCGCCGGGCGCGTAGGTGAGCGTGTCCTCCATGCCGACCCGCAGGTGACCGCCGGCCGACAGGGCCGCGAGCATCACCGGCAGCGAGGTGCGGCCGACCCCGGTCGCGGCGAACGACGCACCCGGCGAGAGGTGGGGCAGGCAGGCGGCCAGGGCCTGCGTGTTGCCCGGCATGCCGCCGGGGACGCCCATGACGAGGTCGACGTGCACGTGTCCGCCGTGCGGTGGGCCGTACTTGTCCAGCAGCCGGCTCAGGGTGGCCAGGTGGCCGAGGTCGAACACCTCGTACTCGGGCACGATGCCGCGCTGCTGCATCTGGGTGTGCAGCTCGACGATCAGGTCCCAGGGGTTGCTGAACACGTCGCGGCCGAAGTTGACCGTGCCCAGTGACAGCGACGCGGCGTCGGGCTCGACGTCGAGGACGGCCAGGCGCGCGTCGAACGGGTCGGTCACCGCGCCGCCGGTGGAGATCTGGACGACCAGGTCGGTGGCCTCCCGGACGGCCGTGACCACCTCGCGCACCCGGCCCAGCTCCAGCGTCGGCCGGGTCTCGGTGTCGCGGATGTGCAGGTGGATGACCGCGGCGCCGAGCGCCTGGCAGTCGCGCGCGGTGGCCACGACCTCGTCGACGGTCACCGGCAGCGCGGGGACGTCGGCCTTCGCCGACTCCGCCCCGGTGGGGGCGAGCGTGATGAGGGTACCGGAGCTCACCGTGCACCTCTGGCTCGGTTCCGCACTCGCTCCGCTCCTCGCTCGCTGGCGCTCGCTGCGATGCTCACGAGCGCGTCACCTTCACCGGCCGATCGTGGCAGACCGCACGGCCTTGACGCGCTCCCGCGCCGCGGCCCGGGTGTCGTCGACCTCCGCCGGCGCGTCGTCGGGGTCGATCGACGCCCGCGCACCGCCCACGCTCAGCTCGGCGTCGCCCTTCACCGACTGCTTCACCAGCGCCAGCGCCACCGCGCCGAGCTCGTGGTGGCGGACGACGGTGCCGGCCCGCCCGACCTCGCGGGTGCCGGCCAGCACGGGCGTGCCCGGGGCCGGCAGCTCCTCGCTGAGCCCGTCGAGGTGCAGCAGCACCAGCCGCCGCGGCGGCCGGCCCAGGTTGTGCACCCGCGCCACGGTCTCCTGGCCGCGGTAGCAGCCCTTGTCCAGGTGGACGGCGCTGGTCAGCCAGCCGGTCTCGTTGGGGATCGTGCGGTGGTCGGTGTCGATGCCGGCCCGGGGACGGCGAGCCTCGACCCGCAGCGCCTCGTAGGCGTCCAGCCCGGCCGGCGTGGCGCCCGCGGCGAGCAGCGCGTCGGCGCGGGCGGTCACCTCGGCGCGGGGCACCAGCAGGTCCACCAGGGGGGCGCCCTCACCGGTCGGCGGCATCCGCCGCACCCAGCCGCCGCCGTCCAGGGCCCGCACCTCGTACGGGTCGGCCGGCACCGGCAGCCCGGCGGCGGCGAGGACGTCGTCCCCCTGCGGCCCGGCCAGCGACAGCAGCGCCCACTCGGCGGTGACCAGCGCGGGCTCGACGCGGAGCATGAAGCGCATCCGGTCGAGGAAGGTCTGCAGCACCTGCCCGGTGCCCGGCTCGACGTCGACCCAGGTGGTGCCGGCCAGGTCGGCGAGCACGAGGTGGTGCTCCACGTGCCCGTTGGGCGACAGGACCAGCGCCTCGGCGCCGGTCCCGTCGGCGACCCGGTCCAGGTGCTGGGTGGTCAGGCTGTGCAGCCAGCTCAGCCGGTCGGCGCCGGGGACGGCCAGGACGTCGCGGTCGCTGCGGTCGACCAGGCCCGCGCCCTCGGCCAGCGCGCGCTGCTCCCGCAGCGGGTCGCCGTAATGGGCCGCGACGGACCCGTCCTGCACGGCGACGGCGCCGGGGCGGGACAGCAGGGGGGACGGCGCGGTGCTCATGACTTCTCCTGGTCGGCTCGTTCGCGGCAGGCGCGGCACGTCCCGGAGAGCGCGACGTGCCCCACGTCCAGCTGGAAACCCAGCTCGGCCGCCAGACGTTCCGCCGCGGAGTCCAGCAGCGCGGGGTCGGCCGAGGAGATCTCCCCGCAGCCCTGGCAGACGACGTGCACGTGCGGGTGCTCGGCCGCGTGGTAGACCGGCGCGCCCTTGCCCAGGTGGGTGTGCCAGACCAGGCCGAGCCGCTCCAGCAGCTCGAGGGTGCGGTAGACGGTGGAGGTGTCGGGGGCGGCGCCGTCGGGGCCGGCGTCCTCCCGGAGCCGGGCGCTGATCGCCTCGGGGGTGGCGTGCTCGATCGCGGCGACGGCGGCGAGCACCCGCTGGCGCTGGGTGGTCAACCGCAGGCCGCGCGCCCGCAGGCGTTCGGCCAGCGGCGCGGCGAGCTCCGTGCGGGACGAGTCGGCCACGGGGAGGAGCCTATTCCCGGGCCAGCGCGCGGAGGTCGGCGAGCAGGTCGGCGTAGGCGGCCACGGGCACCCCGTCGACCGAGGCGCCCGGGGAGCCGGTCACCCCGTCGATCCCGCCCGCGGCGGTGGCCGCGTCGAGCACGCCGGCGTCCACCGCCGGGTCGAGCAGCGCCCGCAGCGCCGGCCCGTGCCGGGGGGCCAGCACCGCGAGCGCGGCGACCAGCGCGTAACAGCCCCAGTTCGACGTGCCGGCGGTCACCAGCGCGTCCACCGGCACCCGGCAGGCGATCCGCGCGCCGTGCGCCACGCAGGCGGCGACCACGTCGGCCGGCACGTTGCCCATGCCGATCTCGTTGCCGCCGTCGCCGACCGCGCCGGTGACCAGCCCCGGCAGGGCGAACGCGGCGTGCAGCGGCGCGGTGGACGACGTGATGTCCACCGCCCGCATCGTGAGCACCCGGCCGTCGGCGTTGGGCCCCAGGCGCTCCACCGCCACCAGGTGGGAGAGGTCCAGCCCCGCCACCCGGGCGGCGACCGCGGCCTCGTCGTCCCCCGGCGGGACGACCGTCAGCCGGCCCTGGCCCAGCACGGACAGGCAGGCCGCGGTGACCTCGGCGCACGGCTCGTCGGTGACGACCACCGGCTCGGCGCCGAGCGCGGCCAGCGCCGCGGCGAGGACGGCGGTGCCCACCGGCCCGTCGGTCTCCGCCGCGGGCCGCGGCGCCCAGGCGATGTGGACGCCGGTCACCAGGCCGACCCGGGACCGGGCGCGGCCGGCGTCGGCCAGGGCCGCGGCCAGGCGAGCGAGCTGGCCGGCGACGGACGCGCCGATCCCACTGACGTCACGCGCGCCGGGCCGCAGCGCCGCCCGCTCGATCGCCGCCAGCCGCGCGGCGCCCGGCTCGCCGGCGACGCTCACCGCACCGGCGAGCGGGCCTCCGCGAGCACCCGTCGCAGCGCGGCAAGGTGCGTCTCGGGGACCGCGTGCTCCCCCCGCGGCTCGAGGAACCCGGCGACCGTGGCGCCGGTGACCGCGGCGAACGCCGACGCCTCCCCGCCCAGCGCGCGGACGACGGGGAACCCGCTCCACGCGGTGCTGCCGGCCAGGTGCGCCATGGCCGCGGCGCTCTCCGCCCGCTCCCCCACGCAGTCGAACGGCTTCTCGGTGGCCCACAGCACGCGGAAGCCCTCGACCAGGGAGAGGTCCTCCAGCGGGTTGCCGCCGAACATCTCGACGGCCTCGGCCGGCTCCAGGAACACCGCGAAGCACAGGAAGGTGAACAGGCACTTGTCGCAGTGCAGGCACCACTTCTGGGTCGCCGCGCCGCCGTCCCCGAAGCCCATGTGCCGCTGCGTGTAGGAGCGGTTGCAGCTGAGGATGTGCCCGCGCAGGCCGGGCATCCCGGCCACCGCGGCGACGGTGGCCAGCTCCGACAGCTGCCGGGTGAGGCTGAAGTAGCCGACACCCACCTCGGCGGCGGCCGCGGCGAAGAACCGCTCGAACTCGTAGGACTTCGAGTACTGGTGGTTGACCCGCGCGCCGTCGACCTCGAGGGTCTCCTCGTCGGCCGACCGCTCGTTGGCGAACACCACCGGGTCGAACCCGCCCAGCACCGCGACCAGCGTGGAGATCGCCGAGTTGATCGCGGTGACCGGCACGTGGCCGTTGAGCCCGCCGGCGGCCGTCCGCTGGGCCAGCAGCGGGTCCAGCCGCCGGCGGACGCCGAGCAGCGGCACCCCCGCGGCGGCCGTGACCTCGCGCTGGGCATCGGTCGGGTTCACCGCCAGCGCGGTGGCGGGGCTGACGACGACCAGCGCCAGCGCGGAGTCCTTGCCGCCGCCGACCGGCAGCAGCGCGCCGCGGCCCCCGGCGTCGGACGGGACCGGGTCGGCCGACCGCAGCTCGACCTCCCACGCCACCTCGTGCGGGACGGGCAGCCGGTTGACCGCCGCGAACTCGCCCAGCCCGTGGGTGTACGCGGCCTCGGCCACGGCGAACTGGGCCTTGGTGATCGGCCGGCGCACCACGACCCGGCCCGGCGCGCGCAGCTTGTAGTAGCTGGTGCCCATGACCAGGTGGACCAGGTCGAGGGCGGCGTCGAGCCGGGCGGGGTCCGCGCCGGTCAGCAGCGCCGGGTCCAGGGTGAGCCGCTCGGTGAACTCGTCCTCGCCCAGCCGGTAGGTGAACGCCGCCTCACCCGTGGCGAGGTCCAGGGAGCGCTCGGCCACGACGAAGGCGTCAGGCACGTTCTGCTCCGGCGTCGAGGAGGATCTGCTCATAGGTCCGTGCCAACTCCTCGTAGTTGCGGTAGCGGTTGTAGCTGGGTGCGCCGGGCGAGAGCAGCACGACCCCGCCGCGCGGCGCCGTCCGCAGGGCCTCGGCGACCGCCTCGCCGAGGGACGCCGTCTCGGTGACCGGCGCCGCGACCCCGGCCTCGGCCGCCGCCGCGCGGATGTCGGCGGCCAGCCGGGCGCCGGTGTCGGGCACGGTGACCACCCGCACGCTCCCGTCGCGGGCCACCACGGCGCGGGCCAGGTCGGCGTAGTCCAGGCCGCGGTCCTGCCCGCCGGCGAGCAGGGTCACCCGCTGCCCGGCGAACGCCTCCAGGGCGGCGAGCACCGACACCGGGGTGGTGCTCAGCGTGTCGTCGACGAACGTGACGCCGTCCCGGGTGGCGACCGGGGAGAGCCGGTGCGGCAGCGCCCGGAAGTCGGCCACCGCGGCCCGCACGGCGTCGCCGGAGACGGCGAGGTCGACGCCCATCCGGGCGCAGGCGGCGAGCGCCACGTGCAGGTTGGCCACGTTGTGCACGCCCGGCAGGTGCGCCGGCCGGAACTCGGCCAGCGACTCCGCGGCGACGACGTCGGCCGGGTCGAGGAGCACCGCCGGGTCCAGGTACCGCTCGGCGGTCGCGCGGGCCTGCCCGCCCACGACCACCGTCGCCAGGCCGCAGCCGGCGAACACGTGCAACTTGTCGCGGTAGTAGGCGTCGACGGAGCGGTGCCAGTCGAGGTGTTCGGGCGCCAGGGAGGTGACCGCGCCGAAGCCGGAGTAGTCGTCGACCGCGGCCGCCTGGTAGCTCGACACCTCGACGACCAGCGACGTCCCGTCGGTGACGACACCGTCCAGGAGGACGTCGAGCAGCGGCGTGCCGATGTTCCCCGCGTGCACCGCGGGCCGCCCGGCCGCGGTGAGGACGGCGGCGGCCAGCGCGCTGGTGGTGCTCTTCCCCTTGGTGCCGGTGACGCAGAGGGTCGGCACCGACCGCGCGCCGAACTCGGCCAGCGCGATCCCGGTGCCCGACGCCATCGTCGTCCGGGCGGCGAGGGCCTGCGCGTCCTCGCGGTAGGGGCTGATGCCTGGCGACCGCAGGACGACGTCGCAGGTGCCCAGCGCCGCGACGTCGGTGCCGGCCTCGGCGCCGGCCGGCAGGTCGCCGGCGGCGGGCGGGACGGCGTCGACCACGAGGAGGCCCGCGGCGCCGGCGGCCTGCGCGGCGCGGACGGCGGCCCGTCCCTCGCGGCCGTGGCCCCAGACGCCGACCCGGCGCCCGGCGAGCTCGGCGAGCCTCACCGGCTGCCCCGGGGACCGGGCGTGGAGCGGGCAGTCACGGCGCCCACTGTACGGAGCGCGCCGCCGCCCGCCGGTGTCCGCGGGAGGTGCCCGGTAGGGTTGGGGCTGGGTGCGCCGGGAAGTCTGGTCGGCAGGTCTCGACCCGACCCCTTCCCCTGGAGCCACCCCGTGACGACGCCATCCACCTCCCCCCGGCTCTTCGGCCGCGGCTCCTGGGCCGAGGCGAGCCGGATCGCCTCGGTCCTCCGCAAGGAGACCGTGGGCGGGGCGTTGCTGCTCGGTGCGGCAGCTCTCGCGCTGGTCTGGGCCAACTCCCCCTGGGCGGAGGCCTACGAGGCCCTCCGGGACACCCGGGTCGGCCCGGCGTCGCTGCACCTGGACCTCACCCTCGGCACCTGGGCGGCCGACGCGCTGCTCGCCGTCTTCTTCTTCGTCGCCGGGCTGGAGCTCAAGCGCGAGTTCGTGGCCGGTGACCTGCGCGACCCGCGCCGCGCCGCGCTGCCGGTCGCCGCCGCGGTCGGGGGGATGGCCGTACCGGCCCTGTTCTTCGTGCTGTTCAACCTCGGCCGGGACGACGGCGCTCTCCGCGGCTGGGCGATCCCCTCGGCCACCGACATCGCCTTCGCCCTCGCCGTCCTCGCGGTGATCAGCACCCACCTGCCCAGCGCGCTCCGGACGTTCCTGCTCACCCTGGCCGTCGTCGACGACCTGCTGGCGATCGTGGTGATCGCGATCTTCTACACCGACGACTTCTCGGTCGCGCCGCTGCTGCTCGCGCTGATCCCGCTGGCCCTGTTCGGCCTCCTCGTCCAGAAGCGGATCCGTTCGTGGTGGCTGCTCCTGCCGCTCGCGGCGGTCACCTGGGTCCTCGTGCACGAGTCCGGGGTGCACGCCACGGTGGCCGGCGTGCTGCTGGCCTTCACCGTGCCGGTGGTGCGCAGCCAGGCGGCCGGCGGGCCGGACGCCGGTCCGGGGATGGCCGAGCACTTCGAGCACCGTTTCCGGCCGCTGTCGGCCGGCGTCGCCGTCCCGGTGTTCGCGTTCTTCTCCGCCGGCGTGGCGGTCGGCGGGGTCTCCGGGCTGGCCGCCTCGGTCACCGACAGCGTCGCCGTGGGCATCACCGTGGGACTCGTCGCGGGCAAGGCGATCGGGATCACCGCGGCGACCTGGCTCGTGGCCCGGTTCACCCGCGCGCAGCTCGACGAGAACCTGGGCTGGCCCGACGTGGTCGGCCTCGCCCTGCTGGGCGGCATCGGCTTCACGGTCTCGCTGCTGATCACCGAGCTCGCCTACGGCCTGGGCTCGCCGACGTACGACCACGCGAAGGTCGGCATCCTCACCGGCACGCTGGCCGCGGCGCTCGCCGCCACCGTCGTGCTGCGGCTGCGCAACCGCCGCTACCGGCAGATGTCCGAGGCAGAGCGTGTGGACCGTGACGCCGACGGGGTCCCCGACGTCTTCGACGCCGCCCCGGACGATTCCGCTCACAGCTGAGGAAACCGCGTTGCCGACCCCTCAAGAGCGACGTACCGTCGAGGTACACGAGAAGGGAGGTGGTCCGAACTTTGCATGCTTATCGGACTCGTGAGGTGGCTGTCCGCTAGCCGCCGTCCAGATGGGCCGCCCGTTCAGACGACAGTCTGAGCGACGGCAGATCGCCCGTCCGTCGTACGGCGGCGAGCGAGAACCGGACAGTCACCCGACCCCCGGGCCGCCGACACTTGTCCAGTCGGCCCGCGTGCAGCTCCCCTGCCAGTGCAGGGTCAGCGCCGCGGAGCAGCCCGGGGGTTGTCCGTTCTCCGGGGGAGGTCCGCGCGTGTTCGCCGGCCGCTCGGCCGAGACGGACGTCTCCCCCGGCACGTGGATCGCCGACGCCGTCCACCCGTTCGCCGAGCAGGCGGTCGCCTCGCTCGTCCCGCCGGTCTTCGCCGCCTACGCCCGCGTCTTCCACCCCGCCGTGCGGTACGCCGGGGACGACGACGTCCACGTGCCCTGGGCCGAGGTCGCCGCGGCCAACCGCACGGTGGCCCACCCCGCGATGGAGTGGGGCTCGATCACCGGGTCGATGGACTACTTCGGCGAGGACAACCAGACCCCGCTGTGGGACGACGCCCCGGCACGCGGGCACCTGCCCGAGCGCCTCGCCCGCCGCCTGGCCGCGGTCCTGCGCCGGCACACGACCACGCCCGACGACTGCCTCCTCGGCGTGTCGGCCGACTTCGGGTTCCTGCCAGGGGGCACGCCGACGGTCCCGTGCTCCCCGGGGCACCGGCTGCACGCGCTCGTGCGGGGTCCGGTCGAGCTGGCCGCGGCCAACATGGCCGACGAGCCCTGGGAGCAGAGCGCCGGCATCTGGTGGCCGGCCGACCGCGCGTGGCTCGTCGCCACCGACATCGACCTGGTCACGACCTACGTCGGTGGGAGCCGCGCGTGCGTCGACGCCGTCCTGGCCGCCGACGGACTGGAAGCCGCCGAGGTCTCCCCCACCCAGTCGGTGGCTTGGGACGCCGACACGATCAACCCCCTGCCGGCCAGGTAGCTACAGGGCGGCGAGCTCCGCGGCGAGGTCGTCTAGCCCGAGCGACCCCTGCGAGAGCGCGGCCATGTGCCAGGCCTTGCGGTCGAAGGCGTCGCCGCGTGCCTTGCGGGCCGCGTCCCGGCCCTCGAGCCAGGCGCGCTCACCGAGCTTGTAGCTGATCGCCTGGCCGGGCAGGCCCAGGTAGCGGACGAGCTCGCTGTCGAGGAAGGCCGGCGTGGCCCCGCTGTGCTCGCCGAAGAAGGCGCGGCCCAGCTCCGGCGTCCAGGGCCGGCCGCGGTGGTCGGCCAGCACCCCGTCGGCGTCGTCCGGCACCGGCAGGCCCAGGTGCATGCCGATGTCGACGACGACCCGCATGGCGCGCAGCTGCTGTGCGTCGAGGAAGCCCAGGCGGGTGCCGGGGTCGGCGAAGTACCCGAGCTCGTCCATGAGCCGCTCGGCGTAGAGCGCCCAGCCCTCGACGTTCGAGCTCACCGAGCCCAGCGACGTCTGGTAGGTCGACAGCTCGCCCGAGACCAGCGCCCACTGCGCCAGCTGCAGGTGGTGGCCCGGGACGCCCTCGTGGTACCAGATCGAGGTCAGGTCCCACAGCGGGAAGCGCTCCCGGCCCATCGTCGGCAGCCAGGTGCGGCCCGGCCGCGAGAAGTCCTGCGCGGGCCGGGTGTAGTAGGGGGCCGCCGCGCTGCCCGGCGGCGCGATCATCGCCTCGACCCGGCGCACCGGCTCGGCCAGGTCGAAGTGCGTGCCGTGCAGGGCGTCGATGGCGTCGTCCATCATCTGCTGCAGCCGCAGCCGGATCGCCTCGACGCCGTCGACGGCCGGGCCGTGCACGTCCAGCCAGCGCATGGCCTCCATGGGCGTGCTCCCGGGCACCACCCGCTCGGCCTCGGTCCGCTGCTCGGCGAGGATCCGCCGGTGCTCGGCCCAGCCCCAGGCGTAGGCCTCCTCCAGCCCGGAGCCCGCGCCGAGGTCGGACCCGGTCCAGCGGCGGGCGGCCAGCGCGTAGCGGTCGCGGCCGACGACGTCCGGCGTCCCCTCGGCCCGCGGGCCGTAGCCGTCCCGGAGGAAGTCCCGGACCTCGGCCACCGCCTCGTCGGCCGCGCGCGCCGCGGCCGTCAGGTCGCAGCGCAGCGACTCCGGGCCCCGGGCGACGAAGGTCCCGAAGAACGGCCCGGCCAGCCACTCCCCGAGCTGGTCGACCACGGTGGACACCTGCCGCGGGGCGACGAACAGCCCACGGCGGGCGCCCTCCTCCAGGGCGGCGCGGAAGCCGCGGTAGGCCTCCGGCACCCGGGCCATGCGGCGGGCGATCACCGCCCAGTCCTCGTCGGAGGCCGCGGGCATGAGCAGGAAGACCTGCCGCATCGAGTGCACCGGGCTGGCCAGGTTCGACAGCGCCCGCAGCCCCTCCCCGGCCTCGTGGGCGGCCAGCTCGGCGCCGAGCCGCTCGCGCAGCAACCGGGCGCAGCGCCGCTCCACCGCGTCGTCGGTGAGCGCCGGGTCCGCGGCGAGCACCCGGTCCAGCTCGGCGAGGGTGTCGCGGGCCAGCTGGGCCTCGGCCTCGAGACCGGCCGGGCTGGGGTCGGGCAGCCGGTCGTCGCCGGGCCGGGTGCCCAGCGACGTGGCGACGATCGGGTCGAGGTCGCAGACGGCGTCGACGTACCGGTCGGCGACGGCTCTCGGGGTGGCGGGGCCGGCGTCGGTCATCGGATCCGTTCCAGGCGGGCGGACATGGTCGGTGCCAGCGGCGCGTCGGTGCCCGCGCGGTCGATGGCGTACATGAGCGCGCCCTCGACGATGCCGTAGAGCCGGACGGCGCGGGCCACGTCGGGGGCGTCCGGCGTCCGGGCGACGACGTCGCTGGTCAGCTCCCAGCTGGTCGTCGTCCGGGCCCGGCCGACGTAGATCTCCACCAGCCCGTCGGGGCTGGCCACGAGCAGCTCGACGTCGTCCCGGCCGCGCGGCCGCCAGAAGCCGGACTCCCGGTGCTCCGGACCGACGATCTGCCCGTCGTCGGTGAGCCGCCAGGTGCGCGACTCGTAGGCGAGGAACCCGCGCCCGTCGTGGCTGAACCGGATCCACTGGCCGAACCGGTGGTCACCCCCGGCGCCGGCGGCCTGGCCCTCGCCGTGCCACTCACCGAGCAGCGGCAGCACCGCGAGCAGCTCGTCGGAGACCTCCGGCCCCGAGCGGACGTCGACGGTGTCGGGCACCGGCAGCTCGGTCGCGTCGGTCATCGACGCGTCCCCTCGGGCCGGCGGGCGAGCCGGGCGGCGCCGTACCCGCAGCCGAGGGCGGCGAGCGACGCCAGGGTGACGAGGACCCAGGCAGAGACCATGCGCTCCACCGTAGGACCCGCTGGTGACGTGCTGGAACGGCCCCGTCCAGAGGCGCGCCTCGAGCTCGCGAGCGGTGAGGAGGACGGGGTCCTCCGTCAGGCGGTCGCCGGGAGCGCGCCGGCGGTCGCGGCCACGACCTCGTCCCACGGCGTCGCGGTCAGCCCGAAGGTGGCCGTGGTGGCCGTGGCGTCGATGACGTACTCCTGGTCGAACTGGTGGCGGACGTCGACGACCTCGCGCATGACCGGGGAGACCAGTCCGATCCCGCGCAGCACCGTCCACGGGATGCGGGAGACGCGCGGGGCAGGCGTCCCCAGGGCCGCGGCCAGGTCGGTCAGCGCCTGCCGCTGGGACCGCGGCGGCGCGCTGGGGACGTGCCAGGCGCGGCCGAGCGCCCGCTCGTCGGTGCCCAGGGTCGCCAGCGTGGCGGCGACGTCGGGCAGGTAGGCCCAGCTGCGCGGGGCGTCGGGGTCGCCGACCACCCAGGCGCGCCGCCCGCGGCGCAGGGCGGGCAGCTGGCGGACCAGGTGGGAGTGCTCCGCCGGCACCTGCGGGCCGACGAAGTCCGCGGCACGGGCCTCGGTGACCCGCACCCGGCCGGCCTCGTGCGCGGCCAGCGCCTCCTCCCACATGCGCCGCCGGACGACGCCCTTGAGGTCCGTGGCGGCCAGCGGGCTGTCGGGGGTCATCGGGCCGGCCGGGCGGCCGTAGACGTAGAGGTTGGCCATCGTGACCAGCACCGCGCCGGTGCGCTCGGCGGCGGTCAGCAGCGCCGTCGCGACCGGCGGCCAGTCGGTGGCCCAGCGGTGGTAGGCGGGGTTCACCGCGTTGTAGAGGGCGTCGGCCCCCTGCGCGGCAGCGGCGAGGGCGTCGGCGTCGGTGGCGTCGACGCGCCGGTGCTCGACCGTGCCGGTCGACGTCCCGCCGCTGCGCGACAGGACCCGGACACGGTGGCCACGCGTGGCGAGCAGCTCGGCGGTCGTCGTCCCGACCGGGCCCTTGCCGACGATCACGTGCAGTGCCATGGCGAACTCCTCCTCGATCGGTCGAGAGCAGTGCTCTCGATGCGGTCGACGCTGGCACGGCGACCGTCGCCCGTCAAGAGCAGTGCTCGCACTTGCGTGCAGCGATCTCAAGCGATCATGATGGGCGCGTGCCGCCCACCGCCCGTGAACGGGTCCGCGCCGAGCTGACCGCCGAGATCACCGACGCCGCGCGGCGACAGCTGGCCGAGGTCGGGGCCGCCGCGCTGTCGCTGCGGGCCGTGGCCCGGGAGCTCGGCATGGCCTCGTCGGCGCTGTACCGCTACTTCCCCAGCCGGGACGACCTGCTGACCCGGCTGATCATCGACGGGTACGACGCCCTCGGGGCCGTCGCGGAGGCCGCCGACGACCCGGGCGCCGCACCGCGGGAGCGGTGGCTGGCCGTCTGCCGCGCCGTCCGGGAGTGGGCTCGGGCCCACCCGCACGAGTACGCGCTGCTCTACGGCTCACCAGTGCCCGGCTACGCGGCGCCGCGGGACACCGTGCCCGCGGCCAGCCGCGTCGGCGTCGTCCTCGGGCACGTCCTGGGGGACGCCGCCCGCAGCGGTGCGCTGCCGGAGGCGGCCGGGAGCGACCGGGACCCGGCGCTCGTCAGTGACGATGCGATCGCGGTGCTCGGGGGCGAGCACCCGGCGCTCGACGACGCCGTCCGGCTGCGGGCACTGCTGGCCTGGAGCGCGCTCTACGGGACGATCAGCTTCGAGCTGTTCGGGCACTTCGTCGGCTCGGTGCAGGACGCCGACCGTTACTTCGACCGGGCGATGGGCGAGCTGGCCGCGCTCGTCGGGCTGGGCCGCGGGTGACCGTCGAGATCCGGCCACCCCTGGTCGCGCGGGTCGTGGCCGGCCTCGTGGCCGTGGCCGGCGTCGTCCTGGTCTTCGCGCCCGGCCTGCTCGACGCCGCACGCTCCGGGGAGTGGGGCCCGGTCCTCCCGCTGGCCGCCTTCATGGTCGTGTGGCTCACCGTCATCGCGCGGACCGCCGGCATGGTGGTGCGGAGCACCCCCGACGGCCGGCTCGTCGTCCGCAACCAGCTGCGGACGACGACCTACGACCGCGCCCAGATCGAGGACGTGCGCCGGTCCACGAGCGGCTCGCTCTCCCCCACGCAGGGCGCGCTGCAGCTGCTGCTGCGGGACGGGACCGTGCAGACCCTCCAGGTCACCGCCGTGGGCCCGTTCGGCCTCGGCCGGGCACGCGCCGCCGAGCAGCAGCAGGTCCTGCGCCGCTGGCTCGCGGGCCCGTAGGCCGGGGGACGACGATGCCGTTCACCGGCAGCCATCCCGCGGCGGTGCTGCCGTTCCTGCGGACGCCCCTGCCACCGTCGGCCCTGGTCGTCGGCAGCCTGGCGCCGGACCTGCCGTTCTACCTGCCCGTCCCGTTCCCCTGGGCGACCCACACGGCGCTCGCCGTCGTCACCGTCGACGTGCTCCTCGGCGGCCTGGCCTGGGCGCTGTGGCACGCGCTGCTGGTGGCCCCGGCGCTCGCCGTCGCGCCGACCGCGCTGCGCGCCCGGCTGACCGGCGTCCGGCCGGGGCTGCGACGGCGCCTGGCCACGGTGCCGGCCGTCGCGTGGACGCTGCTGGCGCTCGCCGTCGGCGCAGGTACCCACGTGCTCTGGGACGAGTTCACCCACCCGCGCCGCTGGGGCACCGACCACCTGCCGGCGCTGTCCGCCCAGTGGGGGCTGCTGCCGGGCTACCGCTGGCTGCAGTACGCCAGCGGGCTCGTCGGCGGCCTCGTGCTGCTGGCCTGGGCGCTGCGGTGGTGGCGCCGCACCCCCGCGCGCCCCCTCCCACCCGGGGCCGGCACCTCCTGGCCCTGGCTGCTGCTGACCGCCGTCGGCGGGAGCGTGGGCGGGGTCGCCGCGCTGACCTCCCCGAGCATCGGGGCGGCGGCGTTCGCGAGTGCGACCTGGGGCGGCGGAGCCGTGCTCGCCGTCTCCGTCGTCCTCGCTGCGGGGTGGCACGCCACCCACCGGCGGTGAGCCGCGGACGTCCGAGAACGCCACAGCGCCCGCCCCGGCGGGTGCCGGAGCGGGCGCTGTGCGGGACGGCCCTCGGGGGTCCTTCCTCAGTCGATCGCGACCGTGGTCTCGTTCAGGCCCACGTCCGCGGTGAGGACGCGCTCACCCTTGCCGACCGGGGCGAGCGAGCGGAGCTTCCACTCGCCGGGAGCGGCGAAGAACCGGAACTCGCCCTCGGGGCTGGTGACGACCTCGGCGGTGAACTCGTCGGTGGAGTCGAGCAGCCGCACGTAGGCGCCGGCGACCGGTGCGCCGTCGTGCCACACCGAGCCCTGGATGACCGTCTGGGTCGTCAGGTCCACGCCCGCCAGGGCAGTGCCCTGCTTGGGAGCGCCGCACATGCTCAGGCCCCCTTCTCGATCGGGACGCCGACGAGGGAGCCGTACTCGGTCCACGAGCCGTCGTAGTTCTTGACGTTCTGGTGGCCGAGCAGCTCGCGCAGCACGAACCAGGTGTGGCTGGAGCGCTCGCCGATCCGGCAGTAGGCGATGGTGTCCTTGCTGGTGTCGAGGCCGGCGTCGGAGTAGAGCTTGGCCAGCTCCTCGTCGCTCTTGAAGGTGCCGTCCTCGTTGGCCGCCTTGCTCCACGGCACGTTCACGGCGCTGGGGATGTGGCCCGGACGCTGCGCGCCCTCCTGCGGGAGGTGCGCCGGGGCGACCAGCTTGCCGGCGAACTCGTCGGGCGAGCGGACGTCGACCAGGTTCTTCTGGCCGATCGCGGCGACGACCTCGTCGCGGAACGCGCGGATGGAGGTGTCGGGCTCCTGGGCCCGGTACTGCGTGGCCGGCCGCGAGACGGCGTCGGTGGACAGCGGACGGCTGTCGAGCTCCCACTTCTTGCGGCCGCCGTCGATCAGCTTGACGTCCTGGTGGCCGTAGAGCTTGAAGTACCAGTACGCGTAGGCGGCGAACCAGTTGTTGTTGCCGCCGTAGAGGACGACGGTGTCGTCGTTGCTGATGCCGCGCTCGGACAGCAGCTGCTCGAACTGCTCCTTGCTGACGAAGTCACGGCGCAGCGGGTCCTGGAGGTCGGTCTTCCAGTCCAGCTTCACCGCACCCTCGATGTGGCCCTTGTCGTAGGCGCTGGTGTCCTCGTCGACCTCGACGAAGACGATGCCGGACTGGCCGAGGTGCTCCTGGGCCCAGTCGGCGGAGACGAGCACGTCGTTGCGACTCATGGGGGGTGTTCCCTCCTGTGGTGGGTGTGCGGGTCGGGCGGTGCGGGCCGGTGCGACCCGCCGGGCGGTTCAGGTGGGGGTGCGGAGAGGGCCAGGACGGTCCGCCCCGGGGTCGACCGGGCGGACCGGCCGTTCGGCCGTGCGCCCGCACGTCGGTGGGGGCGGGTTCTGACGAGCCGGGCCGGCGCTCAGGAGACCGGACACAGGCAGCTGCCGACGCGGCACAGGTCGACTGTGCGGCGTGAGGTCAGCAGGATGCCCACGGCGCGAGGGTAACCGATCACACGCCCCTCCCCGCCCGGGTGCCCACGAGCGCACCCAGGTGCGCATCGACCAGCGCGGCCAGCTCCCCGGCCCGCGGCGCGCGGTCGGCGCGCCCCACCAGGCGGCCGTCGCCGGCGAGGAAGAGCAGCGTCGGGGTGCTCCGGACGTCGAGCGCCCGGACCGCGTCGAGGTGGCTCTCGGCGTCGACGTCGACGGCGGCCAGCCGCGGCCGGGTCGCCGTCAGCTGCCGCAGCCGCGCCCGGGTCGCCCGGCACGGCCCGCAGAAGGCGGTGGAGAACTGGACGACGGTCAGGTCGGCGTCCTCCGGGCGCACACCCAGCCCCGCGAGGACATCGGCCGGCACGTCCTGGGCGCTCACGCCCCGGCCAACCCGACCGGTCCCCGCGGGATTCCCGGGGTCAGCCCCGCAGCACGGTGTCGGTGGCCGCCACGGCGACGTCGACGCCGTCGTCGGCCGGGGCGACGCCGGTCAGCTGCAGCCCGAACGGCAGCTCGGGCACGGGGTAGCGCAGGTCCAGCAGGTCGCTGGCCTGGTCCACGAGGACGGCCGGCAGGTCCACACCGGCGCCGGAGGCCTCCGAGACGTCGACGACCAGGTCGTTCCCGTCCAGGCCCAGCGTGCCGACGGCGGTCAGCGGCACGGTCAGACCGGCCAGCTCCACGGTCCGCTCGACACGCAGCCCGTCGCCCTCGCGGGAGAGCGTGGTGCCCGGGCCCAGCTGCTGCGACAGCAGCGCGTAGGACAGCGTCGCCGTACCGTCGACCCGGTCGACCGGCACCTCCTGCACCGACCCGGACAGCACGTCGGACAGCGGGACGTGCACGCCCCGCAGCGAGACGTCGGCCCGGGTGCCCTCCGGCTGCGCCAGGTCGGCCGCGGTCAGCGCGATGCGCACGTCCTCGTAGGTGCCGCTCACCGCCTGGGTGAGGAACGGGAACCCGCCGATGTCGACCTCCGGCTGCCCGGCGAGGCCGCCGCGCTCGGCGATGGCCTGGCCGACCCGGTCCTCGGCGATCCCGACGCCGACCCGGTCGGCGACGACGGCCAGCCCGACCAGCAGCAGGAGCACCACCAGCAGGGCGCGCATCAGAACGCGTCCTGCAGGACGAGGGAGAACGCGACCGGTGCGCAGGCCGCGAACGGCAGCACCACCTGCAGCAGCAGCGCCGCCCACGCCCGCCGCGGTCCCTCCGCGGTCACGTACTGCGCGGCCAGCGCGACCAGCGCGGCGACGCCCGCGAGACCGAGCCCGAAGGTGAGGACGGCGAGCACCTGGAACAGGTCCGTGGAGCCGTGCCGGACCAGCGCCAGCACCGCGCCGGCGAGCACCGAGACCACCAGGCCGGGCACCCCCCGCGGCACGCCGTCGGCGACCCGCGGCCGCGGCAGCACCACGTCGACGAGGTGCCCGACGACCAGCGTGGTGCCGGCGACCAGCAGGGCCGTCGTCGCCACGCGGCCCTCGTCGCCGTCCCCGGGCAGGAGCAGCAGCACGGCCAGCGCCGAGACCGCGCAGACCAGCAGGACCACGCCGGCCAGCGAGCCGACGACGTCGCGGCGCGGCGCCGGGCGGAACATCTGGTGCAGCACGGCCGCGAGGAAGCCCAGGCCGGGCACCGCCAGCAGCGACCCGAGCTCCGGCCGCTCCGGGACGACGAGCAGCACGTCCGCGCCGGCGGCCGCGGCGACCCCCAGCAGCGGCGCACCGACCCGCCCGGCGATGCCGGTAGCCGGCTTCCACGCCGCCACGAGGGCCAGCTGGAGCGCGGCGACGGCGGCCACCCGGCCGGGCTCGCCCGCGACCTCGGCGGGCACCACGAGCAGCGCGGTGGCGAGGGCCGCCAGGGCGGCCGCGGGCAGGTGGCGCCCGCGGGTCGACGCCCCGGTCCCGAGTGCGGCCGCTGTCACGGGTTGATCGTCGCAGACGCCCAGCGGCCGATCCGCTCGACGAGCGGGCCGGTGGCGCCGCTCTCGGCGTGTCCGAACCCCGGCACCACCCACGCGGTGGCCGCCGGACCGGCCGCCCGCACCAGCGCCCGGAAGTGCTCCAGCGGGAAGTAGCTGTCCCGGTCACCGTGCACCAGGAGCAGCGGCGTGGGCGCGATCCGGGCCACCACCTCCAGCGGCGCCTGCGGCGGGGTGATCCACGGCGTGTCCAGTCGCAGGCGCACGACGCGGGTGCCGATCCGCCGTCCGGCCGTGGTCTCCAGCAGCCAGTGCACCCGCCGCATCGGCGCGGTGTCGCGCACGTACCAGCGGCTCACCGCGCTGACGGCGACCACCGCGTCCGACCGGTGCCGCCCCAGGGCCGCTTGCCGCAGTGCCACGCCGCCGCCCATGGACATCCCCACGGTCACGACGGCGTCGGCGCCGTCGTCCCGGGCCGCGGCGACGGCGGCGTCGAGGTCCCGCAGCTCCGCGTCGCCCCCGGCCCCCGACCCGCCCTCGGAACGCCCGTGCCCGCGGAAGTCCACCCCGCGCACCTCGCCGAAGCGACGCAGCCAGCCCGCCAGCCGCAGGAAGTGCCGCCGGGTCACCGAGTTGGTGAAGCCGTGCGCGACGACGAAGGTCAGCGGCCGCGCTCCGGGCGGCAGCGGCTCCGGCAGCACCGCCGGGACGACGACGCCCGACAGCCGGACGCCGTCGTCCGTGTGCACCGTCACTGATCGCAGTTCGGTCACGACGGAGGGCTTCGGCAACACGTCGGTTATCCTGCTGTCTCTCGACAGTGCCGTCGTGGGCCCCCGGACGGATCCCCGTCCCCGGCTCCCCTGAGGAGACGACATGCGACTCGTGCTCATGACCGCGGCGCGTCAGGCCACGACCGAGGTGCTGCCCGCCCTCGGGCTGCTGGGCCACCAGGTCCGCGTGGTGGCGCCCGAGCTGTCCAGCCTGCTCGACGGCGACTCCGGCGACGTCGTCCTCGTCGACGCCCGCCACGACCTGATCGGCGCCCGCACGCTGTGCGGGCTGCTGTCCTCCACGGGTGTCGCCTCCGCGCTGGTCGCCGTGCTCTCCGAGGGCGGCCTCGTGGCGCTCTCCGCCGACTGGGGCATCGACGACGTCCTGCTCGACACCGCCGGCCCCGCCGAGGTCGACGCGCGGCTGAAGTGGGCCACCGCCCGGCGCATGGCCGCTGCCACGCCGGTCGACGGCGGCGACAGCGGCGTGACCACCGCCGGCGAGCTGGTCATCGACGAGCACAGCTACTCGGCCAAGCTCCGCGGCCGTCCGCTCGACCTCACCTACAAGGAGTTCGAGCTGCTCAAGTACCTGGCGCAGCACCCCGGCCGGGTCTTCTCGCGCGCGCAACTGCTGCAGGAGATCTGGGGCTACGACTACTTCGGTGGCACCCGCACCGTCGACGTCCACGTGCGCCGGCTGCGGGCCAAGCTCGGCACCGAGCACGAGGCGCTGATCGGCACCGTGCGCAACGTCGGCTACAAGCTCGACCAGCAGGTCGCCGACGCCACCGCCGCGGCCGCCCGCAGCGAGGCCGACGCCTCCTCCGACGCCGAGCTGGTCTGAGGCCCCCCTGTCCTCCTCCGCCGCCCGGGACGTCGCGCGCCTCGACCCCGCCGACGTCGCCGCGGTGCTCGCGCTGCTGCGCACCGCGACGGCGGCCGACGGCGTCCGCCCGCTCTCCGAGGAGGCCGAGCTGCGGCTGCAGCACGGCGGTCCGGACGGCGGCCGGGACGTGCTGGTCGAGGCGCCGGACGGCACCCTGACCGGCTACGCGCGGTTCGAGGGCGGCGGCACCGGGGACGCCGAGGCCGAGCTGGTCGTCGCCCCGGCCGCCCGGCGGCAGGGGGTCGGCCGCACCCTGCTGACCCGGCTCGAGGAGCTCGCCGGCGACCGCCCCCTCCGGGTGTGGGCGCACGGCGACCTGCCCGGGTCGGCCGAGCTGGCCGCGCGGCGTGGCTACACGCGGGCGCGGGTGCTGCTCCAGATGCGCCGCGACCTGGACGGGGTCGACCCCGAGCCGCGCCGGCCCCTCCCCGAAGGCGTGACGGTGCGTCCCTTCCGGCCCGGCCGGGACGAGCAGGCCTGGCTGGCCGTCAACGCCCGCGCCTTCGCCACCCACCCGGAGCAGGGCAGCTGGACCCTCGCCGACCTGCAGCTGCGCGAGGCCGAGCCGTGGTTCGACCCGGCCGGCTTCTTCCTGGCCTGGCGCGGCGAACCCGACGACGGCGGCACGCTGCTCGGCTCGCACTGGACCAAGGTGCACCCGCCCGGCGACGAGGGGCCGGAGGCGGTGGGCGAGGTCTACGTCCTCGGCATCGACCCCGCCGCCCAGGGCACCGGGCTGGGCCGGGCCCTCACCGACATCGGGCTGGCGCACCTGCGCGCCCTCGGCCTGGGGCAGGTCCTGCTCTACGTCGAGGAGGACAACACCGCCGCGGTGACCCTCTACGAGCGCAGCGGCTTCACCCGGCACGCCGTCGACGTCTCGTGGCGGCGGGCCGTCTAGTACCGGACGATCGCGTCCGCAACGGGGCCACGGCCTCGTTCACCTGATGGCCGTGACCTGGTTCTCACCCGGTCGGGAAACGCTTCGCCGTCGTTCACCGGTCGTTCACCGAGTGACCCGGATGCGTCTACTTGGGCTGCCTAACTTCGCCTTCGTTGGTTCTTCGCTGCCCGGCATCGAGGTCCGGGCACACCAGTCGAAAGGCACTGAGTTGAAGCTCAGCACCAGGTCGCGCGCCGTCGCTCTCTCCACGGCGCTGGCCGGCACCCTCGCGCTCACCGCGTGCGGCGCCGCCAACGAGCAGAACGCCGGCGGCGGCAGCGGCAGCACCGGCGGCGCCGCGGCGGCGGAGCTCAGCGGCGACCTCGTCGGCGCCGGCGCCAGCAGCCAGCAGGCCGCGATGCAGGCCTGGCAGGCGGGGTTCAACTCGCAGCAGCCTGGCATCAACTTCAGCTACGACCCGGTGGGCTCCGGCGGTGGCCGTGAGCAGTTCATCGCCGGCGGCACCGACTTCGCCGGCTCCGACGCGGCCCTGGACGACGAGGAGCTCGCCTCCGCGCAGGAGCGTTGCGCCGGCGGCGAGGTCTTCGAGCTGCCCAACTACATCTCGCCGATCGCGGTCATCTACAACCTCGAGGGCGTCGACGAGCTCAACCTCTCGCCGGCCACCATCGCCGGGATCTTCACCGGCGCCATCACGAACTGGAACGACCCGGCGATCGCCGCCGACAACCCCGACGCCACGCTGCCGGACCAGGCGATCACCCCCGTCCACCGCGCCGACGACTCGGGCACGACGGACAACTTCACCGACTACCTGTTCCAGACGGCCGGGGACGTGTGGACCTCGGAGCCCGACGGCGAGTGGCCGCTGCCCGGCGGTGAGGCCGCGAACGGCACCTCCGGCGTCGTGGCCGCCGTCCAGGCCGGCGCCGGCGCCATCGGCTACGCCGACGCCAGCCAGGCCGGCGAGCTCGGCATCGCCAACGTGGCCGTCGGCAGCGAGTTCGTCGCCCCGACCCCGGAGGCCGCCGCTGCGGTCGTCGAGAACTCCCCCGCCGTCGAGGGCCGCGGTCAGTACGACTTCGCCATCGAGGTCAACCGGCAGACCGAGGGCTCGGGCGAGTACCCGATCGTGCTGGTCAGCTACCACGTCGGGTGCATCCAGTACGACGACCAGGCGAAGGCCGACGCGGTCAAGGCCTTCATGGGGTACGTCATCAGCGAGGAGGGCCAGCAGGCCGCAGCCGAGTCCGCGGGCAGCGCCCCCATCTCGGACACCCTGCGCGACCAGGCCCAGTCCGCTGTCGACGCGATCACCGCGGGCTGACCGACCCACCCGGACCGGGGGGGGGGGGGGGGGGGGGGGGGGGGGGGGGGGGGGGGGGGGGGGGGGGGCGGCGCGGCGGCGCGCCCCCGGCCGCGCCGCCCCCCCCCCCCGAGCCGCCCCCCCCCCCCCCCCCCCCCCCCCCCCCCCCCCCCCCCCCCCCCCCCCCCCCCCCCCCCCCCCCGCCCCCCCCCCCCCCCCCCCCCGCGCCCCCCCCCCCCCCCCCCCCCCCCCCCCCCCCCCACCCCCGCCCGGAGCCGGGCGGACCCGACACCGACCGAGACGAACCCACGGAGCAAGGGTGACCGCCACCAGGACCCCGTCCGAGCCCACGACCAAGCGGCCGGTACGCCGCCCTGGTGACCGGATCTTCGCCGCCAGCGCGACCGGTTCCGGCATCCTCATCCTGCTGGTCCTCGCCGGCGTCGCCGCCTTCCTGATCGCCGAGGCGCTCCCGGCGTTCACCGCCCCCGCCGAGGACATCCCCGGCGGCGAGGGCCTGGGCAGCTACATCGCGCCACTCCTCTTCGGCACGCTGATCGCCGCGGTCATCGCCCTGGTGGTGGCCACACCCCTCGCCGTGGCGATCGCCCTGTTCATCACGTACTACGCGCCCCGGCGCATCGCCCAGGGCCTCGGCTACGTCGTCGACCTGCTGGCCGCCATCCCGAGCGTCGTCTACGGCTTCTGGGGCATCGCCGCGCTGGCGCCGGCCCTGGTGCCCTTCTACGCCTGGGCCGCGGACAACCTGGGCTTCATCCCGCTCTTCGCCGGGCCCGCCTCCGCGACCGGCCGCACCATGCTGACCGCCGGGCTCGTGCTCGCGGTCATGATCCTGCCGATCATCTCGGCGATCTCCCGCGAGGTGTTCAGCCAGGCGCCGGCCCTGCACCGGGAGGCCGCCCTGGCGCTGGGCGCCACCCGCTGGGAGATGATCCGGATGGCGGTGCTGCCCTACGGCAAGTCCGGCGTCATCGGCGGCTCGATGCTGGGCCTCGGGCGCGCCCTCGGCGAGACGCTCGCCGTCGCCATCGTGCTCTCCGGGTCCGGCGGGATCACGTTCAACCTGATCTCCAGCAGCAACCCGTCCACGATCGCGGCCAACATCGCCCTGCAGTTCCCCGAGTCCACCGGCATCGCCATCAACACGCTGATCGCCAGTGGCCTGGCCCTGTTCGTGATCACCCTGGCGGTCAACATGTTCGCCCGCTGGATCGTCGAGCGGCGCGCCGACTTCTCCGGAGCCAACTGATGAGCACCGACACCCGCTCCGCGCCCACGAACCTCCCGCCCACCGAGGGGCCCGTGCGCCGCAGCCGGCAACTGCCCCGCTATGCGGCGCTGGGGCTCTACGTCCTGGGCATCGCCGTCGGCGCCGTCGTCTCGGCGCTCACCGGCTTCAGCATCGCCCTGACGGTCATCTACGGCGCCGTCCTGGGCACGCTGCTGGTCTGGCTGGTCTCCCGCCAGGTGGAGGGACGGCGCAAGGGGACCGACCGGTTGGTCACCGCCCTGGTGACCACGGCCTTCGCCATCGCGATGATCCCGCTGGTGTCCCTGGTGTGGACCGTGCTCGAGAACGGCCTCAAGCGGTTCGACGCCGAGTTCTTCAACTCCTCGATGCTCGGGATCGTCGGTGAGGGCGGCGGCGCGTACCACGCCATCCTCGGCACCGTCATCATCACGCTGCTGACCGCCGTGATCTCCGTGCCGATCGGTCTGCTGACCGCCATCTACCTCGTCGAGTACGGCACCGGCCGGCTCAAGCGGGCCATCACGTTCTTCGTCGACGTCATGACCGGCATCCCGTCGATCGTGGCCGGGCTGTTCGCCTACGCCCTCTTCGCGCTGTTCTTCGGTCCCGGCATCCGGCTGGGGGTCATGGGTGCCGTCGCGCTGTCGGTGCTCATGATCCCGGTCGTCGTCCGGTCCTCGGAGGAGGTCCTCAAGCTCGTCCCCAACGAGCTGCGCGAGGCCAGCTACGCGCTCGGCGTCCCGAAGTGGCGGACGGTCGTGAAGGTCGTGCTGCCCACGGCGATCGCCGGCCTGGGCACCGGCATCACCCTCGCCGTGGCCCGCGTGATCGGCGAGACCGCGCCGCTCCTGGTGACGGTCGGCATCATCAACGGCACCAACCTCAACCCGTTCGACGGCCGCATGGCGACCCTGCCGGTGTTCGCCTACTACCAGCTGACCCAGCCCGGCTTCCCGCCGGAGTTCGCCATCGAGCGCGCGTGGACAGCAGCCCTGGTCCTCATCATCCTGGTGATGGCGCTCAACGTCGTCGCCCGCCTGATCACCCGATTCTTCGCCCCCAAGACCGGTCGCTGACCGGGTTCGTCCAGGAGGACACGCACGTGGCCAAGCGCATCGAGGTCTCCGACCTCAACATCTACTACGGCAACTTCCTCGCCGTGCAGGACGTCAACGTCTCCATCGAACCCCGGAACATCACGGCGCTGATCGGTCCCTCCGGCTGCGGGAAGTCGACCTTCCTGCGGTCCATCAACCGGATGCACGAGGTCATCCCGGGCGCCCGGGTCGAGGGCAAGGTCGTCATGGACGGCCAGGACCTCTACGGCGCCGACGTCGACCCGGTGAACGTGCGCCGGTCGATCGGCATGGTCTTCCAGCGGCCCAACCCGTTCCCGACGATGTCGATCTACGACAACGTCGTGGCCGGCAACCGGCTCAACAGCAAGCGCATGAAGAAGTCCGAGACCGACGACCTGGTCGAGAAGTCGCTGCGCGGCGCCAACCTCTGGAACGAGGTCAAGGACCGGCTGGACCGCCCGGGCTCGGGCCTGTCCGGTGGCCAGCAGCAGCGGCTGTGCATCGCCCGCGCGATCGCCGTCGAGCCCGAGGTCCTGCTGATGGACGAGCCCTGCTCGGCCCTGGACCCGATCTCCACGCTGGCGATCGAGGACCTGATGACGGAGCTCAAGGAGCGCTTCACCATCGTCATCGTCACGCACAACATGCAGCAGGCCGCGCGGGTGAGCTCCTACACGGGGTTCTTCAACCTCAACGGCGTGGGCCAGCCGGGCCGGCTCATCGAGTTCAACCCGACCGAGAAGATCTTCAGCAACCCGGACCAGAAGGCCACCGAGGACTACATCTCCGGCCGCTTCGGGTGAGTTCGCGGTGAGGAGTGGGGCCCGCAGGGTCCCGCGACGAGTCCGCGGACGCGCTCGACGCAGCAGGGGGGCGGCACCTGGCCGCGGTGCCGCTGCGGTGAGGAGTGGGGCCCGCAGGGTCCCGCGACGAGTCCGCGGACGCGCTCGACGCAGCAGGGGGCGGCACCTGGCCGCGGTGTCGCTGCGGCGAGGAGTGGGGCCCGCAGGGTCCCGCGACGAGTCCGCGGACGCGCTCGACGCAGCAGGGGGACGGCACCTGGCCGCGGTGTCGTCCGGAGGACGACAGAGAGCACAGAGGGGGTCGCCGCGTTCTCCGCGGCGGCCCCCTCTCGCGTTCTCAGCAGGAGACCGGGGACTCGCTCGCGGCGGGTTCGGTGGCGGGCGCGGCGAGGGTGTCGTTGCTCGGCTGGGCCTCGGCGGCCTCCGGCTGCGGCGGCGCCGGGACCTCGACGGGGACGACGTTCGAGAAGCCGGGCCCCAGCACGAGCTGCACGCCGTCGCCGATGGTGTCGCTGGCCTGCAGCACCGACCCGGGGACGGCGGCCGCGACGGTGCGCGCCCGCTCCTCGGCGCCGGGGCCGAAGCGGACGAGGGTCTCGTTGACCGTGCCCGGCTCGTTGCCCACCTGGCCGACGCCGAAGCCCTGGGCGCGCAGCTGGTCGGCGACCGTGGCGGCCAGCCCGCTGGTGCCGGTGCCGTTCAGCACGTCGACGGTGATCCCGGCGGGCGCCACCGTCAGCGGCTGTGGCGCCGGCGCAGCGGCGGGCTGCTCCCCCTCGGCGGTGGGCGCCGCGGAGGCAGCGGCCTCGGGCGCGGGGGCGGCAGCGGGGGCGTCGTCGGCCGCCTGCTGCGCGAGGACCTCCTCCGGCAGCCGTCCCTCGTCGATGACCTCGTCGAACAGCGAGCGGGTGCCGTCGGCGTCGAGCACCACCAGAGCCTGGTCGGTGCCGGCCGGGACGTAGCCGACCTGGGAGACCGGCAGGCCGGTGCGCTGCACCGCGTCGCCGGACAGGTCGCCCAGGGTGCCGGCCAGCGTGCGCAGGTCACCGAGGGTGGTCCCCTCGTCGACGGTCAGGGCGTCGGACGCGCGGCTGAGGAACTGCGTGAGGGTCACCGGGTTGCCGAGGGTGCCCCACGACATCGCCGTCCGCAGGGTGGAGGTGAGCAGCACCTGGGCGCGCTCGGCCACCGCGGCCCCGGTCACGTCGGACCCGGCGTCCCCGGCGGTGAGGAAGCCGGTGACCTGCTCGCCGGAGAGCTCGCTGGTGCCGGCCGTGAGCGGACGGGCCGAGGCGGCCACGGCGTCGGTCACCGTGGGCAGGCACAGGCCGACCCCGCCGAGGGCGTCGACCATGCCGGGCAGGCGGGTGAGGTCGACGCCGAGGTAGTGGTCGATCCGCAGTCCGGTCACCTGCTGGACGGCGCGGACCGTGCAGGCCGGCCCTCCGTCGAGCAGCGAGGAGGCGAACGCCTCGGTGGTCGGCTCACGCAGCTCGCCGTCGGTGCCGACGCAGGCGGGCGTGTCGACGAGGGCGGTCGGCGGGACGCTGACCAGGACCGCGCGCTGCTCGTCGGCGGTCACGTGCACGAGCAGGCTGGCGACGGCGGCCGGGCCCTCCGCACCGGGCAGGCCGGTACCCGTGACCAGGTAGGTGGCCGCACCCTCCTGCAGACCGGGGGCGAGCACCTCCGGCCCCTGGGGGGCCAGCGCCGCGACCCGCTGGATGCTCTGGTCGACGTAGAAGTACAGGCCCAGGTGGTAGCCGACGACGACGCCCACGACGACCAGCAGGCCGAGCGCCGCGCGGATCAGCCGGCGCCGGCCGGGGCTGCGGGCCGCACGCCGGGCCGCCCGGCGCTCCCGCGGGCTCGGCGGGGCCAGCCGGGTCGCGCCCGCGAGGGGGACGTCACGGCCCGGGATCGGCGGCAGCGGGGCGATCGGCCGGGACGGCCGGTACCCGGGCGGCTGGTCGCCCAGCGGCGGGAACAGCGGCGTGGAGGCCCGCACGGGCGACGGCGGGACGGGAGGCAGACCGCTGCGCGGCGGGGCCTCCGCGGCCGCCGCCGGCTCCGGAGCTCGGTCGGGCCGCGGAGCCTGGTCGGCCTCCGGGCCGGGCTGGCCGCTCCCCACGACACCCGCGGAGGCACCGGGCAGCGGCGGGAGGCCGCGCCGAGCCGCGGGGGTCTGGTCGGTGGGGCCGGCTCCGTCGCGGGCGGGCCGGGCGTCCTCCGCGGGCACCGGCGGCAGGCCGCGCCGGTGCGGTGGGGGCTGCTCCCCGACGGCGAGCGGCAGCGGGATCTCACCGGTGCGGGCAGCGCGCCGGCGGCCCACCTCACCGCCCTGCCGGGCGATCAGCTGCTCGACGGTGATCGGCTCGCGCACCGGCTGGGCCGGGTCCGCCGCCGGTTGCTCGGCCGGACGCCGCCGGCCGAGGAGACGCCCGGGCGTCCGACCGTCCCCCGCGTCGTCGCGCGTCCGCTTGTCCCCCACGTGTGCCGACTTCCCATTCGTCGAGGTGTCGCCCTGGCCCGTGCCGTCTCTCCGCACGGGCGCAGGCGGCACTGCCCGCGCGCGGTCGCGGCAACTGTCCACGATACGGGCGGATCGCCGTCCTCCCCGCCGACGCGCGGAGATCGCCGCGCGGTACTCCCGACGCGGTCGTACCGTCCCCCGGGTGAAGCTGCCCTTCGTCCCGGGACCGTCCGACGTGATCTCCGCGGTGGAGGGCCTCCGCGACGGCGTCACCGAGGCGCTGGCCCTCGTCCCCAGGATCGGGACGGTCGTGGGCCGTGTCGAGACGCTGCTGGACCGGGTCACCGGGGTGGTGGACCGCATCGAGGGGCTCCTCGACCGGGTCGACGGCGAGGTCACCGCGGTGGAGGGCACCCGCAGCCGGGCCGACGACCTCGTTCGCGCGGTCGGTCAGACCCAGCGCGCCGCCGACGAGGCCATCGCCGCCGTGGGCGCCACCCAGCAGAAGGCCGACGACGCGATCGCCGCCGTGGGCGCCACCCAGCAACGGGCGGACGACGCGATCACCGCCGTGGGCGCCACCCAGCAGAGGGCCGACGACGCCATCACCGCCGTGGGCGCCACCCAGCAGAGGGCCGACGACGCCATCACCGCCGTGGGCGCCACCCAGCAGAGGGCCGACGACGCCATCGCCGCCGTGGGCGCCACCCAGCAGAAGGCCGACGACGCAATCGCCGCCGTGGGCCGCACCCAGCAACGGGCGGACGACGCGATCAGCGCCGTCGGCGCCACCCAGCAGCGAGCCGACGACGCCATCACTGCAGTGGGGGCGACGCAGGAGCGCGCCGATGCGGCGATCACCGCAGTAGGGACGACGCAGGAGCGCGCCGATGCGGCGATCACGGCGGTGGACGGCACCATCGCCCGGGCCGACGGTGCGGTCTCCGCGACCGAGGGCCTGCTCGGCCGGGTCGACCCGCTGGTCGACACGTACGAGGAACCCCTCCTGGCGCTCGCGCCGGCGGTGCGGCGGTTGGCCGCGAGCGTCGACCCGGCGGAGGTCGAGGCGGTCGTCACGTTCATCGATCGGCTGCCGCAGCTCATGCGGCACCTCGACGAGGACATCCTCCCGATCGTGGAGTCCCTCGGGAACGTGGGCACCGACGTCCACGACCTGCTCGACACGATGCAGGACCTGCGGCACGTGGTGAAGGGGTTCCCCGGCTCACGGCTGTTCCGCCGCCGCGGAGCCGAGGAGGTCGCCGAAGACGAGGAGCGCGAGGCGGCCGAGCGGACCGCCTCGGACGGTCAGGAGCCGGAGCGGACCGGCTCCTGACCGCCGGCCGATCAGGTCTCGGTGGGGTAGCCGAGGGCGCGGACGACGTCGCCGATCCGCTTGTAGGTCTCGCCCTCGGGCAGCCGCCGGAGCTCGTCGACGACGTTGTCAGGAGCCCGGTGGTCCAGGGCTGCCTCCACCAGCGCCGGGCCGTCGCTCGGGAAGTCGGCCCGGTCGAGCCACCGGGCGAGCTCCGCGCGGCGGACGACCGCGTCGGCGTCCATGCCGACCGGGGTGCCGCCGACGAGGGTGCCCTGCGGGTCGGCGGTCAGGTCGGGGTCGCCCTCCGCGACCGGTTCGACCTCGCGCCACTCCTCCGCGCGGGTCGCCCGCTCGGCCCGGAGCATCCCCTGGGTCTCGTGCTCGAGCTCCTCGTCGAGCCGCGGGCTGTGCTTGGTGCTGCGTGCCGACACTCCGGCGAACTGGTCCCCGGTCTCGCTCACGGTCGTTCTCCTCCTCGTTGGCCTGTCACTTCTCGTGCAGCGCGCCGGGCTTGTGCACCGCCGTCCTGCCGCTCTTGTCGCTCTCGACCTCGTACTGGGGCTCCTCCGGACTGGCCTTCACCTTCCGCCCGGACGCCTCGGTCTCCTCGGTGATCTTGCGCTTGACGGTGCCCTCGGCCTTGCTGCCGTGGCTGTTCCAGGTGACGTGGTCGCCCTTGCTGAACTCGTCTGCCATCCGTCGCTCCCGGCGCTCGTCGCTGTCCCCCTGCCCCTGCCCCCCAGGCGCCCGGGGCACACATCACCCGTTCGGAACGTCGCATCACCCGTGCGGGCAGTGGCAAACGACGAGCGGTCACGTAGCGTTGCCGTCGACGGAGAACGCTCCCCCATCGGTGCAGTTCGGACAGGGGGCAGCGACTACCCACGGTCACGTGGGCCGTCCTCGATCGCCGGCCCGGTCGACTCCATTCCCCCGGGGTCGGCCGGGTCGGCCCGTTCTAGGCTGGGCCCGAGATGACCGCCAGCACCCCCGCTCCGACCGCGCCCGGCCCGACCCGCCCGGTCGACGTCCTCACCGTCGTCTCGGTCAGCGACGTCACCCCCTCGGTGCGCCGGGTGCTGCTGTCGGGCACGCCGGCGGCGGTCGCCGCGGCCGGGCCGACCATCTCCCTGCTGGTGCCGCGGGTGGGCGACCCCGACCCGCGCTGGCCCGAGGTCGCCCGGGACGGCCGGATCGTCTGGCCCGCCGGCTCCCACGGGGTGAGCCTGCGCAGCTACACCGCCCGCCGCCAGGACGTCGAGCGCGGCGAGGTGGAGATCGACTTCGTGCTGCACGGGGACGGCCCGGCGGCGGCCTGGGCGGCGGCCGCGGTCCCCGGCGCGTCGGTCGCCGTCGCCGGTGGCGGGCCCCTGGGCGAGCGGCCCGCCGGGTGGCTGCTGGTGGCCGGGGACGAGACCGCGCTGCCGGCGATCACCCGGATCCTCGCCGAGGCCGCACCGTCGACCCGCGGGCTCGCCCTGGTGGAGGTCGCCGACGCCGCGGAGGAGCAGCCGCTGCCCGCGCCGGACGGCGTGGAGGTGCGCTGGTTGCACCGCGGCGGCACGCCCCCGGGGGAGAGCACGGTGATCGCCGACGCCCTCGCGGGGATGGACCGGCCGGAGGGGGACGACGTCTTCGCCTGGGTGGCGGCCGAGTCCGGCGTCGTCCGCACCGTCCGGGCCGACCTGCGCGGTCGCTGGGGCCTGGGGCGGGCGCAGCACCACGCCATCGGCTACTGGCGGCGGGGGCGCGCCATGTCCCCCACCACCTGACCGGCGTCCAGACTCCTCACAGGTGCCGCCCAGGGGAGACCAAGCACCCGGCTCCACCCTGGGGACCATGACGACGGCTGCACGTTCGACGGGAGGTGCTGTGACCAGCACCGGCAGGAGCTCGGCACCGGAGGCGCGCCTCCTCGTGGTGGACGACGAGCCCAACATCCGCGAGCTGCTGTCCGCCAGCCTCCGCTTCGCCGGGTTCGAGGTGGCCACGGCCGCCGACGGGCAGCAGGCGCTGGCCATGGCGGCGTCCTTCCGCCCCGACCTGCTCGTGCTCGACGTCATGATGCCGGGGCTGGACGGGTTCGGCGTCGTGCGCCGCCTGCGGGAGAGCGGCCGGCACACCCCGGTGCTGTTCCTCACCGCCCGCGACGCCAACGAGGACAAGGTCTCCGGCCTCACCCTGGGCGGTGACGACTACGTGACCAAGCCGTTCAGCCTCGACGAGGTGCTGGCCCGGATCCGGGCGGTGCTGCGCCGCAGCACCGGCCAGCAGCGCGCCGCGGAGACCCCGCGGCTGTCCTTCGCCGACATCGAGCTCGACGAGGAGTCGCACGAGGTGATCAAGGCCGGCCAGGTGGTCAGCCTGTCGCCCACCGAGTTCAAGCTGCTGCGCTACCTGATGGCCAACGCCGGGCGCGTGCTGTCGAAGGCGCAGATCCTGGACCACGTCTGGAACTACGACTTCAACGGCGAGGCCAACGTGGTGGAGTCCTACATCTCCTACTTGCGGCGCAAGGTCGACACGACCGAGCCGCGACTGCTGCACACCATCCGGGGCGTGGGGTACACGCTGCGGCTCCCCCGCGGTACGTGAGCGGACAGGGGCGCGGGCACCGCAGCGGGCGACGAAGCCGACAGGGAGTGAGCATCGCAGCGAGCGCCAGCGAGCGAGGAGCGGAGCGACCGCGGAGGCGACCGGGGTCGCAGCGAGCGAGGAGCGGAACGCCCCGCGGTGGCGAACCGGTGACGTCGTGAGCGGTCGAGCGCCCGCTCTTGCGCCGGGAGGCGCCCGCATCCCGCTGCGGATCCTCCTCGTCGCCCTCCTCGTCGCGCTGGTCACGGTGGCCCTGGCCGCCACCGGACTGGCCGCGACGTCACTGCTGCGCGGCTACCTCACCGGGCAGCAGGACGCCCAGCTGCGGCTGAGCGCCGAGAGCGTCGCCCGCGACCCCTGGCGGGTGCTCGACCAGTGCACCGAGGGCGGCCCGGGCTACCCGTCGCCGGACTACCTGGGCTGCCTGCCGCCGGACGAGGACCACCTCGTCCTCGTGCTCGGCCCGGTCAACGACCCGGGGCGGCGGCCCGACCTCGACGTCCTGTCCCACAAGTTGGACGACGACGGCCCCGAGGAGGACGACGGCCCGGAGGAGGACGACGGCCCCGAGGAGGCGCGGATGTTCACCGTGCCCGCCGAGGACGACCACACGGCCTGGCGGATCGCCGCCGTGGACCTCCCCGAGGGCTGGACCGCACTCGTCGGCTCGGACCTGGCCGGCGACGAGCGGGTGATCGGCCGGCTGGTCCGGATCCAGGTCGTCGTCGGGCTCATCGTGCTGGTCCTGCTCGGGACGGCCGGCTACCTGCTGGTCCGCAACAGCCTGCGGCCGCTGGCCGAGGTGGAGCGGACGGCGCGGGCGATCGCCGCCGGGGACCTGTCCCAGCGGGTCCCCGAGGGCGACGACCGGACCGAGGTGGGCCGGCTGACCACCGCGCTCAACGGCATGCTCAGCAGGATCGAGCGGGCCTTCCGCGCCCAGCAGGCCTCCGAGGAGCAGGCCCGGGCGTCGGAGACCCGGATGCGTCGCTTCGTCGCCGACGCCAGCCACGAGCTGCGCACACCGCTCACCTCCATCCGCGGGTTCGCCGAGCTGTACCGGCAGGGCGCGGTGGGCACGCCGGAGGAGACCGCCCGGCTGATGCAGCGGATCGAGTCCGAGGGCGCCCGGATGGGGGTCCTCGTGGAGGACCTGCTGCAGCTGGCCCGCCTCGACCAGCAGCGCCCGCTGTCCATCGCGCCGGTCGACCTCGCCGAGGTGGCCGGGGACGCGGTGCACGACGCGCGCGCCGTCCAGCCGGAGCGGTCGATCACCCTGCACGTGGACGAGGGGCTCAGCGAGCTGCCGGTCGTGCTCGGCGACGAGGCCCGGCTGCGCCAGGTGGTCGGGAACCTGGTCACCAACGCGCTGGTCCACACGCCGCCGACCGCGCCGGTCACCGTCAGCATCTCCGACGAGGCCGCGGACGGCGAGGACGGCGGGACCGTCGTCCTCCGGGTGGCGGACGAGGGCCCGGGCATGGCCCCCGAGGACGCCGCGCGCGTGTTCGAGCGGTTCTACCGCGCCGACCCCTCGCGGGCCCGGACGGCGGGCGGCACCGGCCTCGGGCTGGCGATCGTCTCGGCGCTGGTGGCCGCCCACGGCGGCACCGTGCACCTGGACACCGCTCCGGGCCGGGGCGCCGCCTTCACCGTGCGGCTGCCGCGCTCGGGGCCGGCCGGACCGGCCGGCGGTCCCGGCGGCGACGTCCCGGCCACGGGGTGGGGGCCCGCGCCGCAGTAGCGGCTCGTTACCGTCCGCCCGTGGACTCCGACGCGGGCGGGCAGCCCTACGACGCCGACCTGATGGCGGCGGTGACCGAGCTCGGCAGCGTGCTGCGCGAGCTGGTGGACGCCTCGGTGCGCACCACGGCGCCCGCCGCCGACCTGCGCGCCGCGGCCGCCGAGGCCCGCGCCACCGCCGCCCGCCTGGCGGCGGCCCAGCGCCCGCCGACACAGCTGCCGGCCCTCGACGACCCGCTGGTCTTCCGGCGCGTCTACAACCCGGTGAGCGGCGTGGGCAGCGCGCTGGCGCCGCCGCTGCGGATCCGCCGCACCGACGACGGCGTGGTCGCCGAGGCGACGCTGGGCATGGCCTACGAGGGGCCGCCCGGCTACGTGCACGGCGGGATGAGCAGCATGCTCATGGACCAGCTGCTCGGCTCCGCCGCCATCGCCGCGGGGATGTGGGGCATGACGGTGCGGCTGGAGGTCGACTACCGGCGTCCGGTGCCGCTCTCGACGCCCCTGGTCCTGCGGGCCCGGGTGGTGGAGGCGGCCGGCCGCAAGTGCGTCGTCACCGGCACCATCGCCACCGCCGAGGCGCCCGACCGGGTGCTCGTGGCCGCCTCCGGGATCTTCGTCATGCCCCGCGAGGAGCTGCACGCCGACTACTTCGGTGCGATCACCGACGCCTCCGGCCGGCACGCCCCGCCCGGGCGGCCGACGGACGCCACGGCGCTGGCGGACCGGGCATGAGCGACGTCCAGGTGGCGGCCGCGGCCGCCCGCGCCGCAGCCGCGGTGCTGCTGGAGCTGCGCGAGGAGGGACGGTTCACCGGCCGCGAGCTCGGCGACGCCGGCGACGCCGCCGCCCAGGCCGCGATCACCGGCCTGCTCGCCGACCGGCGCCCGGACGACGTCGTCTTCAGCGAGGAGGCGGTCGACGACCACCGGCGGCTGTCGGCCGACCGGGTGTGGATCGTCGACCCGCTCGACGGGACCCGCGAGTACGGCGAGGGCCGCCCGGACTGGGCGGTGCACGTCGCCCTGTGGGCCGGCGGTGACCTGGCTGCCGCCGCGGTCGCCCTGCCCGGGCTCGACGAGGTCCTGGTGACCGAGCCGGCACCGGCACCGCCCGTCGCCCGGGACGGCCGGCTGCGCATCGCGGTGAGCCGCACCCGTCCGCCGCAGGAGGCCGACCTGGCCGCGGCCGCCCTGGACGCCGAGGTCGTGCCGATGGGGTCGGCCGGCTACAAGGTGACCGCCGTCGTCCGCGGCGAGGTGGACGCCTACGTGCACGCCGGCGGGATGTACCAGTGGGACTCGGCCGCGCCGGTCGCCGTCGCCCGCGCCGCGGGGCTGACCGCCGTCCGGCTGGACGGCTCCCCGCTGCGCTACAACGGGCCCGATCCCTACCTGCCCGACCTGGTGGTCTGCCGCCCGGAGCTCGCCGACCGGCTCCTGACGGCGGTGCGAGCGGGGTCACAGCCGCCGCGGTGAGCCCATGACGGACACTGGTGGGCGGGAATCTCCCCCGAACCGGTGCGGTTGGTGCTGGTTCGAGTTCTGTCCCCGACGCCCCGGAGTCCTTCCGCGTGACCACTCCCGACTACCGGCTCTCCCAACTGGAGACGTTGGAGGCCGAGTCCATCCACGTGATCCGTGAGGTGGCCGCCGAACTCGAGCGGCCGGTGCTGCTGTTCTCCGGCGGCAAGGACTCGATCGTGATGCTCGAGCTGGCGCGCAAGGCGTTCGCGCCGGCTCGCATCCCGTTCCCGGTGATGCACGTCGACACCGGCCTGAACTTCGCCGACGTGCTGGAGTTCCGCGACAAGCGGGTCGCCGAGCTCGGCGTGCAGCTGATCGTCGCCTCGGTCCCCGACGCGATGGCCAAGGGCCTGGTCAAGGAGGAGCCCAACGGCTCCCGCAACCGGATCCAGACGCCGGTGCTCCTCGACGCGGTGGAGGAGCACGGCTTCACCGCGCTGTTCGGCGGCGCCCGCCGCGACGAGGACAAGGCCCGCGCCAAGGAGCGGGTCTTCTCCTTCCGCGACGAGTTCGGCCAGTGGGACCCGAAGAACCAGCGCCCCGAGCTGTGGGACCTCTACAACGGCCGGATCCACCTCGGCGAGTCGATCCGCGTCTTCCCGCTGTCGAACTGGACCGAGCTCGACATCTGGCAGTACATCGCCCGCGAGCAGATCGCCATCCCGCCGCTGTACCTCGCGCAGGAGCGGGAGGTCGTCGAGCGGCAGGGGATGCTCTACGCGGTCAACGAGTTCATCCGCCCGAAGGACGGCGAGCAGCCGTTCCGGGCGACGGTCCGCTACCGCACGGTCGGCGACGCCAACCTCACCGCCGCGGTGCGGTCGGAGGCCACGACCGTCGAGGAGGTCATCGCCGAGATCGCGGTGACCCGCATGACCGAGCGGGGCGCGACCCGCGGTGACGACAAGGTCAGCGACGCCGCCATGGAGGACCGGAAGAAGGAGGGCTACTTCTGATGGCTCCCGTTGACGAGAACACCGTGCCCCTCGACGCGGACGGCGCCGTCGACGTCCACTCGGCCCTCGCCGAGCACGCCGTCGAGCTCGCGACGTCCCGCAAGGACATCCTGCGCATCGCCACCGCCGGCTCGGTGGACGACGGCAAGAGCACGCTGATCGGCCGGCTGCTGTTCGACAGCAAGGCGATCTTCGAGGACCAGTACGAGGCGGTCGCCCGCGCCAGCAAGGGCGACTTCGTCGACCTCGCGCTGCTCACCGACGGCCTGCGCGCCGAGCGCGAGCAGGGGATCACCATCGACGTCGCCTACCGTTACTTCGCCACGCCGCGGCGGACGTTCATCCTGGCCGACACCCCGGGCCACGTGCAGTACACCCGGAACATGGTCACCGGCGCCTCGACCGCCGACCTGGCCATCGTGCTCGTCGACGCCCGCAAGGGCATGCTCGAGCAGAGCCGCCGGCACGCGTTCCTCGCCTCGCTGCTGCGGGTGCCGCACCTGGTGGTCGCGGTCAACAAGATGGACCTCGTCGGCTGGTCGCAGGAGGCCTTCGACGCCATCGCCGACGAGTTCAGCGCCTTCGCGGCCAAGCTCAGCGTGCCCGACGTGACCGTCATCCCGATCTCCGCCCTGCACGGCGACAACGTGGTGACGCACTCCCCCAACACCCCGTGGTACGAGGGGCCGACGCTCATCCACCACCTCGAGCACGTGCACGTGGCCAGCGACCGCAACCTCACCGACGCCCGCTTCCCGGTGCAGTACGTGATCCGGCCGCAGTCCGACGCGCACCACGACTACCGCGGCTACGCCGGCACGGTGGCCAGCGGCGTGCTCCGCCCGGGCGACGAGGTGCAGGTGCTGCCCAGCGGCCTGACGACGACGATCGCCGCCATCGACGGCCCCCGCGGCCCGGTGGACGAGGCGTTCCCGCCCATGTCGGTGACCGTGCGGTTGGCCGACGACCTCGACGTCTCCCGCGGCGACCTCATCTGCCGGACGGAGAACTCCCCGACCGCCACGCAGGACCTCGACGCGCTGGTCTGCTGGATGGCCGACGAGCCGCTGCGCCCCCGCCAGCGGATCGCGGTCAAGCACACCACCCGCACGGTCCGCGCGATGGTCAAGGACCTGGCCTACCGGCTGGACGTCAACACGCTGCACCGCGACACCGACGCGACCGAGCTGGGGCTCAACGACATCGGCCGGGTGCGGCTGCGGGCCACCCAGCCGCTGTTCGTCGACGACTACACCCGCAACCGGGTCACCGGCCGGTTCATCCTGGTCGACGAGGCCACGAACGCCACCGTCGGCGCCGGGATGCTCACCCCCGCCGGCTGAGCGGAGGCCCGCAGCGGGCCGGGCTGGGGGCACCCCAGCGGGCGGGCGCGGAGCCCCAGCGGGCCGGGGTCGGGGCGCATTGCCGGGGTTCCTCCTGCGGTGCGGGTCCTGCGGGACCGGCACAGCACGAGGAACACCCGCAAGGCGGAGGCGGGACGGCCGTCGCCTCGACGACACGACGACGCCGCCGGGAGCACCGAGCTCCCGGCGGCGTCGTGGCCCCTGGTGGGGGCCCTCGTTCAGGCGGCGGCTGCGGGAGCCCCGGCCGCCTTCTCCAGCGCCCGCCGGGTGAGCAGCCGGGCGAGGTGCCGGCGGTACTCCTGGTCGGCGTGCATGTCCGCGCCCGGCGAGGTGCCCTCGTCGGCCAGGGCCGCCGCCTCCTCGATGGAGGCGCCCCGCGCGAGGGCCTCCTCCGTCGCGGTGGCCCGAACGACCGTCCCGGCCATGTTCGCCAGCGCCACCCGGCCGTCCACCGCGGCGGCGGCGACGATCGGCCAGTCGTTGGCGCGGCGGGTGAACTTCTCGTAGGCCCAGCCGGCCGACCCGGTGCGCGGCACGCGGATCTCGACGATCACCTCGTCCTCGGACAGCGCCGTCTCGAAGAAGCCCAGCCAGAACTCGGTCAGCGGGATGCTCCGGCGCCCGTTGGGGCCCTGCACGACCACGGTGCCGCCCAGCGCCAGCAGCGCCGTGGGCAGGTCCGACGCCGGGTCGCTGTGCGCCACAGTGCCGCCGATCGTGCCGCGGTGGCGCACCTGCGGGTCGCCGACCTGGCTGGCGACGTAGGGCAGGAGCGGCACCTCGGCCTTCGCGACCTCGTCCTTCTCCAGCTCGTGGTGCCGGGTGCCCGCGCCGATGGCCACCTCGTCCCCGTCGACGCGGACGTAGGACATCCCGGGGATCCGGCTGATGTCGATGACGACGGCGGGCATGGCCAGCCGGAGCTTCATGATCGGCAGCAGCGAGTGCCCGCCGGCCATGATCTTGGCGTCGTCCCCGTGCTCGACGAGGGCGGCGATGGCCTCCTCGACCGACGCGGGCCGGACGTACTCGAACGGCCCCGGGATCATGCCCACTCCTCGCTGGCGCTCGTCGGGTACATGACCCGGGATGCTGTGTCCTCGGATGCCCTCGCGAGCTCGGTCATCGGGCCACCTCCTGGTTCTGCGGCACCTGACCGGCGGCGGGGCCGGCCTGGGCCGCGCTCCGCACCGCCCGGACGATGTTGTGGTAGCCGGTGCAGCGGCAGAGGTTGCCCTCCAGGCCCTCGCGGACCTCCCGGTCGCTGGGGTCGGGGTTGTCGGCGAGGACGCCGATCGCGGCCATCACCATGCCGGGGGTGCAGAACCCGCACTGCAGACCGTGCTCCTCGCGGAACGCCTTCTGCATCGGGTGCATCTCGCCGTCCGGCCCGGCCAGGCCCTCCAGCGTGGTCACCTGCGCGCCGTCGGTCTGCGCCGCCAGCACGGTGCACGACTTCACCGAGAGGCCGTCGACGATGACGGTGCACGCACCGCACGAGGTGGTGTCGCAGCCGATGTTCGTGGCCTTGAGCCCGCACACCTCACGCAGGTAGTGCGCCAGCAGCAGACGGGGCTCCACCTCGTCGGTGCGCTGCTGACCGTTGACGGTCATCGAGACCTTCATGCGTTGCTGCCTCCCTGCTGGGCCTGCTGGATGGCCCGCCACACCTTCATCGGGGTGGTGGGCATGTCGATGTGCCGGACGCCGAGGTGCGCGACGGCGTCGATGACGGCGTTGTGGACGGCGGGCGTGGACCCGATCGTCCCGGCCTCGCCGATGCCCTTGGCGCCCAGGGGGTTGATGGGCGTGGGCGTGGCCATGTCGACCAGCTCGAAGCTCGGCAGCTCGGTGGCCGAGACGAACGGGTAGTCGGCCAGCGTGGCGGTCTGCGGGTTGCCGTCGGCGTCGTAGAGGACCTCCTCCAGCAGCGCCTGCGCCACCCCCTGCGCGTACCCGCCGTGCCGCTGCCCCTCGGCGAGCAGCGGGTTGACGATGATGCCGGCGTCGTCGACGGCCACCAGCCGCTGCAGCTCGGCCTTGCCCGACTCGGTGTCCACCTCGACGACGGCCACGTGCGCGCCGAAGGGGAACGTCGGCGCCGCCGCCTCGAACCGGGTCTGCACGACCAGCGGCTCGTTCTCGGCGAGCTGGGCGAAGGTGATGCCCGAGCCCGGGGTGCCGCGCACCGCCAGGCCCGCGGCGGACAGGTCGACCTCGAGGTCGGCCGGGTCGGCCTCCAGCTGCTCGGCGGCGCGCTGCTTGGCCAGCTCGATCAGCTCGGTGGCCGCCTGGTGCACCGCGGCCCCGCCCTGCTGGAGGCTGCGCGAGCCCATCGTGCCGCCGCCGCGCGGGATCCGGTCGGTGTCGCCGTGCAGCACGGTGATCTTCTCGACAGGGATGCCCAGCTGGTCGCTGGCGAGCATCGCCCACGCGGTGGCGTGCCCCTGGCCGTGCGGGGAGGTACCGGTCAGCACGGTGGCCGTCCCGTCCGGGTGCACCTCGAGCTCGGCAGACTCCCCTGCACCGAGGCCGGTGTCGGCCCCGGTGATCTCGACGTACGTCGACAGGCCGATGCCCAGCTGCTTGACCTCGCCCTGCTCGCGCCGGCGGGCCTGCTCGGCGCGCAGCTCCTCGTAGCCGGCCGCCTCCAGCGCCTTCTCCAGCGCCGCCACGTACTCGCCGGAGTCGTAGGTGGCGCCCGACGGGGTGGTGTGCGGCTCGGAGAAGGACGGGACGAGGTTCTTCCGGCGGACCTCGGCCGGGTCCATCCCGATCTCGGCGGCGAACACGTCGATGGCCCGCTCGACGGCGGCGGTCGCCTCGGGGCGGCCGGCGCCGCGGTAGGCGCCGATCGAGGTGGCGTTGTTGACCAGCACCCGCGCCGAGGCGTGCACCTTCGGGAACGCGTAGGTGGCGGCGGCCATCAGCATGGTGAGGGTCGGCAGGATGACCCCGACCCGCGGGTAGGCGCCGGCCTCCTGGTCGACGTGGATGGCGTAGGCCTCGATGGTGCCGTCGCGGCGGCCACCGATGGCGACCTGCTGGTCCTGGCCGCGGCCGTGCAGCATGCCGAGCATGTTCTCCGAGCGGTTCTCGGTCCAGCGCACCGGCCGCCCGGCCTTCTGCGCCAGCCAGGCGACGAAGGCGTACTCGGGGTCGGCGCCGATCTTGGCGCCGAAGCCACCGCCGACGTCCGGGGTGCTCAGGTGCACCCGCTCCGGGTCCACGCCGAGCCAGCCGGCGATCTGCCCCTTGGCCTGCTGCGCGCCCTGGTTGGTGCACCAGATGGTGACCCGGCCGTCCTCACCCCACGCCGCGGCGGCCGCGCGGGTCTCGAGCGGCACGGGCGCCACCCGCTGGTTCTTGACGGTCTGCCGGACGACGACCTCGCAGCCGTCGAAGAAGTCCTCCGGCGGCGGGCCGCCGAACTGGGCCGCGACGTTGGTCCCGGCCTCCTCGAACAGCAGCACCTCGTCGGCGGCGGCATCGGCGGTGGTGACCACGGCCGGCAGCGGGTCGATGTCGACGGAGACGAGCTCCGCGGCGTCCTCGCCCTGGTAGCGGTCCTCGGTGAGGACGACGGCGATGATGTCGCCGACGAAGCGGACCTTGTCCTTCGCCAGCCAGGGCCGCTCCATGGCCTCCGGGACCATCGGCAGGCCGGTCGGGATGGGGGCGAGGTCGGTGCAGTCCTCCGCCGTGTAGACAGCGGCGACGCCGGGCGCCTCACGGGCGGCGGAGGCGTCGACGGACAGGATCCGCCCGTGCGCGACCTGGGAACGGACGAAGGTGGCGTGCAGCGCACCGGTGAGCCGGTCGTCGACCAGGTCGTCGGTGTAGATCGCACCACGCGTGAGGAACAGCGGGTCCTCCGTGCGGACCACGCGGGTACCGAGGATGCTCATGCGCTCACTTTCCGTCGGGCGAGAGACCGCGGTCACTATCTCCGCCCGGGCGGCCCTTCGCCAACCCCCTCCCATCCTGCGGAATCACCCCGCGGAGCCCACGTGTCGTCCCCGGGTGTGGTGAGCTGACCGGGATGGACGCCGGGGGGACGACGCGCTCCCGCGGGGCCGCGCTGCTGTTCGTCACCGCGGTCGTGGCCGTGGCCCTCAACCAGCGGCCGGCCGTGGTCTCCGTGGCACCGGTGCTGGGCGACCTGCGCGCTGAGACCGGGCTGTCCTCCGCGATGGCCGGGCTGCTGACCACCCTCCCCGTGCTCTGCTTCGGCGCGTTCGCCCCGGTCGCCCCCCGGCTCGCGCGGCGCATCGGGCTGGAGCTGGCGGTGGCGGCGTCCCTGGTGCTGCTGGCCGCCGGCATCGCGCTGCGGCTCCTCTCCCCCGTGGCGCTGCTCTACGCCGGGAGCCTGCTCGCCGGCGCGGCGATCGCGCTGGCCAACGTGCTGATGCCCGCCTACGTGAAGCGCGAGGCGACCCGCCCGGGACTGGTCATGGGCCTGTACTCCGCGTCGCTGAACGTCGGGGCGGCGGTCGGCGCGGCCGTCACCGTGCCGCTCGCGGCGGCCTTCGGCTGGGAGTGGCGCACGGCGCTGGCCGCCTGGCTGCTCCTGGCGTTGGCCGCGCTGGCCCTGTGGCTGCCGGTGGCCGGCACCGGTCGGCGGGCCCGCGCCGCGCGGGAGCCCCTGCCGGGCGGCGGCTCGTGGGTGCTGCTGCGCCAGTCGCTGGCCCGCCAGGTGACCGCCTACATCGGCCTGCAGAGCGTGCAGTTCTACTCGGTCGCCGCGTGGCTGCCCACGCTCCTGGCCGACGCCGGCGTCCCGGTGTCGGAGGGCGGCCTGATGCTCGGCCTGTGCAACGTCGTGGGCGCCGGCGGCGCGCTGCTCGCGCCCGCCCAGGCCGGGCGGATGACCACCCAGCGACCGCTGGTCCTCGTGGTGCTCGTCGCCTACGTGGTCGGTCTGGGTGGCCTGCTGCTGGCGCCGGGGTCGGGCACGCTGCTCTGGGTGGCGGCGTTCGGGCTGGCCCAGGGCAGCGGCTTCGCCCTGGCGCTCACCCTGATCGTCCTGCGCAGTCCCACGCCGCTCACCGCGGCCCGGCTCGGCGGCGTCGCGCAGTGCCTCGGGTACCTGATGGCCGCGGCCGGGCCGCTGGTCCTCGGCTGGCTGCACGACCGCACCGGCGGCTGGACGTGGCCGGTGGCGCTGCTGCTGGTGCTGCTCGTGCCGATGGCCTGGGCGGGCTGGGGCGCGGCGCGCGACGCCGTCGTACGGGTCGAGGAGAGCCCCCGGGAGCCCAGCACCGCCTGAGGTCAGCGGAGGGTCACCGGCAGGTGCTCGAAGCCGCGCAGCGTCTGCAGGTCCCGCCGGACCGGGCGGCCGGACACCCGCAGCCCGGGGAAGCGCTCGAAGAGGGCGCGCAGCGCCACGGCGGCCTCCATCCGGGCCAGGCCCGCGCCGAGGCAGTAGTGGATGCCGGCGGAGAAGGCCAGGTGGTCGCGGGCGTTGGGCCGGGTCACGTCGAAGCGGCCGGGGTCGGGGAAGACGGCAGGGTCGCGGTTGGCCGCACCGAGCAGCAGGGTCACCCGGGAGCCGGCGGGCAGCCGGACGCCGGCCAGCTCCGCGTCGGAGCGCACCGAGCGGCCGGTGATCTGCACCGGGCTGTCGTACCGGAGGACCTCCTCGACGGCAGCGGGCCAGCCCGAGGGGTCGGCCAGCAGCGCCGCCCGCTGGTCGGGGTGGGCGTCGAGCAGCACGACGGCGTTGCCCAGCAGGTTCACCGTCGTCTCGAAGCCGGCGCCGAGCAGCAGCATGACGGTGGCGTGCAGCTCCCGGTCGGAGAGCCGCTCCTCCTCGGGAGCGGTGACCAGACGGCTGACGAGGTCCTCGCCCGGGTCCCGGCGCAGGCGGGCGAAGTGCTCGCCGAGGAAGCCGTGCAGCGCCCGCACGGCCCGGTCGGCGGCGACGAAGCGGCGCAGCGGCAGCCCGGGGTCGAGGGTGGCGGCCGCGCCGGCGCCCCAGCGCAGGAAGTCCTCCTGGCGGTCGGCGGGCACGCCGAGCAGGTCGGCGATGACCAGCACGGGCAGCGGCGCGGCGTAGGCGGCCACGAGGTCGACGACGCCACCGGCCGCCGGCTCCACCGCGTCGAGGAGCGCCTCGGCGGTCCGCTGCACCATCGGCTCGGCCGCGGCCGTCGCCCGCGGGGTGAAGGCGCGGCTGACCAGCCGCCGGTACCGGGTGTGGTCGGGCGGGTCCACGACCAGCATCGAGGGCGGCTCGGCGACGCCGGTGGCGGCCGGGTCGTCGCCGAACTCCAGCGCCCAGCGCAGGCCCCGCGGCGCGGCCGACCAGTCGAAGCCCACCCCGAAGCGGTCCGACCGGAGCACCTCCGAGGTCACCGCGTGCGACGTCGTGACCGGCCCCAGGACGCTCGGCGCGAGCGGTCCGCGGGCCCGCAGCTGCTCGTAGAGGTCGTAGGGGTCGGCGCGCGCGGCGGGGTCCCGCAGCAGGCGGCCGACGAGGTCACCGCGGCGTGCCGCGCGGGCCAGGTAGGCGCCGGGCAGCCCGTGCCGCACCATCCAGCGGGCCGCCGTCCGGGCGGGGCCGAGCGCGGCGGGACGGCGGCGCTCGACCGTCGTCCCCGGGAGGGCAGGGCTGCCCACGGGCGGTGCCGGCCTCGTGTCCACGCGCGCCCTCCCGGTGTCCTGCGCAGTCTGGCAGGTGGCGCCCGCCCGCAGCGGTCGGCGACGAGCGGGCGCCGGTGCAGGTCAGCTGTTCGGGTCGGGGGCCGCGCTCGGGTCGCCGTCCCAGTCCTTGCCCGCCACGTCGGCGTGCTCGGACGCGCTGTCGGTCTGCTCGGCGACGGTGCGGACCATCTCCTCGTCGGAGAGCCCCTCGCCCGCCTGCTCGGTGTGGCCGGTCGGCTCGCTCATGCCACTCCTCCTCGCTGGTTCGGTCCCCTGCGCCCTCCCCGTGAGCCGCCCGGGGCAAACCACCGACCCGTCGTACCGGGCGCGCCGGCGCAACCGGGCTTGCCGGGCAGGGTCCGTTGCACGCAACTCGGGTTGAGACAGGTAGTGTCCTATGCAGTTGTGCCCGATCCGAGCGGGCAGGAGGGGGACGTCGTGGCGGCCGAAGAGAACGGCGGGCGACCGGGGGACACCGCGGTCGAGGCGCTGCGCACGCTGGTCACCGAGCTGGACACCTGCATCGACCAGCTGAACTCGGCCCGGGACCGGGCCGAGCAGCTCCTGGAGGAGCGCGGCGCCGGACGGCGGTGGCTGGACATCGTCACCGAGGAGCGCCGCCCGCTGGTCGTGGAGCAGATCAGCTCGGTGATGGCGACCCTGGCCACCGCGGGCGGGACGTGGCGGCGGGAGCAGGCCCACGCCCTCCAGTCAGAGCAGGTCAGCATCAACCGGATCGCCGCGCTGTTCGGCGTCACCCGCCAGCGCATCTCCGCGCTGCTGCGCGACCGCGTCGCCGCCGACTAGTCGAAGGACCCCGGCCCCCTCACCGGAGGAGGACCCCGTCCTCCCCACCCTGCGCGAACTCAGGGCGGGACCCGGGACGGGGCCGTGGCGAGCCTCTGGACGGGACCGGCGGCGGGACTCGGCAGGGGGGCCGCTCAGGCGATGAGCTGGTCGATCGCCTTGTAGACCCGCTGCTCGGAGACCGGCCGCGGCGTGCCGATCGTCTGGGCGAACAGCCCGACCCGCAGCTCCTCGATCATCCAGCGCACCCGTGCGACCGGGTCGTCGGGCGCCCCGGTCGAGGGCACCTGCCGGCGCAGCTCCTCGAACTCCGCGGTCACCGCCGCGACCTGCGCCGTCCACAGCTCGTCGCGGACGGCGTTGGCCGGCAGCTTCTCCAGCCGGTGGGCCATCGCCTTGAGGTAGCGGACCAGGTCGGGCAGCCGGCGCCGCCCGGCCGTGGCGACGAAGCCCCGGTGCAGCAGGCCGCCCATCTGGCGGCGCAGGTCGGCGATCGCCGCCTCGGGCACCCGACGTCCCGGCGCGGCCCCGATCGCGACCGCGACCTCGCGGGCCTGGGTCAGCACCGCCTCGACCCGGCGCAGGGTGTCGGTGGTCAGGGGCAGCAGCTCGGCGCGCGCGGTCTGCACCAGCGCGGCGAAGGCGGCCTCCTCCCGCGGCGGTCCGCCCGCCGCGGCGAGCAGCTCGTCGGCGGCGGCGTCGACGCAGTCGTCGACCAGGGCGGGGATCTCCCCGTCCGGGTTGAACTGCAGCGCCAGGCGGCTCTTCGGCGAGAGCCCCTTCACCACCTGGCGGGTCGGCGACCCGGCGACCAGCACCAGCAGCCGGCGGGCGCCGCGCCACGACAGCCGGGTCGCCTCCACCTCGGTGGCGACCACCCGCACGCCCACGGTGGCGCCCTCGTCGACCAGGGCCGGGTAGGCGGTGACCACGTGCCCCCCGCGGCGGACATCGACCGTGCGCGGCAGGGTGCCGAAGGTCCACGCCGTCTGCCCGGCGCGCTCGACGTCGGCCGCCGCGGCCGCGAGGCTGGCCCGGGCCTGCGGCGCCACCTGCCGGCGCAGCGCCTGCAGGTCCTTGCCGGTGGCCAGGGCGCGCTTGCGGTCGTCGACGACCCGGAAGGTGGCCCGCAGGTGGTCGGGCACCTGGCCGGGCTGCCAGGCGTCGGGCGGGACGACGACCCCGGCCGCGCGCCGCAGCTCCCGCTCCAGCGCCGGCAGCAGCGGCTCGGCCGGCGCGATGTGCGGCAGGACCTCGCGCACACGGTCCGGGATGGGGACCAGCGCCCGCCGGAACTGCTTGGGCAGCGTCCGCAGCAGCGCGGTGACCAGCTCCTCGCGCAGCCCGGGCACCGTGAAGGCCAGCGACTCCCCCGACGTCCGCTCGGCGACGGTGTCGAGCACCGCCAGCGGGACGTCGACGGTGACGCCGTCCTGCGGGGTCCCCGGCGCGAACGCGTAGGACAGCGGCAGGGTGAGGCCCTGGGTCAGCGGCACCTCGTCCGGGAAGTCCTCGACCCGCACCTGCCCGGCCGCTGCGGCGTTGGTCAGCAGCTCCGGGGTGAAGGTGAGCAGGTCCGGCTGCTCGCGGCGGGCGGTCTTCCACCACTTGTCGAAGTGCCGGGTGGAGACGACGTCGGCGGGGATGCGCGCGTCGTAGAGCTCGAACAGCGTCTCGTCGTCCACCCGGATGTCGCGGCGGCGGGCCCGCTCCTCCAGCGCGGCGACCCGCGCCATCGCCTTCTGATTGTCGTGCCAGAACCGGTGGTGGGTGGTCCACTCGCCCTGCACGAGGGCGTGCCGGATGAACAGCTCGCGGGAGACGACGGGGTCGATCGAGCCGTACTGCACGCGGCGGCCGACGACCAGCGGGATGCCGTAGAGGGTGACCCGCTCGGTGGCCACGACCGACCCGCGCTTGGCGTCCCAGCGGGGCTCGGAGTACTGCCGCTTGACCAGGTGGTCGGCCAGCCGCTCGACGACCTCGGGGTCGATCCGGGCGACGGTGCGGGCGAACAGCCGGCTGGTCTCCACCAGCTCGGCGGCGACCACCCACCGCGGCGGCTTCTTCGCCAGCGGGGTGCCGGGCGCGAGGACGAAGCGGGCGTTGCGGGCGCCGAGGTACTCCCGGCCGCCGCGGCGGCGGTCGCCGTCCTTGCGTTTCGAATCCTCCACCTGGACGCCGACGTGGGACAGCAGCCCGGCCAGCAGCGCGGTGTGGATGCCGCGCTCGTCGGGCTCGGCGGCGAGCTCACCGGTCTGCATGCCGAGACGCCGGGCGGTGCTGCGCAGCTGGCCGTAGAGGTCCTGCCACTCGCGGATGCGCAGGTAGTGCAGGAACTCGCGCTTGATCGTCCGGCGGAACTGGCTGCCGGAGAGCGCCTCCTGCTGCTCGCCGAGGTACCGCCACAGGTTGAGCAGCGCGAGGAAGTCGGAGTTCTCGTCGGCGAACCGGGCGTGCATCTGGTCGGCGGCCTGCTGGTGCTCGCTGGGCCGCTCGCGGGGGTCCTGGATGGTCAGCCCCGCGGCGATGACCAGGACCTCCTCCAGCACGCCGCGCCGGTCGGCCTCGACCACCATGCGGGCCATGCGCGGGTCCAGCGGCAGGGTCGCCAGCGCCCGCCCGGTCGGCGTCAGCCGGCCGTCCCCGTCCAGGGCGCCGAGCTCCTCGAGCAGGGCCAGTCCGTCGGCGACGGCGCGCCGGTCGGGCGGGTCGATGAACGGGAAGTCCTCGACGTCGCCGAGGTCGAGCGCGGCCATCTGCAGCAGCACCGAGGCCAGGCTGGTGCGCAGGATCTCCGGGTCGGTGTACTCCGGCCGGCTCTCGAAGTCCTCCTCGGTGTAGAGCCGGACGGCGATGCCCTCCGAGGTGCGCCCGCACCGGCCGGAGCGCTGCCGCGCCGAGGCCTGGCTGATCGGCTCGATCGGCAGCCGCTGCACCTTCAGCCGCGCGCTGTACCGGGAGATCCGCGCGACGCCGGTGTCGACGACGTAGCGGATGCCCGGCACGGTCAGCGAGGTCTCGGCGACGTTGGTGGCCAGCACGATGCGCCGCCCGGTGTGCGGCGCGAAGACCTTGTGCTGGTCGGCCGCGGACAGCCGCGAGTAGAGCGGCACGACCTCGGCCGACGGGAACCGCTCGCCGAGGACGTCGGCGGTGTCGCGGATCTCCCGCTCACCGGCGAGGAAGACCAGCACGTCGCCCGGCCCCTCGGCGACCAGCTCGTCGACGGCGTCGGCGATCGCGCCGACCTGGTCGCGGTCGGGGTCGGCGGCGGGGTCCCCCTCGGGGGCGTCGGGGTCGACCACCGGCCGGTAGCGGACCTCCACCGGGTAGGTGCGCCCGCTGACCTCGACGACCGGCACCTCGGCGCCGTCCACACCGAAGTGCTTGGCGATCCGCTCGACGTCGATGGTCGCCGAGGTGATGACCAGCTTGAGGTCGGGCCGCTTCGGCAGCAGTTGCGCGAGGTAGCCGAGCAGGAAGTCGATGTTGAGGCTGCGCTCGTGCGCCTCGTCGATGATGAGCGTGTCGTACTGGCGCAGCAGCCGGTCGCGGGCGATCTCGGCGAGCAGCACGCCGTCGGTCATGACCTTGACCAGCGTGGTGTCGCTGACCTGGTCGGTGAAGCGCACCTTCCAGCCGACGACGTCGCCCAGCGGCGTGCCCAGTTCCTCGGCGATCCGCTCGGCCACGGTCCGCGCGGCGATCCGCCGCGGCTGGGTGTGGCCGATCCGCCCGCGGACCCCGCGCCCGATCTCCAGGGCGATCTTGGGCAGCTGCGTCGTCTTGCCCGACCCGGTCTCGCCGGCGACGACGACCACCTGCGAGTTCCGCAGCGCGGCCGCGATGTCCTCCCGGCGCGCGCTGACCGGCAGCTCGGCGGGGTAGGTGACCGCCGGGACGGCGGCGCGACGCCGGGCGATGCGCTCCTCCGCCCGGGCGACGTCGGCGGCGATCGCGGACCGCTGCCGGGCCCGCGCGTCGGCGTCCCTCGTGCGGCGGGTGCCGTCGAGACGGCGGCCCAGCCGGTGCTCGTCCTCGAGGGTCAGCCCGGCCAGCCGTGTGCGCAGGTCGTCGGGCGCGGGCGTCACGGGGTTCTCCAGATCTCGCGGGGGCACGGCGTGCGACGCGCGGTTCGCGACGCGGGTGAGCGGGCCGGCGGCGGGTATCCCCTCCAGGATCCCACCGCCGACGGCCTCCCGGCCGTGGCCCACCTCACTTGTATGCGCCGTACAACTGATTGCTTGCTACGCACAACCGGTTGTAGCGTGCACGTGTTCCCTCCGCCCCGTCCCCCGGAGTTCCCGTGTCCCCTGGCGCGCCCGACCCCACCGGGCTCGACGACGAGCGGCTCGCCCAGCTGCGCACCCTGGGCGAGCAGCTGCCGCGCTTCATGCGCCTGGTGCACGCCCTCAAGACCGCACAGGTGGCCGAACGCCGCGACCGCGCGGCGCTGGTGCTGCTGTTCCCGCTCGTCCGGCTCGGCCCGCTGCGGCAGGGGGCGCTGGCCGACCTCGTCCACGCCGACCCGTCGACGGTCAGCCGACACGTGGCCACGCTGATCGAGCACGGTCTGGTCCAGCGGGTCGCCGACGAGACCGACGGCCGGGCCAGCCGGCTGGTCGTCACCGACGCCGGCCGCGAAGCACTCGAACAGCTCCGCAGCGAGCGGGAGGCGCACCTGGCCCGCGTCACCGCCGACTGGCCGGCCGCCGACCTGACCGCCTTCACCACGCTCTTCGGCCGGCTGCTGGACGACCTGGCCTCGTCCCTGCCCACCGAGCCGACCGCCGCGCCCGTCCCGTCCCCCAGAGAGAAGCCATGACCCGAAGCACCCGCACCACCTCCGCCGAGCGGAGGGACGCCCGGGCGGCGGCCGCCGCCCCCGGCACGGACGGCGCCTTCACGCACCGCCAGATCGTCACGATCCTCGTCGGGCTGATGGTGGCGATGTTCCTCGCGGCCCTCGACCAGACGGTCGTGTCCACCGCCATCCGCACCATCGCCGACGACCTGCAGGGCTACGACCTGCAGGCGTGGGCCACCACGGCCTTCCTCATCACCTCGACGATCGCCACCCCGCTCTACGGGAAGCTCTCCGACATCTACGGACGGCGGCCGTTCTACCTGTTCGCCATCGGGATCTTCGTCGTCGGCTCGGTGCTGTGCGGCATCGCGAACTCGATGTACGAGCTGGCCGCGTTCCGGGCGGTCCAGGGCATCGGCGCCGGTGGCCTGATGTCGCTGGCGCTGGCCATCATCGGCGACATCGTGCCGCCGCGGGAGCGGTCCCGGTACCAGGGCTACTTCATGGCCGTGTTCGGCACGTCCAGCGTGCTCGGGCCGGTCATCGGCGGGTTCTTCGCGGGCCAGACCTCGCTGCTGGGCTTCGACGGCTGGCGGTGGATCTTCATGATCAACGTGCCGCTGGGCCTGGTGGCCTTCGTCGCCGTCTTCCGCGTGCTGCACCTGCCGCACGAGCGCCGCGACCACCGGATCGACTGGCCGGGCGCGCTGGCGCTGATCACCTTCCTGGTGCCGCTGCTCATCGTCGCCGAGCAGGGCCGGATCTGGGGCTGGGACTCGGGCCGCTCGCTGGCCTGCTACGTCATCGGCGCCGTCGGGTTCGTGCTGTTCCTGCTGGCCGAGCGGTCCTACCAGGACGAGGCGCTGCTGCCGCTGCGGCTGTTCCGCAACCGCAGCTTCTCGGTCAGCAGCATCGGCAGCGTGGTGATGGGTGCCGGCATGTTCGGTGGCCTGCTGCTGCTGCCGCAGTACCTGCAGATCGTGCACGGCTCCAGCGCCACGGTCGCCGGCCTGCAGATGATCCCGCTGGTCGCCGGCATCATGACCGGCGCGATGAGCTCCGGCATCGCCATCGGCAAGACCGGCAAGTACAAGGTGTTCCCGCTGGTCGGCATCGCGCTGATGACCGTCGCGCTGGTCTGCATGTCCTTCGTCGTGGACGCCGACACCTCGGTGTGGACCCTGGTGCCCTTCATGGTCCTCATGGGCCTGGGCCTGGGCTTCAACTTCCAGCCGGTCATCCTCGCCGTGCAGAACGCCGTCTCCCCGCGGGAGATGGGTGTGGCCACCTCGTCGGTGACCTTCTTCCGCCAGATGGGCGGCACGATCGGCACCGCCGCGTTCCTGTCGGTGCTGTTCAGCCGCCTGCCGGTGGACATCGAGGAGGCGGTGGCCTCGGCCGCGGCGTCCGACCCCCGGGTCGCCGAGGCGGTGCAGAGCGGCCAGCTGCAGGCCGGCGGCGACCTGTCGGACACGTCGTTCATCCAGCAGCTGCCGTCGTTCCTCGCGCTGCCCTTCAAGACCGGGTTCTCGAACTCGATCGACCTGGTGTTCCTCATCGCCGCGTGCGTCGTGGCGCTCGGGTTCTTCGTGTTCCTGTTCCTGCCGCAGCTGGCGCTGAGCAACAAGTCCGGCATCCAGGCCCGGCAGGCGGCCGAGCAGACCGCCGGCCCCGGCCCGGTGGCCGACGGCGGCGAGCACGCCGTGCAGGCGGTCGGCGCCGCGGCTCCGACGTCCACCGCCCCGCCGGTCGGCCGGCCCGGTGACGCCGAGACCAGCGAGCACGGCCGGCACCGCGCCTGACGCCCCCCTCGAGCGCCCGCCCGTCAGCCACCAGGCTGGCCGGCGGGCGCTCGTGTTCCGGAACGGTCGGCTGCGCCGGCGGGCCTACCCTGAGCCCCGTGCGTTCGTCGCTGATCCTGTCCCGCCGCGACCTGGACTTCCTGCTGCACGAGTGGCTCGACGTCGAGAGCCTGACCAAGAGGCCCCGGTTCGCCGAGCACTCGCGGGAGACGTTCGACGCCGTCCTGGAGCTGGCCGAGCGGATCGCCACCGACCACTTCGCGCCGCACAACCGCACGGCCGACGAGCACGAGCCGCGGTTCGTCGACGGCCGGGTGGAGATGATCCCGGAGGTCGGCCGGGCCCTCGAGGTCTTCGCCGAGGCCGGGCTGATGGCCAGTGAGTTCGACGAGCGCTTCGGCGGGATGCAGCTGCCGCACACCGTCGGGCAGGCGGTGTTCGCCTGGTTCAAGGCGGCCAACGTCGGCACCTCGGCCTACCCGTTCCTGACGATGGCCAACGCCCGGCTGCTCATCGCCCACGGCAGCCAGGAGCAGATCGACACCTACGTCGGCCCGATGGTCGAGGGCCGCTGGTTCGGGACGATGGCGCTGTCCGAGCCGCAGGCCGGCTCCTCGCTCGCCGACATCACCACGCGGGCCGAGCGGCAGGACGACGGCACCTACCGGCTGACCGGCAACAAGATGTGGATCTCGGCGGGCGACCACGAGCTCAGCGAGAACATCGTCCACCTGGTGCTGGCCAAGGTCCCCGGCGGTCCGCCCGGCGTGAAGGGCATCTCGCTGTTCGTCGTCCCCAAGCACCTCGTGCGCGACGACGGCTCGCTGGGTGAGCGCAACGACGTCGTCCTGGCCGGGCTCAACCACAAGATGGGCTACCGGGGGACGACGAACACGCTGCTGAACCTCGGCGAGGGCGGGCACACCCCCGGCGGGCGGGCCGGCGCGGTGGGGTACCTCGTCGGCGAGGAGCACCGCGGCCTGACCTACATGTTCACGATGATGAACGAGGCGCGGATCGGCGTCGGCATGGGCGCGACCGTGCTCGGCTACACCGGCTACCTGCACGCCCTGGAGTACGCGCGCACCCGCACCCAGGGCCGGCCGCCGGCCGACCGGGACGCCACCCGGCCGCCGGTGCGGATCGTCGAGCACACCGACGTGCGGCGGATGCTGCTGGCCGCGAAGTCCTACGCCGAGGGCGGCCTGGCGCTGGGCCTCTACTGCGCGCGGCTGGTCGACGAGGAGCAGACCGCGGAGTCCCGGGAGGAGCGCGAGCGCGCGCACCTGCTGCTGGAGGTGCTCACGCCGATCGCGAAGGCCTGGCCGTCGCAGTGGGGGCCGGTCGCCGACGACCTGGCCATCCAGGTGCACGGCGGCTACGGCTACACCCGCGACTACCCGGTCGAGCAGTTCTACCGGGACAACCGGCTCAACCCCATCCACGAGGGCACCAACGGCATCCAGGGGCTGGACCTGCTGGGCCGCAAGGTCGTCATGCAAGGCGGTGCCGGGCCGGCGCTGCTGGCCGAGACCATCGGGCGGACGACGGCGCGGGCGGCCGGCACGGAGTGGGCCGCGTTCGCCGCCGACCTCGACGCGGCCGTGGCCCGCATCGGCGCGGTCACCGCGACGCTGTGGGGTGCCGGGGACCCGGCCGTCACGCTGGCCAACTCCACCGCCTACCTCGAGGCGGCCGGCCACGTCGTCGTGGCCTGGCTGTGGCTGGAGCAGGCGCTGGCCACCGGCGAGCAGGCCGGCGACTTCCACCAGGGCAAGCGGGCGGCGGCGCGCTTCTTCCACCGGTACGAGCTGCCCAAGGTGCACACCCACCTGGACCTGCTCGAGTCGCTGGACCGCACCGTCCTCGACACCGACGAGGCCTGGCTGTAGCGGAAGGGTCCCGGACGCGGCCGCGCCCCGTGGCTCCTCGTCGGAGCGCGGGGCGCGCGGGTGGCCCTCCTGCAGGGGCCCGCCGCGAGCCTGCGAGCGGTGAGGGGCAGGAGGGTCCTTTCTCAGGCCGCGCGGGCCATGCCCACCGGCTCGGCGGCGCGGGCGGCCGGGCGGGCCGCCGACGCGGTCGCGGCGCGCTGCTCCCGCTCGTACCGGGCCGTGGACGAGGTGCCCATCACGATCACCAGTGCGGTCAGGACCAGGAACCCGATCAGGGTCACGGCCGGCCACAGCACCATCGGTTTCATCCCCCTGGGAGTCGATCTGTTCGTCGCCGCAGGGAGGCATGCCCCCCGCAGCACGTCGTCGGGTGGTGTCTTCCCCCGCTGACCGGGATCTCAATCGTCGATCCGTGCGGAGTACCTGACACCGGGGCGCCCGGACCCACCCCGGAGGGTGACGACGTCGCAGCCATGACACCCCGCTCGGGTGACATCCGCGACCCCCCGACCAGGGGGGCGGCGCCACGACACCCCGGGGCGGGCATGGAACAGGACCGTCCGGGGCACCGGGGAGGACGACGAGTTCCCACCCCGACCGGAGGACGACCATGAACCGCCCCACCGGCTCCCGCGGCGCCGACACCGCCGCGAAGGACACCCGGTTCTCCGGCAACCGCGCCGGGGATCCAGCACCCCAGGACGACAAGGTCAACGAGGTCCGGTTCGACAACGCCCCGCAGGGGGCCGACCCGAAGCCCACCACCGGCGGCACGTTCAAGCGCACGCTCAAGGAGTTCAGCGAGGACAACCTCACCGACTGGGCCGCCTCGCTCACCTACTACGGCGTCCTCGCGCTGTTCCCCGCGCTGATCGCCCTGCTGTCGATCGTGGGCCTGCTGACCAACCCGGAGCAGCTCACCACCGCCCTGACCGCGGTCGTCCCGCAGCAGGCGGCCAGCACGCTCAACCCGGTGATCCAGCAGATCGCCGGCAACACGGGCGCGGCCGGCTTCGGCCTGGTCCTGGGTCTGGCCGGCGCCGTCTGGTCGGCCTCGGGGTACGTGGGCGCGTTCACCCGCGCGGCCAACGTGGTCTACGAGACCCCCGAGGGCCGCAAGATCTGGAAGCTCAAGCCGCTGCAGCTGCTCGTCACGCTGATCGGCATCCTCTTCGCCGCGGTCATCGTGACCCTGCTGGTGCTCAGCGGCCCCGTGGTCGACGCCGTCGGCCAGGCGATCGGGGTGGGCGAGACGGCGATGACCGTCTGGAACGTGGTCAAGTGGCCGGTCATCCTCGTCGTCCTGGCGCTGATGATCGCCGTCCTCTACTACACGACCCCGAACGCGAAGCTGCGCGGCTTCAAGTGGGTCAGCCCCGGCGCCGCCGTCGCCATCGTCGTGGCGATCGTCGCGTCAGCCCTGTTCGCCTTCTACGTGGCGAACTTCGGCAGCTACAACAAGACCTACGGGGCGCTGGCCGGTGTCGTCGTCTTCCTCATCTGGTTCTGGTTGATCAACGTCGCGCTGCTGTTCGGCATCGAGCTCGACGCCGAGATCGAGCGGACCAAGGAGCTCAAGGAGGGCGTGCCGGAGGCGCACAAGGAGATCCAGCTCGACGCCCGCAGCGACCCGAAGCCCCGCCAGACGAACTGAGCACGGGCCCCCTGCCCGTGCAGGGGGCGACCCGACGACGGCTCCTCCCCAGCTGGGGAGGAGCCGTCGTCGCGTCAGCGGGACGTCGGTGGCTGGTCCCCGCGGCGGGACAGCGGCACCCGCTCCACCAGCCCGGCCACCCCGGCCAGCGCCCGGCTGACCGCCTCCCCGGCCGGCGCGAGCTGCTCCGGGGCGCGGCGGACGGCGGCGTCGACCAGGTCGCGGGTGCGGTCGATGAGCGTCAGCGGCAGGCCCGACAGCGCGTTGCCCGGCGGCCGGCGGGAGACCGTGGGGTGCGGGCGGGTCGGCGACACCCGGCGGGCGAGCTCCCACTGCCGGCCCAGCCGCCGCAGCTGGTGCGGGTCGAGCTTCTCCTGCAGCCGCGGGAAGAGCACGTCCTCCTCGTCGCGGACGTCCTCCCGCAGCACCTCGACCAGCCGGGCCAGCCGCTGGGCGCGGCGGGGGTCGTCGTGGCCGAGGGTCTCGATCTCGGAGACCAGCTCGTTGACCTCCTGGTGCTCCTCCTCCACCCGCAGCGTCAGCGCGTCGCCGTCGGCCAGCACCCGGCGCAGCACCGGCCACAGCACGGTCTCCTCGGCGAAGGCGTGGCTGAACACCAGCCGGTCGATGCGGGTGAGCACCTCCTCCTGCTCCCGGCCGGTGGTGCCGTCCAGCTGGTGCAGCAGCCGGTCGAGCTCGATGTGGTCGCGGCGCTGGCGGACCAGGACGCTGCCGGGCCCTCCCAGCTCCTCGTCCGTCTGGTCGGCGATGGATCGGCCCACGGCAGGCACTCCTCGGGTTGCGGGTCAGTGCCCGCCTCCTGCCCGTCGACCGCCCCCGGCATGCACGCTCAGCGCCCGCCCCACCACAGCGCCGCGGCCTCCGCCGGCGTCCGGCCGTCCACGGCGACCAGCCGGTTGAGCCGCACCAGGTCGGCGTTGGTCAGCCGGGCGCTGACCGCGTCCAGCGCCGTCGACAGCTCCGCCCCCGCCCGGTCGAGCACCGCCGTCCGCACGACCGGCACCACGTTCTCGTGCGGCTGCAGCCCCCGGTCGTCGTCGAGCAGCACCAGCGAGCCGTCGGCCAGCCGCGCGTCGGTCGTCTCCAGCAGCCCGATGTCGATCTCCTCCGACTGCAGCGCCTCCACCGTCGCCGACCGGGACGGCATGGCCCGCACCTCGGCGAACTCGAGGCCGTACACCTCCCGCAGGCCGGGCAGGCAGTACCGCCGCTCCGGGCACTCGGGCGGCCCCCCGAACACCATCCCGGAGGCGACCAGGGAGAGGTCGGACAGCCGGCGGACGGCGTTCTGCTCGGAGAACGCGGCCCGGACGACGAACCCGTTCTGGTCCTCGGCGGCCGCCGCGGCGAGCACGGTGGCGCCGCGCTGGGCCATCGCCCGCGCCAGGGCGGCCCGGAGGTGCTCGGGCTCGCGCCGGGCCGGCGGCTGCCCCGGGTCGACGAAGTCCAGGGCGGTGCCCAGGTAGTCCACGACCAGGTCGACGACCCCCTGCTCGAGCGCGGGCAGCACCACCTCGCGGGTGCCGATGCCGTGCTGGACGGTCACCGGCAGGCCCGCGCGGCGCACCGCCTCGGCGTACACCTCGGCCAGGATCTGGTTCTCGGCGAAGTCGTAGGAGGCGATGCGGATCGTGCCCTCCGCGGCCGGGGCCGCCGTCCCGGTTTCCGGGGCGCACCCGGGCAGCAGGAGGAGGGCCAGCAGGAGAAGCGCGGCGGGGAACGCCCGGGAACGCTGCATCGCGGGCTCCCTCCTCGCGGGGGAACGGGCCCCGGCCACGCTAGCGCCGGACGGCGGCGAACCCAATGGACCGCGGGCCCGCCACGGTGCAGCATCGGGCGGCATGGCGTCGCTGCCGCACGCCGCCTCGGAGGCAGGCCCGGCTCGGCGCCCCGGCCCGCCGGCCATCCAGCGCGTGCGCCGCCGGCGCCGTCCCTCCGGCGAGCCGCCGCCGCTGCCCCGGCACCTCAACACGTCCGGCCGGTGGTGGCTGGGCCTGTCGGCGGGCGTGGTGGTGGCCTGGGCGGTCGTCCTGGCCACCGACAGCGTGCCGCTGGTCGACCTGGTCGACACGCGCGTGCTGCAGGGCATCGCCACGCTGCACTCCCCCGGGCTGACCGAGGTCGCCGAGGTGGCCGGGGTGCTGGCGACCCGGCCCGCGATCCACGCGCTGTGGCTGGCCAACCTGCTCGTCCTGGTGGTGTGCCGGCGCTGGCACCACCTGTTCGTGTGGCTGGGCGTCGGCCTCGTGGTGGTCAACGTCGCGGCGCTGGCCACGGTCGTCCTGCAGCGGCCGCGCCCCTACGAGGTCGAGCTGCTGGGCGAGTGGTCCGGCTTCTCCATGCCCTCGCTGCCGGTGACCGTGCTCGCCGCGTTCCTGGTGAGCACCGTGTACGCCCTCGTGCCGGCGGGCCGTCCCCGGACGATCGCCAAGTGGGTCGTCGTGGGGCTGCTGGCGGTCACCGTCGCCTCCCGGCTGTACCTGGCCCAGGACCACCCGAGCGACGTGGTGGCGGCGGTCGTCCTGGGCGTGGCGACCCCCCTGGCGGCGTTCCGGCTCATGACGCCGACCGACGTCCACCCGGTGCGCTACCGCCGCGGCAGCCCGGCGCACCTCGACGTCTCCGGCGCGCGCGGCCAGGCGATCGTCCGGGCGCTGCAGGACCAGCTGGGCCTGCTGGCCACCTCCTGCACGCCGTTCAACCTGGCCGCGTCCGGCGGCTCGACGCCGCTGCGGATCACGGTGAAGGCCTCCGACGGGGAGGAGGACTTCGTCTTCGGCAAGCTCTACGCCGCCACGCACGTGCGCTCCGACCGCTGGTTCAAGCTGGCCCGCACGCTGCTCTACGGCCGGCTGGAGGACGAGAAGCCCTTCGCCAGCGTGCGCCGGCTCGTGCAGTACGAGGACTACGTGCTGCGGCTGTTCTCCGACGCCGGGCTGCCCGTGCCGCACCCGATGGGGATCGTGGAGATCACCCCGGAGCGGGAGTACCTGCTGGTCACCGAGTTCCTCCGCGGCGCCCAGGAGATCGGGGACGCCGAGATCGACGACGCGGTGATCGACCAGGGGCTGGCCGCGGTGCGGCGGATGTGGGACATCGGCGTGGCCCACCGCGACCTCAAGCCGGCCAACATCCTGGTCCGCGACGGCACCCTCTACCTGATCGACTCCGCCTTCGCCGAGGTCCGGCCCAGCCCCTGGCGGCAGGCGGTGGACCTGGCCAACACGATGCTGGTCCTCGCGCTGCGCACCGACGCGGCGCGGGTGTACGCCCGGGCGCGGCTGCGCTTCTCCGACGAGGAACTCGCCGAGGCCTTCGCCGCCACCCGCGGCCTCACCATGCCAGGCCAGCTGCGCCGGTTGCTGCGCGCCGACGGGCGCGACCTGCACGCGCAGTTCCTCCGGCTGCTCCCCTACCGCCTGCCGCCGGTGCGCATCCAGCGGTGGAGCTTCCGGCGGGTCGGGCAGTCGCTGGTCGCCCTGCTCGGCATGCTCGTCGCCGCGCTGGTCGCCGTCGACCTGCTGGACTCGCCGCTGTGACCGGGGCCCGGCCGGCCCGGCGAGTGGTCCTGCTCGCCGGCGCCGCGCTGCTCGCCACGGGGTGCGCGCTGCCGGGCGCCCCGGCCGTGGGCACGCCCCCGGCCTGCTCCATCGGGGACGACGCGCGCGCCGCCGACGGCGTCGTCCTCATGGCGCAGGCCGTGCCGACGGCGTCGGTGGTGCCCTGCGTGCAGGGGCTGCCGCTGGGCTGGCACTTCTCCGGTCTGGAGGCCGGGCGCGGCTCGGCCCGGTTCTGGCTGGACTCCGACCGGGACGGCGTGCACGCCATCGAGGTGGCGCTGACCGGGTCGTGCGACACCGGCGAGGCCACCGAGGTCCGCAGCGACCGGGACGGGATGGCGCGGTTCGAGCGGGTCACCCAGGTGACGCCGCAGTACCACGGCCGGCGCATCTACCTGTTCGACGGGGGCTGCCTGACCATCGCCTTCGCCCTCGCCGGTGACAACCGCGCCGAGCCGCTGGCGCTGGCGACCCAGGGCATCGGCACCCTGCGCCGGGAGGACCTCGCCGAGCAGGTGCGCGCCGAGAACGGCGGCCGGCTCGGGCTGGACCCGCCGTGATCGCGCTCTGGCGCCGGTGGCGCAAGGTGCTCACGCCGGTGCTGTCGCTGCTGCTGGCCGCCGCGGTCCTGGCCTGGTTCATCCCCCGGTTCACCAGCCTGTCGGCGGTGTGGGACACCGTCCGCGCACTGACGGCGGCGCAGCTGGGCCTGCTCGCGGTGGTGACGGCCTGGAACCTGGCGACCTACCAGTTCCTCGTGGTCGCGACCATGCCCGGGCAGACCCTCCGCCAGGCCACGGTGGCCACCCTCTCCACCACGGCGGTGGCGAACACCGTCGTCGCCGGCGGGGCGATCGCCGTCGGCCTCACCTACGCGATGAACAGCTCCTGGGGTTTCTCCCGCTCCCGGACGTCGGTCTCCCTGCTGGTGGCCGGGCTGTGGAACAACTTCGCCAAGCTCGGTCTGCCGGTGCTGGCGCTGAGCCTGCTGGCGTTCCGGTCCACCCCGAGCGCCGGGCGGGTTGCGGCCGGGCTGGCGGGTCTGGCGGGCCTGGCCGCGGCCGTCGTCCTGCTCTGGCTGCTGCTGCGCAGCCGCGAGGGCGCGGCGCGGATCGGCACCGCCGCCGGGCGGGTCGCCTCGGCGGTGGTCCGGCCGTTCGGCCGGCCACCGGTGCAGGGCTGGGACCGGGCGACGACGCGGTTCCGCGACCGGACGGCGCTGCTGCTGCGCGCCCGGTGGCACTGGATCACGGTGACCACGCTGGTGAGCCACCTGTCGCTGTTCCTCGTGCTGCTCGTGGCGCTGCGGGTCGTGGGCGTGCCCAGCGAGGACGTCGGGGTGGTGGAGGCCCTGACGGTCTTCGCCTTCGCCCGGTTGCTGACCGCCGTCCCGTTCACCCCGGGCGGGCTGGGGGTCATGGAGGTGGCGCTGATCGCCGGTCTGGCGGCCGCGGGTGGCGACCGCTCCCTCGTCGCCGCCGCGGTGCTGGTGTACCGCGCGCTCACCTACGTGCTACCCATCCCGCTCGGGCTGGGCACCTACCTGTTCTGGCGGCGGAACCGGTCGTGGCGCCGGCCGCCGAACGCCGCGCCGCGGTCGGAACTGGTCCCCGAGAGCGCCTGAGGCTCGACCGCGCCACCCGACCCTGGAGGAGCCACCCGGGAGAGGGTCGTGGTCCTGCGGCGGTCGGCGCTGCGTGGTTCAGTGTCGGTGGTCACACTGCGAGCCACCGCACCGAGGAGACCGGCATGACCGACGCAGCGCGTCCCGCTGAGGACCGCACCACCGACGGGGTCGCCCAGGAGCCCGGCGAGGCGGCTCTCGGCCTCGACATGGTCCTCGTGGACGGCGCCCGGGGGCCGCTGCGCCGGATGATCCCCCCGGCGCGCACGACGCTGCGGCTCGGCCGCGCGCTGGCCGGCCGGCCCAGGGTGGTCGCCGGCCAGATCGGCACCCTCGCCAAGGACCTCGGCAAGGTCGTCGCCGGCCGCTCCGACCTCGCCCCCGCACCCAGGGACAAGCGGTACGCCGACCCGGCCTGGACGGGCAACGGGCTCATGCGGCGGGCGATGCAGGCGCACATCGCCGCCTCGCGCACCGCGCTGGAGCTGCTCGAGGCCGCCGACCTCGACTGGCAGGACGACGAGCGCCTGCGCTTCACGCTGACCAACGTCGTCGACGCCCTCGCCCCGAGCAACGGCCCGCTCAACCCGCTGCTGTGGAAGGCGGTCATCGACACCGGCGGGCGCAACGCCGTCCGGGGCCTCCGGCGGATGGTCGGCGACCTCGCGTCCGCGCCACGGGTGCCCTCGATGGTGGAGCCCGACGCCTTCACCGTCGGGGAGGACCTCGCCGTCACGCCGGGCGCGGTGGTGCTGCGGACGCCGGTGTTCGAGCTCATCCAGTACCGGCCGACGACCGAGCGGGTGCGGTCGGTACCGCTGGTCATCGTGCCGCCGACGATCAACAAGTACTACATCACCGACCTCGCCCCCGGCCGCAGCATCGTCGAGCACTACGTGGCCGCGGGCCAGCAGGTCTTCATGATGTCGTGGCGCAACCCCGACGAGCGGCACGCCGACTGGGGCATGGACGCCTACGGCCAGGCGGTCCTCGACGCCATGGACGCCGCGGAGCGGATCACCGGCAGCGACCGGGTCGCCCTCCAGGGCTTCTGCTCCGGCGGGATCATCCTCGCGATGACGCTCGCCCACCTGGCCGCCACCGGCGGACTGGGCCGGGTCGCCGCCTCCAGCTACTCCGTCGCCGTCCTGGACTGGTCGCGGGCGGGCACGCTCGGCGCGCTCATGGACGAGGGGGCGGTCCGGGACGCGACCGAGAGGTCGCGGAAGAAGGGTTACCTGGACGGCGCGACCCTGGCCGAGGTGTTCGCCTGGCTGCGGCCCAACGACCTGGTGTGGAACTACTGGGTCAACAACTACCTGCAGGGCAACCCGCCGCCGGCCTTCGACATCCTCTACTGGAACGGCGACACCACCCGCATGAGCGCGGCCCTGCACCGGGACTTCATCGACATCGCGTTCGGCAACAAGCTGACCAAGCCGGGCGCCGCCACCATGCTCGGGTCCCCGGTCGACCTGTCGAAGGTGGACGTCGACGCCTACGTCACCGCGGGCATCGCCGACCACATCTGCCCGTGGCAGTCCTGCTACCGGACGACGCAGCTGCTCGGCGGGCGCAGCCGCTTCATCCTCTCCACCAGCGGGCACATCGCCTCGCTGGTGAACCCCCCGAGCAACCCGAAGGCGTCCTTCCAGGTCGCCACGGACACCCCGCCGGACGCGGAGCAGTGGCTGGCCGCCGCGGAGAAGCAGAAGGGCTCGTGGTGGCCGGACTTCACGTCCTGGCTGGCCGAGCGCTCCGGCGACGAGGTGGACGCGCCGACGTCCCTGGGCAACGACGAGCTACCGCCGCTGACCGACGCCCCCGGCACGTATGTCTTCGACAAGTAAGCCGCGCACGCCGCGGGCCACGTCGGCGCCGGCCGCCGACGTGGTCCGCACCGTCACCGTCGCGGGCCGCACGCTGCGGGTGTCGGTGCGCACCGGGGACGAGTCGGTCCCGCCACTGCTGCTGATGAACGGCATCGGCGCGAGCCTGGAGGTGCTGCAGCCGTTCGTCGACGCGGTCGACCGCCGGCGGACGGTGATCCGGTTCGACGTCCCCGGGGTGGGCGGCTCCCCGAGGCCGGTGGTCCCCTACGTCCTGGCCACGTTCAGCCCGGTCGTCGCCGGGGTGCTCAGCCGGCTGGGCCACGACGACCCGGTCGACGTCCTGGGGCTGTCCTGGGGCGGCGGGCTGGCCCAGCACTTCGCCGTCCAGCACCGCCGGCGCGTCCGCCGGCTGGTCCTGGCCGCCACCGGCACGGGCAGCCTGATGGTGCCCGCGCACCCGCGGGTGCTGGCCCGGATGCTGACCCCGCGCCGGCACCGCGACCCCGCCTACACCCGGGCGGTCGCCGGGGACATCTACGGCGGGACCATCCGCGACGACCCGGCGCTGGCGGCCCGGGTGCTGCACTCCGCCAGCCGGCTGGGCCCGCGGCGCGGCTACTACTACCAGCTCGCGGCCAGCGCCGGCTGGAGCAGCCTGCCGTTCCTGCGGCTGATCCGGCAGCCGACGCTGATCGTCGCGGGGGACGACGACCCGATCATCCCGGTGGTCAACGCGCACGTCCTCGCCCGGCTGATCCCCGGGGCCCGGCTGCACCTCTACCACGGGGGGCACCTCGCGCTGATCACCGAGGCCGAGGAACTGGCCCCGGTGGTCGAACGCTTCCTGGACGAGGACGCCTAGCCCCACCAGAGGACCAGCCCCACCAGAGGACCAGCCCCACCAGAGGACCAGGCCCACCCGGCGCTAGGCCCAGCTCCGGACGTCGAGGACCAGGGAGCAGCCGGCCGACCCGGTGGGCTCGACCCGGAAGCCCAGCTGGGCGAGCAGGTCGGCGACGGCGGCGTTCATCGTCCGCTGCACCGCCGCGTCCACGGCCGCCCCGCGCGCCTGCTGACGGCTCATCCGGTCGTGCGCGTGCCAGCTGACCAGGATGCCGCCCTCGCCCGGGACCGGGGTCAGGCACACCCCACCGGCAGCGCCCCGCCCGTCGCACTCGTGCAGCGGCAGACCGGCCTCGACCAGCGCCGCGGTCACCTCGACGACCAGCGTGGTGAGCGCGTCGTCGTCCGACAGCAGCCCGTTCCACTCCTCGGTCAGCCGGTCCAGCTGGTCCCCGAGCTCGCTCAGCCACGCCCGCTCCTGGGGCAGCTGCCGCCGGACCAGCCCGCCGTCGGTGCGCTGCGCGGCGTACACCGCCCGCACCGACGCCGGCAGCCCGCCGGCCAGCGCCGCCCAGTCCGCGTCGACCCGGTCGGCGAAGGGGCCGGCGACGATCCGGCCGCCGGGGCGGTCGGCCCACTCGTCGACCAGCCACCAGGCCGGCGCACTCCCGGACCCGACGGCCCGCTTGCCCGCGGGGTGCGTGGCGACACCGACGGCGGCGCCCTGCTCGAGGCACCCGTCCCCGCCGCCGGTGTCGGCACGCCGGGAGTCGCCGGCCGGCCGGGCGGCCGGGACGTCACCGGCCGGGGCCGCAGCGGTCATCGCGGGGACCGCCGCCCGCCGCTGCACCTGGTTGCGCTCGAACTGGTACCGCTCGGTCGACCTGGTACCCAGCGCGATGACCACCGCTGCGAGCAGCACGAAGCCGAGCACGGTCACGGCCGGCCAGAACAGCACGACCTCGCCGACCTCACCAGGCACGCCAGGCCCCCTGCGGTCCGGCGCCCCACAGGGCGGCCCGCTGCACCAGGTCGCGCAGCCACGGCCGCAGCCGGGCGAGCGAGGAACGCAGCTCGCGGCGCAGCGACGCCGGCGCCGCGGCGCGGTCCTCGGGCACGAACAGGTCCATCAACGCCGTCAGGGTCAGTTCGTGGTCGGCGGGGGTCGGCCCGGCAGGGGACGGCGGTCGGGTGGCCAGTGCTGGTGGCGCGGCGTTCACACGGGGCTCCTCGGGACTGTTCGTCGCGGCCGGGGAAGTGCCGCGGACAGCCGGAAAAGTAGGGCTCGAGACCGCCCCGCGGACCCCTCTCCCGAGGCCCGGGACGGCGCCGTCACCCGATCGTTGTCCGGGCCCCACCGAGGGGTCGGTGACCCCTCGCTGCGCCCGCCGTCATGTCGACATCCGCCCTGGTCCGCAGCGTGGAACGGCCGGTCAGCGGGCGTGGTGACGCCGGTGGCGGCCCGCGGCACGGCATGTCGCAGGGCCCGTCCCCGGGCCGGCCGGGGTCCCGGTTCCCCACCCCAACGGGTGGCGTCGGACCCTGCACCCCTGCAACACCGCGTTGCGGCTGCCGATCCTCCGGGACGACGCACCACCCAGCGAGGAGCACGACGTGATCATCAGCGGCCCGACGACCACCCCTGCCTCGGAGGCACACGTGGCGCGAGAGGTGCTGGAGGTGCTCGACCGCCGTGCCGCCATGGACCGGCCACCGGCGAGCGTGACCGTCTCCGGGGCGGTCGCCCTGGGCATCGCCGCGCAGTTCCGCAGCGCGTCACTGACCGGGCAGGTCCTCGACCGCTTCTCCACCGGCGGCTCGGTCGACAGCGACGAGCTGATCAAGGCGGCGCGCTTCGAGCAGGGCTTCGCCTCGCCGGAGGGCTACGCCGCGCTGCGCTGCCTGGTCCTGTGGGTCCAGGACCGGGCGCAGCGCAGCCGGAGTGCGCGGCGCCTGGCGCCACGGGAGGACTGAGGCCCTCCCTGGTCACGACCCTCCCGGGTCACGGCACGGGGACGACGTCCGGCGTCGGCGTCGGGAACGACCGGTCGCCGAACAGCACACGGCGCGCCGCGGCCCTCCCCACCGGCGTCCGCAGCAGGCCGAACGCCGCCGCGGCCACCGCCGGCGTGCGCACCTGGGCCAGCCCCCGGCGCAGCGCCAGCCGCCCACGGAAACGCGCTCGCAGCGCGGCTCCGTCGTAGCGGGTCAGCGCGTCCGGCCGGCCGGCCCGCAGGGCGTCGTCGAGGACGGCGGCGGCGTGCTCCGACAGCCGCAGGCACGGGTCGAGGCCGCCGGCGGTCAGCGGGGAGACCGCGCCCGCCGCGTCCCCCACGAGCAGCCCGTCCGCGCAGCCGATCCGGCGCAGCAGCCCGCCGACCGGGATGGGGCCGCCGCGCCGCTCCACCTCGGCCGGGCGCTCGACGCCGGGCAGTCCGGGCGCGGAGGCGCCGAACCGCTGCACGGCCCGGCGCAGTCCGTCCGGGAAGCGGTCGGCGTAACCGGCGACGCCGACGTGGGCGTGCCGCCCGTCGTTGACGACCCACGCCAGGTACCCGGGCGCCAGCGAGGGGTCGAGCACGCAGTGGAACGTCGGCGGCTCCGCGCTGCCGGGGACCGCGAAGACCTCCTCGGCACCGACCAGCAGGTGCGTGTTGCGGTCCAGGCCGAGGTCACGAGCCACCCGCGAGCGGGCGCCGTCGGCGCCGACGACGAACCGGGCCCGCACCCGCACCGGCCCGTCGGGGCCGGCCAGGAGGGACGCGTCGCCGCACCGCCCGGCGTAGCGGGTCCCCAGCACGATGCGGACTCCGGCCTCGGCCGCGGTGCGCGCCGCCGCCACGTACAGCGGCGCCATGTCGCCCACCCGGTACTCGTCGCGCGCGCTGACCAGGGTCACCGGGCGGCGCAGCCCCGGCGGGTAGAGCACCACCCGCCGGATCGGGGGCCCGAGGCACTCGGCCGGCAGCGGGAAGTCGTCCAGCGTCTTCCGGACGAAGATCCCCGTGGTGCGGATCGCGCCGGACAGCGTCGTGCGCCGGTCGACCAGCAGCACGTCGTGGCCGCGCTCGGCCAGCAGCGTGGCCGTGTGCAGCCCGGCCAGTCCGGCGCCGACGACGAGCACGTCGACGTCCCCGAGGTCGGTGCTCACCGGTTCGCGTCGTCCCGGGCCAGGCGCAGCCAGCCGAGCAGCAGCGCGCCACCGGCCCAGGCCAGCAGGACCGTCACCGACGACGCCTCCGTCATCCCCGGCACCCCGCCGAGCAGCAGGAACGCCGCCCCCGAGCCGGGGAGGACCTCGGCGAGCGCGGACGTCCAGGCGTAGCCGAACTGCGGCAGCAGCAGCGGCAGCACGAGCACCAGCAGGAACACCGCGACCAGGCCGCCGGCCGTGTGGCGCAGCAGGAAGCCCAGCCCTGCCGCGAGCGCCGTCCCGGCCGCGACGACGAGGGCGACGGTGCCCAGGACGTCGAGCCCCTCGCCCACGGGCAGGGTCAGTGCCGGCCGGGCCGTGGCGTAGGCGGCGAGGCCGGAGGCCACCGCCAGCAGCGCACCGAGGAGCGTGGCGGTGCCCACCGCCACGCCCGTGCGGGCGAGGAAGAGGGTCCCGCGACGCGGCGTCCACTGCAGCGTCGGGACGATCCCCCCGGTGGCGTGGTCGGAGGTGACGGCGCTGACCGTGAGGGCGAGGAGGGCGAACTGCGCCGGCATGGCCGCGACCGCCGCCACCGCCCAGGCCGGGTCCCCGCTCGCGTCCGCGTCGAGGCCGGCGAGGACACCGATGCCCACCATGGCCACGGCTGCCGCGGCCAGGAACCACCAGGTGGCCTGGACCGTCCAGAGCCGGGTCCACTCGGCGGCGCACGCGCGGGCGAGCACCCGGACGGCCGGGACGTCGTCCACTGCGCGGGCGTCGACAGCGGCGGTCATCGGACGGCCTCCGCCGTGGCGCCCGCGTGCTCGGGTCGGCGGGCGGAGTGCTCCACGCTGGTGCCGGTCAACTCGGTGTAGGCCTCCTCGAGGGACTGCGCGACCTCGGAGAGGTGGTGCAGCGGGACGTCCTCGGCGTGGGCGAGCTCGCCGACCTCCTCGGCGGTGGCGCCCTCGACCAGCAGCTCGTGGGCGTCGGCGCGCCGGACCACCAGGCCGCGCTCCTGCAGCCGGGCGAGCAGGGCGTCCGGGCGCGAGCTGCGGACGCGCACCTGGACCGAGCCCAGCCCGCGCAGGATCTCCTCGGTCGTCGCGTCGGCGATCAGGCGGCCCCGGCCGATGACGACCAGCCGGTCGGCGATCTGCTGCATCTCGCTGAGCAGGTGGCTGGAGACCAGCACGGTGCGCCCCTCGTCGGCGAGCCGGCGCAGCAGCTCGCGGATCCAGCGGACCCCGTCGAGGTCCAGGCCGTTGACCGGCTCGTCGAACAGCAGCACGCGGGGGTCGCCGAGCAGCGCCGCGGCGATCCCGAGACGCTGGCGCATGCCCAGGGAGTAGCCCGTGACCCGGCGGCGGGCCGCGCGCCCGAGCCCGACCTCCTCGACGACCTCGTCCACCCGGCGTTCCGGGACGCCGTTGGCCCGCGCGGCCACCCGCAGGTGGTTGCGGCCGGTGCGGCCGGGGTGCACGGCGCCGGGGTCGAGCAGCGCGCCGACCTCGCGCAGCGGTTCGGCGAGCGTCGCGAAGCGCCGCCCGTTCACCAGGGCCTCTCCGGACGTCGGCCGGTCCAGGCCGAGCACCATCCGCATCGTCGTCGACTTCCCTGCCCCGTTCGGCCCGAGGAAGCCGGTGACCTTCCCCGGCTCGACGGCGAAGCTGAGGTCGTCGACGGCCAGGACGTCGCCGTAGCGCTTGGTCAGGTTGCGGACCTCGATCACCGGTGGGCCTCGTGCGGGGCGTCGGAGTCCTCCGGGACCCACTCGAGCAGGTCCCCGGGCTGGCAGTCGAGCACCCGGCACATCGCTTCCAGGGTGCTGAAGCGGACGGCCTTGGCCCGGCCGTTCTTGAGCACGGCCACGTTCGCCGGCGTGAGCCCGACCCGCTCGGCGAACTCGCCGACGCTCATCTTGCGTCGGGCCAGCTCCACGTCGATGCGCACGACGATGGGCATCAGATGACCGCTTCCATGTCGGTCCGCAGCGACGTCGCCTGCCGGAGCAGCGCTCGCATCACGACCATGAGCAGCCCCACGACGGCGCCGATCAGCAGCAGCACCAGCAGCAGCACCGGCAGGGCCGGGTCGTCACTGACCTCGTCGACGATGAAGTAGTACGCGCAGATGAACGCGCCGAGGAGCATCACCCAGCCGACGGCGATCGCCCCCACGATGGCGTTGACCCAGGGCAGTGCGCTCTGGCTGAAGATGCGGTCGTGCCGGACCAGGGTCAGCAGCTTCCAGGTGCACACGATGACGACCTGGACGCACACCAGCCCGAGGACCGAGACCGTCAGCAGCGTCCACCGCATGAACGACTGCTCCAGTGACGGCTCGGCCAGGTCCGGCAGCATCCCGGGCACGGCCCAGAACTGGGCGCCCACCAGCGCGGCGAACACGATCGCGAGCAGGACCCGGAGCGGGCCCACCACCCGTTGCGTCTGCGACATGCATCGACTCTCGGGTGGGAGCTATCGAAAGTCAATCGATACACGCCGAAGCGCGATACACATCCCTCATCGGGTGGACAGCAGCCGACGCGCTGACGCGGGCTCCCGCTCCGGTGACGTCGACGGGCGAGCCGTCGTCCTCCGCGTCCTCCCGCCTTCCCGCCGAGGCCTGCTGCTCGGTCAGGAACAGCCAACCGAGGCCCGGGCCGCCGGTCGCGGTCGCGGTCGCGGCGATGGCCAGCGGCCGCTGCCCGGAGAGCCGGGCCTCGCAGCGGGCGATGTGGGCGCCGTTGTCGTCGCCGTCCCCGCCGGGGCGGAGATCGAGGAACGTGCCGCAGAACTCCTCGGTGCCGGCATCGCCGTGCAGTCCCGTGAAGGCGGATCCGCACGCGACGGCGCCGCGCCCGTCCTCGGTCGGGTGACCCCAGTCGACGGGCGAGGGCCAGAAGCCCAGGGCCAGCCCGAGGACGGCGACGACCCCCGCCAGGACGGCGGCAGCTCTGCGACGGGACGCGACCACACCCCCGCGGAGCCCACGGTCAGCGGATCAGGACGACGCGTCAGGCGAGGACACGCACGTCGCCGACCCTCGCCCGTTCCGTCGTCCTCGCTCGTTCCCTCGTCATCGCCCCGGGACGACGACGGCGACCTCGCCGCTCACCGAGTGCGGGAACGGGTCGTTGCCGTCGCCGAACGCACCGAGGGTCGCGAAGGCCCACAGACCGGCGGTCGCCGCGACCACTCCGAGCGACGACACGACCTTCTTCGCGAGCAGCACCGGGGCATCCTCCGGTCCCGAGCGCCCGGGACACCACTCGCTCACCGGATCGGGGTACCGCCGCCGCTCGAAGCGACACACGACGAGGTGGGCCCCGTGGGGATCGAACCCACAACCCGCGGATTAAAAGTCCGCTGCTCTGCCAGTTGAGCTAGAGGCCCGGCGGGTGCAGCGAAACCATCAGAGGCTGACTGCCGCCCGGTGCGAGGCTACCGCCGGGCCCGTGGACCGCTCAGGCATCGCTCGGCGGGGCCTTCGCTGCGGACCGGGTGCGGATCGGCGAGCCGGCGGGCTCCCAGCTGCCGCTGCAGCTCCTCGGCGCGCTCGCGGGAGTCGCGGGCCTCGACCGCCCCGAGAGGTGCGCCCTCGCGGCCACCCCTCAACCTCCCAGTTCCGGAACATCACGGTCCGTGAGGTTCCTCACGGCGTTTCACCCGCTCAGGGGATGGGTGCGGCCCATCCTCACTACGTAGCGTCACCTCCGCCGAGTGGGAGCCGCCGAGACCGCGAGCTCCCCGGCACCCAGGCCCCGGCCCGGTCGTCCCGTTCCCCCCGGGGCGGCCGGGCCGGACTCCAGTCAGCCGCAGACCCGCCGCACCAGCTCCCAGAGCAGGGCCTGCTGCGCCTCGTCCACCGGCAGCGGCACCGGCACCGCGGCGCCATCGCCCACCGCGACCTGCAGCGGGAACAGGAACGGCTGCTTGGTCTCGGCCAGCACGTGGGGCTCGCACGTGGCCGGCGTGAAGGTCACCGCCGCCGACGTCTCGTGCCGGCCGGCCGCGAGCTCCAGCGGCAGCCCGTCCAGCCCGACGTCGAGCAGCACGCTGCGCCGGACGTCGGTGACCGTCACCACCCGGTCGTCGTTCCCGTGCCGGGTCAGGACGACGCGGCCGGTGGCCTCCCCCGCCTCGCCGGCGACCCCGGTGAGGGCGACGTCGACGACCGCCCGCACTGCTGCGACGGCGCACTCCTCGCGGTGCACGACGTCCAGATCGTCGCCGGCCAGCGGCACCCGCACCTCCTCCGCCGCCCCGCCGGCCCGGGCGACGGTGAGCCGCGCTGCGACCGGAGCGGGGGCGGCCGAGCAGTCGGGGGTGCCGTAGGGCGTGGGCAGGTCGATCACCCGGCCGGGCGCGAACTCGGCGGTGAGCGCGGTCGGCGGCAGCGGCGCGAACCCGGGCGAGTCCAGCGCGACGGCGGTCACGGTGAACGGCTCCGGACCGGTGTCGGTCACCCGCACCTGCACCCGGCCGCCGACGGCGACGTCGGTGCGCAGCCGCACCACCTCGGCGGCGATGCCGGGCACGGCCGGGACGGTCGGCGCCGCCGACGTCGTCCCGGCGGGGACGGGGGAGGACGCCGGGCTCGCGGTGCAGGCCGCGCAGAGGAGCGCGAGCCCCGCCACGGCCGCCCGTCTCATGGCGCCGCAGCGTAGGACCGCGGGGCTACCGCTGGTGGCCGGGCAGGCGGGCCATCACGTGGCCGGCCTCCATCCGGATCTCCAGCTTCTCCTGCGGGTTCGCCGCCGGGCCGCGCCGCGGCTGGCCGTCGTCCAGGTCGAACGCCGAGCCGTGCCACGGGCAGACCAGGCACTCCCTGCCGTGCACCTGCTCGACCGACCCCTCGTCGAGCGGTCCGGACAGGTGCGAGCACGCGCCCACGAACGCGTCCACCCGCGCCCCGCGCCGGACGGCGACCAGCGGGACGTCCGTGCTCGCGCCCTTGCCGGTGCGCAGCGTCGGGCGCCCCTCGGGCAGGTCGTCGAGCGGGCCGAGGTCGATCCAGTCGGTCGACAGCGCCCGGGCCGCGGTCGCGGCGTGCGAGGCGCCGGAGGACTGGGCGTAGGACATGTGCCCGCCCACCGCCGCCGATCCGGTCGCGATGCCGAGCCCGGCGTAGGCCAGCGCCCGGCCGAGGCCGCCGCGGCCCCGCGCGCGGGCGACCAGCGAGCCGACGTAGAGGCTCAGCGCGATCGTGTTGCCCGCCGCGTGCAGCACGCCGAGCCGGCGGACGCCGGAGCCCTGCTCGGACCAGTCCGCCGCGCCGGACAGCGCCGCGGGGACGGCGGCGGCCACGCCCGTCCCGATGAGGACCGTCGCCGCCGGCCGCAGCGGGGGGATCGCGTCGAGCAGGCCCGCCGACGTCCAGCTGCCCACGGGGACCTGCACCAGCACCGGGTGCAGCGGGTGGCCCAGCCAGGTGCCGTGCAGGAAGTCCTTGAGCGCCTGCGGGCGCAGCGCGGACTGCACGGCCCGGCGAGCGGGCTCGATGGCCTTGTCGAAGGTCGACACGTCTGCGACCCGGTCGAGGATCCCCATGAGGCTCATGGGCCGCCCTTACCCCCGCCGACCGGGGACGATGCCGAGCACAGCCGCTTGCCCCCGCGCCGTCGTCACCGTCGGTGGACGCAGGGTGACCGCCGCGCCAGCGAGCCACCCGCGTGTCCGTTTCGAGATCACGCCGTGACGCGTCGCACAGCGAAAACGTCTCACCTCAGGGGAATAACGGGTGGTGTCCAGCCGATCCCCAGGTGGAACCTGCACAAAGGACTTCGTGCCCGTCGAGAGGACCGTCGTGACCTGCCCGTCCCTGCTCTTCCGCCGCCCGGCCCTGGGTGAGGCGGTGGATGGCGTCGTCGCGCGCCTCCGCGGGGAGGACACCTTCGGTCAGTTCGCGCGGTTCGTGCTCGTCGGCGGCGCGACGACGCTGGTCTACGCCGCACTCTTCGTCGCGCTCGAGTGGCTCGGTTACCTGCCGGCGCACCTGGTGGCGACGGCGGCGTCCACGGGCCTGGCCAACGAGCTGCACCGGCGGGCGACCTTCCGCGCGGACGAGCGGGTGCACTGGTTCACCGCGCAGTGGGAGGCCGGCGGCGTGACCGTCCTGGGCCTGCTGGCCACCAGCGCGGCGCTCGGGGTCCTCGACTCCACCGCCGGTGAGGTCAGCGTGCTCACCCAGGTCGCCCTGGTCGCCACGGTCACCGCGCTGATCGGCCTCATGCGGTTCATGGCGCTGCGCTGGATCTTCCGCGCACCCACCACCGAGACCGTCTGACCCCGACGCGCCGAACGGGCCGCTCACTAGCCTGGTGGGGGTGAGCGAGCCGAGCCCTCCGGGCCCCTCCGCCCGCTCCCGGCTGCTGCGCGGCGCGGGCCGGTGGGCCCGGCGGGCGGTCGTCGTCCTCGTCGGCGCGTGGCTCGGCGTCCTGCTGCTGGGCCGGGTCGACGCCCCGATCGGCCCCTTCGACGCCACGCTCGCCTTCCGCCCGTTCGGGGGTGGCGCCGACCTCGACATCCCTCCCCTGGGCGCGCTCCAGGTCGACGCCTACGACGGCCCTCTCCGGCTGGAGATCCAGCTCAGCCGGGTCGACGAGATCCGCGCGTCGGCGCTGGCCACCGACCCGGCCCGGCTGGACGGCGTCGTGGACCAGGTCAGCGCCGACCTGCGGGACGCCGTCGAGCGGGTGGCCGCCCTGACCGCGCTCGCCGCCGTGGCCGGGGCGACCGCGGCGTCCCTGCTGCTGTCGCGCCGGCGCCGCGAGGTGCTCCTGGCCCTGGGGCTGTCCACCGCGCTGGTGGCCGGCACCGGCGGGCTGGCCGCGGCGACCTGGCGGCCCGACGCCCTGTCGCAGCCCACGTACACCGGCCTGCTGGTCAACGCGAACAGCCTCATCGGCAGCGCGGAGGAGATCGTGGCCCGGTTCGACGCCTACCGCGCGTCCCTCGAGGACCTCGTCTCCAACGTCAGCACCCTCTACTCGACGCTGTCCGCGCTGCCCCCGCCCGGCGACGGCGACGACACGGTGGCCCTGCTGCACGTCTCGGACCTGCACCTCAACCCGGCCGGGTTCGACCTGGTGCGGCAGGTGGTGGCGCAGTTCGACGTGGACGGCGTCCTGGACACCGGGGACGTCACCGACTGGGGCAGCGAGCCGGAGAACAGCCTGATCACGGCCGTCGGCACGCTGGGCGTGCCCTACGTCTTCATCCGGGGCAACCACGACTCCGCCGTCACGGCGAGCCTGATCGAGGCGGAGCCGAACACGACCGTGCTCAACCAGGCCGCGGTGGTCGTGGCCGGCATCGAGGTCGTCGGCACGCCGGACCCGCGCTTCACTCCCGACCAGGACGGCACGGGGGAGCCGGAGTCCCTCGAACAGACCGGGCAGGACCTCGCCGAGTTCGCCGGGGCCCTCCCTCGGCCCCCGGCGATCGCGATGGTCCACGACCCGGAGCAGGCTCCGCCGCTCGACGGCGTCGTCCCCCTGGTCCTGGCCGGGCACACGCACGAGCGCGAGGTCACCGAACTCGACGGCGGGACCCTGCTGATGGTCCAGGGCTCCACCGGCGGGGCGGGGTTGCGCGCGCTGCAGGGCGAGTTCCCCGAGCCGCTGACCTGCACCGTCCTCTACCTCGACCCGTCGACCGGCACCCTCACCGCCTACGACGACATCACGCTGGGCGGGCTCGGGGAGACCGAGGTGACCATCGAGCGGGTGGTGGTGCCGCCGGCGCCCGAGGACGGGACCGAGGCGCCGGACGGCGACCCGACGACACCCGCCTCCCCGACCGACTGACGTCGCCGCCCTACCCTTCCTCCATGTCCGCGACGACCCCGACCCGCACCGCTCGACTGGCCGCCGGTGCCCTGGCCGGCGGGCTGGCCCTGCTGACCCTCGGCGGCTGCTCGTTCACCTCGCAGAACCTCTCGTGCAGCGGCACCTCGTGCTCGGTCACGCTGTCCGGGAGCGGCGCCGAGGTGGACATCCTCGGCACCAACCTGGCCTTCGGCGGCGTCCAGGACGGCCGGGCCACGCTGAGCGTGGGCGAGAGCAGTGTCTCCTGCGCCCAGGGCGAGACCGTGACCGCCGGGCCGCTGACGCTGGAGTGCACCACCGTCGAGTCCGACTCGGTGGAGCTCACCGCCTCGCTCGGCTGAGCGATCCCTCCCCGCGTCGTCGAGGCCGGACGCCTCAGCTCGCGTCGCGGAGGTCGACGACCACGCGGGTGGGGTCCTGCAGCGCGTAGACGCGGAAGGGCACCTGTCCCGACGTCCCGATGAAGGCCACCGAGGTGCCCTCGAAGGTGGCGTCCCAGGCGACCTCCGTGACGTTCGCGGTCCCGCTGCCCGCCAGCGGGTCGGGGCCGGCCCACTCCTCGACGCCGGTGTCGTAGGGGTAGCCCATGCCGGTCAGGGTGACCTGCAGGATCGCGTCCCCCTCGACCTCGACGGGGGCGCCGCTGCCCTGGGAGCTGGCCTCGTCGACGTAACGCACGTCCCAGCCCGGGGTGCCCGTCCCGCCGACCTCGAAGACCACGCGGTCGTAGTCGTCCTGACGGCCGGTCCGGATCTCGCTCACCGTGCCCCGGGAGTCGGCCGACGGGTCCTCGGTGTCCGGATCGGTGGTGGCCGGGAACGGGGGCGCGTCCGAGGTGGTGTCCTCGTCGGTCGTCTCCGCTGCGCCGGTGTCGCCCTCGTCCTCGGCGGCGGTCGTCGTACCCGTGGACGCGGCGACCGGCGACGAGCTGGCTGCCGGCGAGCTGGACGCCGTCCCGCTCCCCTCGCTCTCCCCACACCCGGCGAGCAGGGTCACCGCGAGCAACAGCGGCGGGCAGACGACGGCGGCGGCACGGCGAGTCACGCTCCGAGCGTGTCAGCCGCGCGGGTCGGATCGCGACAGGCCACCGGCCGTGTCGCACACACTCACCGGACCAGGGCCTGTCCTGCAGATCTCGTGCGCCACTGCCCTGTCCCTGGAGGCGGCCTCAGGGGCACCCGGTGTCTCGGCCGTCGTGCGTCCCGAGCGGGGTCTCCGCGGATGGGCCGTCGACGCAGAGGAGCGGACACGCCGGGGTCGTCCCTCCCCGCAGTGCGGGTGGACCAGGCGGCGCGGCACCGGACTAGCTTGGGTCGCCCGTTCGGCGGGACCGCCGTGCGGGCCGCTGACGAGAGTGGAGTTCACATGACCCATGGGCTCGTCGTGGACTTCCCGGGACCGATCGAGTTCTACGACGCCTTGCACGCCGAGGTGGGGCGGCGCTGCGCCGGCGAAGCCGACGGCCTGCTGCTGCACGTCGGCCGGGCCACGGCTGGTGGCTTCCAGGTGTTCGAGGTCTGGGAGTCCAAGGAGAAGCTCGACCGCTTCTTCTCCCAGGTCGTGCTGCCGGCGATCGACGCCGTCTCGGCCGGCCATGCGCCATCGAGCCAGCCGGTGATGGAGGAGTTCGAGCCGCGTGGCCTGATCATCCCCAGCGCGGTCATCGCCGTCTGACCGTCCGCGGTGTTCCAGCCGCGGACGCCGTTTCCCCGGCCTGCGGCTGAGTCCCTCACGGTGGACCGCCTAGGGACAGCGGCAGCGGTCGTGGCGCACTCCCTTCGTAGGGCAGGGCTCAGAAGGGTGGTGGGTCGTCGGCGGGGTCGGGCGCCGGTGGCAGCTGGGGTGGGGGTTGGGCGAGGACGCGGGGTCCGGTGAGGGGTAGTGCGGGCCGGTCGGTGCCCGGTGGCCGGCTGACCCTGGTGACGGTGCTGGGGGTGGTGACGGTGAGGGCGCCGTCGGCGCTCAGGGCGTAGGTCCAGCCGCGGGCGAAGGTCTTGAGCCGGTGGTGGCGCCGGCACAGGCAGCACAGGTTCTCGCAGGACGTCTGCCCGCCGCAGCCGTACGGGGTGACGTGGTCCAGATCCGCCCAGCCGGCCTTGTTGGCACAACCCGGGTGCCGGCAGGTGCGGTCGCGGGCCTGCAGCCAGCGGCGCTGGGCCGCGGTGGGCGCGTAGCCGTCGGTCGGTGCGGGCCGGCCCAGCAGCGGGCACGCGCAGTCGCCGGTGGGGGCGTCGGGGTCGCCGGTGGGGTGGGTGGGGCAGCCGCTGCAGCTCGGCGCGGGTGGTGGTGGCCAGCAGCCCACCGGCGGCGTCGGTGAGCGCCACGGTCAGCGTGCCGCCGGCCGGCGCCTGCAGCCCACCGGGGCAGACCGCGTCCAACTGGGCGAGCAGTGCCCGCAGGTGAGCGGCGGTGATCGGCTGCCCGTCGACCTCACCGGTCGGCGCCGCCACCGACCCCGGCCGCGCCCACGCCGCCGGCACCGGACCGCCCTCGGCCAGGAAGCGGGCCGGGGTGAGCGCGTCGAGCGGGGCGGTGACGGTCAGCTGCGCGGTCACCGGCTCCCGCCCGGCCTCCCAGGGCCGCAGCACCAGATCGGCCAGCGCACCGGTCCGCAGCATGCCCAGTGGCCGGTCCTCGCCGGCGGTCTTCGCCGCCCGGGCCAGGCCGTCGACGGCGGCGCGGCAGGCGGTGGCCAGCTCGTGCGGCATCTTGGCCACCAACTCCGACATGCCGTCCCCGACCGGGCGCACCACCACGTTCACCCCCCGCTCGGCATCCGTCCGGCGCCGGTCGGCCGCCGCCGCGTCGCGGGCGGTCAGCTCGGCGGCCACCACCGCCTTGAGCCGGCGGATCGACAGCTCCCCGGCGCGGGGCAGCACCGCGGCCTCCACCTCTTCGAGGATGCGCGGATCGGTGGCCCGCGCCTTCCAGCCCAGCTCCGCGGCGATCGCCCGGGCCCGCGGCCAGTCCAGCCGCCCCTCGGCCAGCGCCGCCCGCGTCCCCGGCAACGTTCCGCTCAACGCCGCCGCCTGGTCGATCAGGCCGCTGGCCGCCGCCCGGGAGGTGTTGAGCACCAACGCCAACTCGTCGGCGAAGAACTCCGACACACCCGCCGGCTGCCCCGGCCCCCGCTGGGCGTCCGCGGCACCGGGCTGCCCGGGCCGCCGGTCGTGCGTGTCGGGCCGGTCGGCGGCCAACCCGGCGACCAGGTCGAGCTTGTACGCGGCGAGCATGCCCTCCAGCTGCTGCAGCCGCTGCAGCTCGGCGGCCTTCTCCTCCGGGCTGCGGGCGTGCACCGGCAACGCGTCGGACAGCTGCACCGGCACCGGGTCCACCGGCACGCCGGCCGGCAGCTCGAGTGGGGCCACCGTCAGCCCCACCCCGAACCCGCTGCCACCGAACACGGCCTCAACCTAGGCCGGGGGTACGACACTTCCGGCCGCTGAGCAGGGCGAATGCGGACGGGATCGCGGCCTCCGAGGTGCAGCCGCCGCACCCTCGGACCGACGCACGTCCGACGTCCGGCGGGGTGTCGGACTCCGTGAGGCTGGGCACACACGTCGGAGGCTGCGACCGGAAGCCGCCCGCGCGACGGACCTGCAGCACACGCAGTTCGACCCGGCTGACCAGCACGGACGTTCGCCGGACGGCTCCGCACGCGCGGCTCCGCCGGCAGACCGGTGACCGGCCCGGGGTACCCCCTGTCAGAGCCACCGCCAGGAGCATGTATCGTTCTGCCTGCCCCCGGCGAACACGAGCCCCCATCGTCTAGCGGTCCAGGACGCCGCCCTTTCAAGGCGGTAGCACGGGTTCGAACCCCGTTGGGGGCACGGTAAGACCAGCAGTACCAGCAAGGCCCTGTAGCGCAGTTGGTTAGCGCGCCGCCCTGTCACGGCGGAGGTCGCGGGTTCGAGTCCCGTCAGGGTCGCTCTCCGGTGGAGACACCGGGAGGGGCAGGTAGCTCAGTCGGTACGAGCGCTCGCCTGAAAAGCGAGAGGTCGGCGGTTCGACCCCGCCCCTGCCCACACCACTTCCCCTGCACCGCCCCGCCAGACGGGCCGGGCAGAGTGCCGCGCCAACTCGCCCCCCATCCCCATCGTCGTGTGGGGACCACGGCCCACGCCTAGCGACCGCGGTCGGCGACCACCTGCGCGTAGACCTGCGCGTGCACCTCCTGGACGGCGGCCCGCTGCTCGGCCCGCCAGGCCCGGTCGGCCGGCCGCGGGGCGGGCCGGGTGAGCGCCGCGGCCACGGCGGCGTCCAGCGACACCGGGTCGAAGCCTGTCGCCTCGTCGTTGCCGTAGGTGACGACGTCGGACCACTGCTCGGCGAACCAGCCGCAGCTGGGCGCGACCACCCGGGTGCCGACGTCCCGGCAGATCTCGAGGTCCGTGGAGTGCGTGCCGCAGCACTCGGGCAGGACGACGGCGTGCAGCTCCTGCAGCTGCGCCACCCATGCCTCGTCCTTGCGCGGCAGGTACTCGAGCGAGTCCCCGGCGGCGGGGACCGGCGGGGGTTCGACGCCGTCGTCGAGGAACACCCGCAGCCGTCCGCCACCGTTCACCGCCCCCGCCAGCGCCGCGCGCACCATGCCGGCGGGGTCGGGCAGCGCCGGTCCGTAGCCGCGCAGGGGCAGCCCGACCAGGCCGCGCTCGGCGCCCAGGTCGGGCACCGGCGTCGCCACGGAGGGGTGCGCCACGACGATCGCCGTCCGGCCGAACCGCTCGGCGATGTCGTCCGCCGCACCGGGGGTCAGCGTGAACACCACCTCCGCCGTCGCGAGCAGCGCGGCCAGGTGGGCGTCGTGCCGCCGTGGGGAGGCCTGCGCCGGGTCGCGCAACTGGTGCACCGTGGCGACCAGGGGGACCCCGGTGCGGCGCACCGTCTCGGTCCAGCTCACCATCTCGTCCTCGGGCAGGTGGCCGAAGCCGCCGTGCACGTGGACGACGTCCACCTCGCCGGCGTGGGCCGCGAGGTAGGCCGGGTCCAGCCACGGGCTCGGGTCGTGGGCCGGCCCCACCCGGACGATCCCGGACGGGAGGACGGCGGCGACGTAGGGGTCGGTGTGGGGGACGGTCACCACCCGGATCCCCGCGGTCTGCTCGGCGCTCACGACGTGCTTCTCCTCCTGCGGCCGCGCGCTGCGACGGCAGGCCGGTGCTCATGACGGTGCGATCGCGGTTACCCATCATCCGCGTGGCCAACCTGTGACATCACCCTCGGTGCACGCCTACACCCGAACGGGTCAGGAACGTGGCACGTCTGCGGGCACCCGGAGCGCGGCCAGGTGCGCGTGCACGTGCGTGATCGCCAGGGCGCCCTCCCCCACCGCCGAGGCCACCCGCTTCACCGATCCCGAGCGCACGTCCCCGGCGGCGAACACCCCCGGCGTGCTCGTCTCGAGCAGCGCAGGAGGGCGCTCGAGCGACTCGTAGAGGGTCAGGTCGCCGGCGTCCAGCGCGGGGCCGGTGAGCAGGAAGCCCCAGCGGTCCCGCGCGAGCGTGTCGGCCAGCCAGTCGGTGCGCGGCTCACTGCCGATGAGCAGGAACAGCACGCCGGTCTCGACCGTCTCCCGCCCGGTCCCGACGTCCCGGACGACGAAGGACTCCAGGAAGTCGGTGCCCGTGCCGCCGACGACCTGCACGCCCGGCCGGACGTCGACGTTCGGCAGCGCCTCGAGCTCGCGGATGAGGTAGTCCGACATCGTCTCGGCCAGCCCGGGCCGCCGGACCAGCACCGACACCCGGTCGGCGAAGCGGGAGAGGTACACCGCCGCCTGCCCGGCGGAGTTGCCCCCGCCGACGACGAAGACGTGCCGCCCGCGCATCACCGGCGCCTCGCTCACCGCCGTGCCGTAGAACACGCCCCGGCCCACCAGGGCCTCCAGGTCCGGGACGCCGATCCGCCGCCAGCTCGCCCCCAGGGCCAGGACGACGGTCTTGGCGCGCACCGACGTCCCGTCGCTGAGGTCGAGCACGTGCAGGTGGCCCTCGCTGCGCAGCGCCTGCGCGTACCGCATGAAGTGGAAGGTGCTGCCGAACGCCCACGCCTGCTGGTAGGAGCTGAACGCCAGCCGGTTGCCGCTGATCCCGGTCGGGAAGCCGGGGTAGTTGCGGATCAGCGAGCTGGTCCCCGCCTGCCCGCCCACGGCCTCCGCCTCGAGCACCAGCGTGGACAGCCCCTCGGACGCCGCGTACACGCTGGCCCCCAGCCCGGCGGGGCCCGCGCCGACGACGACGAGGTCCCACACCTTGTCCGGGTCGAGCGGCTGGAACAGGCCGAACGCCTCGGCCAGTTGCAGGTCCGTCGGGTCCTGCAGCACCGTGCGCTCGGGGTGGAACCGCAGCACGACCACGGGCAGCCGCGGGTGGTCGAGGCCCAGGCCGGCGAGGAGGTCGCGACCCTCGGGGCTGTCGGCCTCGTAGAAGCCCAGCGGGATGCGGTTGCGGTTGAGCTGGTCGCGCAGGTGCTGGGCGCGCGGGGCCCAGCGGTCGCCGATCATCCGCACCGCCTCCCGGCCGCCGCTGTGCCGGTTGGCCCACTCGTCGAGCACCTCGGTGATGGAGCAGTGGAACTCCTCGTCGACCTGCTCCTCCGGCGCGTAGACCCAGCGGTCGAGCTGGCCGAGGGTCAGCGCCTCGAAGATCGGGCGCGCGGTCTCCCAGGCGCCCCAGCGGATGAGGGCCACGGCCAGGGCGCCGGGGTGGCGGGCGTGCAGCGCCCGCAGCACCGCGAGCCCGTCCGGGTCCTCCCGGCCCAGCCCACCGAGGAGCGCGACCACCGGCGGGTCGCCCCACGCGGCCAGGGCGACCGGCACCTCCTCCGCCGCGCCGCAGGCGATGACCACGTAGTCGCCGCCGTAGCGCCGCTTGAGCTCGCGCACCGTCGCCAGCCGCGGCTTCGCGTCCCGGCAGACGACGACGAGCGCCCCCTGGTACTCCTCGATCACGCCGGTCCCTCTCCCCGTCGGGGCGCCAGCCGCCAGCCCGCGGCGCCGGTCGCGACCACCGCGACGACCGTGAGGGCGAAGACCCAGGCCGCGGGGTCGCCCCAGCGGACGGTGCCGGGGAACCGCACCACCGCGAGCGCCACGAGCAGGCCGAAGACGGTGTAGGCGACCGCCGCCGTCCGCAGCGGCTCCAGGTCCCCGGCGACCGCGGCCAGCGCCGTCGCGATGCCGAAGGCGACCAGCCAGGCGGCCACCACCCGGGCCGAGAGCGGGGCCAGCGGCCACGGCCACAGGGCGCCCGCCGTCGCCGGCGCCACGAACAGCAGCGCGCCCGCGACCGTCAACACCGCCGACTCCGCCGCCAGCAGTGCGCGCAGCACCCGCGGCACGGGGTGCCGTGGCGGCGGGTCGGTCCCCGGGGCCTGCTCCTGCGGGACCAGCAACGCGAGCATCGCCAGCGGGACGACGACGTAGACGGCCAGCCAGAACCAGGCGGCGGCCCGCGCGAGCAGCGGGAGGCCGGCGAACTCCGCGGCGAGGTGGAACCGGTCCAGGTGCAGCAGCGTGGCGGCCAGGGTGACCACGACGAACACGAGGATCGTCAGCAGCGGCACCCGGGTGCGGGCCCACACCCCGTCGCGCAGCGAGAGCACGACCAGCACGCACCCGGCGGCGTAGCCCGCGCCGAGGAAGGCGGCGGTCAGGGGCGGCTGGATGGTCCAGGCGAACGTCGTCCCGGTCCGGTCGGCCAGCACGTAGAGCGATCCCACGCCCAGCGCCGTGAGGACGGCGAACGCGCCCAGCAGCACCCGCATCCCCGGCAGCAGCCGACGGACCTGCGCGGCGGGTGGTGCGACGTGCGTGGCTGAGGCGTCCACCCGGACCTCCGTGCGCCTCGGTCCCCGTCCAGCGTCTCGGACGGGGGCATCGAACCACCGGGCCGCGCCCACTGTCACGGACTTTCGCAGGTCAGCCCCAGGTCGGTGAGCCGGAGGGGGTCCGCTCAGAAGTCGGCGGGGGTGAACTCGCGCCGCTCGACGAGCACCAGCCAGTTGCCCGAGTCGTCCCGCATGACGGCCTCGACGCCGTAGGGCCGCTCGGCCGGCTCCTGCAGGAAGGTGACGCCCTTGGCCGAGAGCTCCTCGAAGGTCTTCCGGCAGTCGTCGACGGCCAACCCGAGGCCGCCCATGGAGCCCTTCTCCAACTGGCCGCGGACGAACGCCGCGGCGTCGTCGTCCAGCGGCGGACCGGGGGTCATCAGGGTGACCTCCAGCTCGGGCTGGCTGGGGTGGCCGACGGTCACCCAGCGGAAGCCCTCGCCCATGGTGATGTCGGTGCGCGGTTCGAAGCCGAGGACGTCGACGTAGAAGTCCCGGGCCCTGGTCTGGTCCAGGCAGTACACGGTGACGAGCGAGACGTTGGTGATCACGGCGTCGACCGTACGGCCGGGCGCCGGCCGCGGGCTTCTCCCAGGTTGCTCGGGTCGCCGGCCGTCGTCCCCCCGAGGTCGACCACGCCGCGCACGAACAGGAAGCACCCGGGCACGTGCGCCCCGCCGCGGGCCGCCCACCGGTCGCGGTAGGCGACGGGTGACTCCCCGACCAGCTGCCGGAACCGGGAGGAGAACGAGCCGAGGCTGGCGAAGCCGACGGCGGTGCAGACCTCGGTCACCGTCAGGTTGGCCGACCGCAGCAGGTCCTGGGCCCGCTCGATCCGCCGGCGGGTGAGGTACCGCATCGGCGTCTCGCCGTAGACGGCCTCGAAGCTGCGGGTGAAGTGGTACTTCGACACCCCGGCGACCCGGGCGATCCGGTCGAGGTCGAGGTCGTCGGCGAAGTGCCGGTCGACGTGGTCGCGCGCCCGGCGCAGGTGCACCCGGAGCCCGGGCGAGCTGCCGCGGGTCGTCGGGACGGTCACCGACGGGACCCTACGACCGGTCCCGTCCCGCCCGCGCCGCCGCGTACGCCGGCGCGCGGAACCGGGCCATCGGCCCGTCCGGCACCAGGCCCGGCGGCGGGTTGCGGACGGCGTCGAAGCGCACGTCCGGGTCGAGGGGGTCCCCCGGGGCGAGCAGCCGCAGCCGGCCGAACGGGTGCCACTCGCCGCCACCCCGGGCGGCGGCGAGCGTGAACACCGCACGCCCGGCCGCGACGGCCGTCCCCAGCGGCCCGGGGGTGGACGGCAGCGGTCCGGTCCCCGGGGCCGGCAGTGCGGCCAGGAGCAGCGTCCCGGCGTCGGAGCGGTAGCCCATGATCGACGAGTAGACCGTCGCGGCGTCCCCGCAGGGGATCGTCAGCCGGCGGGTCAGCCGGCCCCGGCCCGAGCTGGACAGCAGCAGGTCCACCGGGTGCTCCTCCCCCGGCAGCCGCAGCGCCAACCCGAGCACGTCGGGCAGCGGCGCGGGCAGGCCCACGCTGCGGGACAGCCGGACCGTCACCGCGTCCTCCGCCCGCGTCGCCAGCCAGGGCACCCCCCACGCGGCCGGCCCGCCGGCCCGCTCCAGGACGGCGTCGGCCACCACGCCGCGGGGGTGCATGGGCTTGCCCCCACGCAGGCGGGCGAGGGCACCAAGGGGGACCGCGGCCGCGCGGCCGGCGAGAAGGGGCAGGTCGAGCACGTGTCCTCCAGTCGACGTCGTCGCGCCTGCCCCTACCCGCAGACCGCGGACGTGCCGCACACCGTGGGGTCCCGATCAGCAGACGGTGGCCGCGCGCGTCGTCAACGGGCACATCCTGTGCAATCCCGACCGGATGCTCGTGGTCATTCGCCGTGTGAGCCGGACCGGTCCGGTGCCTACTCTCGGTGAGTGCTCACAACGCTCCTGGTGATCGGCGGTGTCCTCGTGGGGCTCGTCGCCCTGCTGGCCCTCATCGTCGGCCTGAGCGGCCGGCCGGCCGCGCGCCGGAGCCCGGCGCCCGGCAGCAGCGCGCCGGGCTGGGTGGCCGACACCGGGCGGCGCCACCCCGACGCCTGGTCGGCACCGACGTCCGAGCTGCCGGCGGCCCGCTGACCGCCCCCTGATCCCGGCGTCCCGGCGGCTGCGGGCAGCGCGCCGCCGGGACGCTCCGGCTCCGCGCCTGATCGACTTCTTCGGAACCCCGTCGTGCGCGATGATCGGACCGCGTCGACCCGCTCACTCCGGGTGGGTCGCCGACGGCGAGGTCGCACATGCTCAGGTCCGACGGAGCACGCCCCCACCCGCGGCTGCGGGCCTTCGGCCTGCTGTTCCTCGTCCTGCCCTTGGCCGGGGCGCTGGTCGCCGCCGTCCTGCTGCCGTGGGTCGTGGGCCCCGGGATGGCGGCGAGCTCCTCGGCGAACCTGCTGGCCCCGCTGCCGGTCGAGCTGACCGACGCCACCCCCTCGGGCAACACCGTCGTGCTGGCCGCCGACGGCTCGGTGGTCACGTACTTCTACCGGAACAACCGCACGCCGGTGACCGCTGACCAGATCGCCGACGTGATGGAGCAGGCGCTGGTCGACATCGAGGACTCGCGCTTCTACGAGCACAACGGCCTCGACATCGAGGGGACGCTGCGCGCGCTGGTCCGCAACGCCACCGCCGGCTCCGTGCAGGAGGGCGGGTCGACCATCACCCAGCAGCTGGTCAAGCAGACCCTGCTGCAGACCGCGGTCACCCCCGAGGAGCGGCAGGGGGCCACCGAGCAGACGGTCGGCCGCAAGCTGCGCGAGGCCCGGCTGGCGCTGGCCCTGGAGGAGGAGTACTCCAAGGAGGAGATCCTCACCCGCTACCTCAACATCGTGTACTTCGGCGAGGGGGCCTACGGCATCCAGGCCGCGGCCCAGGCCTACTTCGGGGTGAACGCCGCGGACCTCACCCTCCCCCAGGCGGCGATGCTCGCCGGGCTGGTGCAGAACCCGGCCAACGACAGCCCCCTGGCCGACCCGGAGAAGGGCCGCGAGCGGCGCAACCAGGTGCTCCAGCGCATGCACGACCTCGGGCACATCAGCGACCAGGAGCTCGCCGACGTCTCCGCGCAGCCGGTCGAGACCCGCCCCGCGCCGGCCCCGCCCAACGGCTGCGTCGACGCCGTCGTCGGCGGCTTCTTCTGCGACTACCTGCAGCGCCACCTCACCGACGGCCTCGGCATCTCCCAGGAGCAGCTGGAGGACGGCGGCCTGACCATCCGCACCACGCTGCGGCCGGACCTCCAGCGGTCGGGGGACGCCGCGGTGCTGGCCAGCCTGCCGATGGGTGACCCGCTCGCCGCGGTCTTCACCGCGGTGGAGCCGGGGACCGGGCACGTGCTGGCGATGAGCGTCAACCGGGTGTTCGGCTACGACGCCGAGGACCCGGCGCAGGAATCGGTGAACCTCAACGTGGCCGCCAGCCAGGGGGCGGGCTCCACCTACAAGCCGTTCGTCGCCGCGGCGGCCCTGGAGCGCGGGTTCCCGCCGTCCCACGTCATCACCACGTCGAGCCCGTACGTGTCGAGCGTCTACAAGAACGGCACCGCGCCCTACACCGTCGAGAACGTCGGCGACATGCCCCCGACGCTGACCATGGCCGAGGCGCTGGTGCGCTCCTCCAACACCTACTTCGTGGCCCTGGAGGACCAGCTGGGCAGCGTCGAGGGGCCGGTGCGGATGGCCCAGCGGATGGGCCTGTTCTCGCTGGACCCGGTGGCCGACCAGGTCATCGCCCAGCGCCGTGGCTCGTTCACCCTCGGGCCGGAGGCCACCAGCCCGCTGGCCCTGGCCAGCGCCTACTCGACGCTGGGCGCGAACGGCACGCAGTGCGACCCGACGCCGGTCACCGAGATCCTGGACCGGGACGGCCAGCCGCTGACCGGGGACGACGGGCAGCCGCTGCCCACCGGCGACAGCTGCACCCCCGAGGCGGTGCCGCCGGCGGTCGCGACCACGCTCAACCAGATCCTGGTCGGCGACACCGCCCTGCCCTTCGGCACCGGCACCCGCGCCGCGATCCCCGGCCACCAGGTCGCCGGCAAGACCGGCACCAGTCAGGACCGCTTCTCCGTCGCCTTCGTCGGCTACACGCCGCAGTACGCGGCCAGCGTCATGGTGCTCAACCCGAAGCAGAACCAGGACGTCGGCGGCTTCGGCGGCGGCCGCGGCGCCCAGGTGTGGCACGACGCGATGCTGCCGATCCTGACCGCCGGGCCGGCCGCGCCCTTCCCGCCGCCCGGCATCCCGCTGGGGCCGCCGCCCCCGCCGCCGCCGGCGTGAGCACCGGCCCCGTCCAGGGCACCGCCCGAGCTCGCGAGGGGCCTTACTCGGTCATCAGCTCCGCGGCCCGCTCGCCGATCATCACCGCGGTCGCGGCCGGCCCGCGTGAGGTCACCCGGGGCATGACCGAGGTGTCCACCACCCGCAGCCCCTCGACGCCGCGCACCCGCAGGTGCTGGTCCACGACCGCCCCCGGGTCGCCGTCCGGCCCCATCCGCGCCGTCCCGGCCAGGTGCACCGCGGTGGCCAGGTGCCGGCCGATCCAGCGGTCGAGCTCGCCGTCGTCGGCCAGGACGTCGTCGGGCAGGCCGGTCCGCTCGGCGACCAGCGGCGCCAGCGACGGCGTGCGCAGCAGCTCGGCCGCCAGCCGCACCGCCTGGCGCATCCGGCGCCGGTCGGACGCCGCGGTCAGGTACCGGTACTCGATCCGCGGCTGGACGCCCGGGTCGGCCGAGGTCAGCGACAGCCGGCCGCGGCTGTCCTCGGCCTGCAGGGCGACCCCGACGAACAGGTCGTCCCGGCGGCGGGCGGTGTCGACCAGCCGGTGCAGGGAGGCGCCGCGCAGCGCCCGCACGGTGCGGGCGGGGTGGCGCAGCGCGCCGGCGACCCCGGCGGAGGTGCCGCCGCCCATCACCCGGCTGAACGGCTTCAGCCAGGGCAGCACCTCCAGGTCGCCCGGGGTGGCCGACCCGTCGGCGGTGGCGTGCAGGACGCCGTGCAGCGGGTGCAGGTCGCGCGGCATCGGCAGCCGGCGCGCCGGCCGGTAGGTGACGTACACGTCGGGGTGGTCGGTGAACTCGGCGCCCACGCCGGGGACGTCGGCCACCACGTCGATGCCCAGCGCCCGCAGCTCGTCGGCCGGGCCGATGCCGGAGAGGAGCAGCAGCTGCGGGGAGCCGACGGCGCCGGCGCTGAGCACGACCTCCCCGGCTCGGACGACGCCGTCGTCGGTCGCCACGCCGACCGCGCGGCCGCCCTCGACCACCACCCGCCGCACACGGACGCCCCCGCGCACGGTGAGCCCCGGGCGCCCGCGCCGCGGCGACAGGTAGGCCATGGCCGTGTTGGTCCGCACGCCGCGGTGCACGTTGAGCGGGACCGGTCCGTAGCCGGGCGGCCCGTCGCCGTTCTTGTCCGGCTCGGCGGGGAAGCCGAGGTCGGCGGCGGCGCCGGCGAAGGCGTCGGCCAGCGGGTGCCGGGCGGTCGGCCGCCGGACCGGCACCGGCCCGCCCCGGCCGTGCCCCGGCCGGTCGCCGCAGTCGGCGTCGTCCTCCAGCCGCACGAACGCCGGCAGGACGGCGTCGGCGGACCACAGGTCGTTGCCGTCGGCCGCCCAGCCGTCGAAGTCGGCCCGGGTGCCCCGGATGAAGTAGCCGCCGTTGACCGCGCTGGACCCGCCCACCACCCGACCGCGGGGCACCGGGAAGGTGACCTCCTCGGTGAGGACGCCGGTGAGGTCCCAGTTGGCCGGGTGCCCGGGCACGGCCGCGCCCATGGTCGCGGCGTCCCGCAGGACCGGCGGGAAGTCCTCGGGCCGGGCGTGGTCGGCGCCGGCCTCGAGGACCAGCACGCGCCGCCCGGCGTCGGCCAGCCGCGCGGCCAGCGGCGCGCCCGACGTCCCCGCGCCCACCACGACGACGTCCCACTCCGGGGCTGTCACAGGCCGAGCAGCGCCGGCAGGTCCAGCCGGCGCACCTTCCCCGTCGACGTGCGGGGCAGCTCGGCGACCGGGTGCAGGGTCTTGGGCCGCTTCGCCGGGCTCAGCCGCGCGCGGGCCCAGGAGCCGAGCTCGGCGGGGTCGGCGCTGCCCACGTAGGCGGCCACCACGCGCTGGCCCCACTCCTCGTCGGGCACGCCCACGACCGCGCTCTCGACGACGCCGGGGTGGGCGTCGAGGACCGCCTCCACCTCGGCCGGGTAGACGTTGACCCCGCCGGAGATGACCAGGTCCTCCCGGCGGCCGTCGAGCCACACCACGCCGTCGTCGTCCACCCGGCCCAGGTCGCCCACGGTGACCCGGTCCCCGCGCCAGGCGGCCGCGGTCTTCTCCGGGGCGCGCCAGTACTCGAAGCGCGCCCAGCGAGGCACCGCGCACCACAGCTGGCCGCCCTCATCGGTCTCCAGCCGCCGGCCCGGCCGGGCCCGGCCGACGCTGCCCGGGTGTGCTCGCCAGTCCTCCGGCGAGCACACCGTGAACTGGGCCTCGGTGGAGCCGTAGAACTCCCACACGCTGCCCTCGGGCAGCGCCGCCAGCACCGCGCGCTTGAGCGGCTCGGGGCAGGGCGCCCCGGCGTGCACCAGCCGCCGGAACGAGGACCAGTCCACGTCGTCGCGCGCCACCAGCCGCTGCAGGTGGGTGGGCACGCAGAACGCCGTCGTCGGCCGCAGGCTGCTGATGACCCGGGCGGCGCGGCCGGCGTCGAACGGACCGGGCAGCAGCACCTCGCCGCCGGCCAGCAGCGTGTGGACGGCGAACCGCAGCGGCGCCGAGTGGTGCAGCGGGGAGAGCACCAGGTGCCGGTCGCCCGCGTCGAAGCCCCACAGGTCGATCTCCTCGGCGGCCAGCGCGCGGGCGTCGTCCTCGGCCAGCACCCCGGACCACACGCCCTTGCGCCGGCCGGTGGTGCCCGACGTGTAGTGCATGGGCCGGGCCAGCGGCACGTCGGCGAGGTCGTCCTCCTCCGTGCCGGCCAGCAGCCGCGCCGGGTCGCCGCCGACGTCGAGGGCGGGGTCGGCGTCCCCGGCCAGCGCGGCCCGCTCGGCCGCGGGCAGGGCGGGGTCGAGCACGACCGGGACGACGCCGGTGCGCAGCGCGCCCAGGACGACGGCCAGCAGCGCCGGTGAGGGCGCGGCCGACACCAGCAGCCGGTCCCCCGCCCGCAGGCCTGCCGTCCGCAGCGCCGCCGCGGCCCGCCGCTGGTCGCGCTCGCTGCCGGCCGCGGTCACCACCGGCACGTCGGTCACGGTGTCCATGGCTCGCTGCCGCGCGACGCTCCGCTCCTCGCTCGTTCCTCGCTGCGATGCTCACGCCGCTGTCCGCTCACGGCAGCGCCACCCTGTCCCCGTCGACCACCACGTGCCCCTCGGCGGCGAGCTTGTCCAGGGTCGCCCGGGTCGACTGCGCCGCGGCCGGCCACACCGCCCGCGGCACGTCGGCGTAGACGTCGGCGACCAGCTCGTCGACCGTCCCGGCGCCGCGCACCATCGCGGCCAGCAGCTGGCTCTCCCGGAACCTCCGGTGGGCGAGGTAGAAGTCGAGGACCGCGCCGGGGTCCTCGGTGAGCTCCGGCCCGTGGCCGCAGTACAGCGCGCTCGGGCCCAGGTCGTGCACCCGCCGCAGGGACTCCAGGTAGGCCAGGACGTCGCCCTCCGGGTGGGTGACCACCGACGTGCCCCGGCCGAGCACGTGGTCGCCGACCAGCACCGCCCCGGACTCCAGCCGGAACGCCAGGTGGTCGGCGGTGTGCCCGGGGGTGGGGACGACGCCGATCGCCGTCCCGGCCAGCGACAGCCGCTCCCCGGGCGCCAGGACCCGTCCCCCCGGCCCGGCCACGCGGGCGTCGGCGGCCGCGACCGGGGCGTCGAACCGCGCGCCCCAGGGCAGCGCCGCCTCGGCGTGGTCGCCGTGGTGGTGGGTGACGAGGACGGCCACGCACCGCGCGTCCCGGTCGGCCAGCGCCGACTCGACCGCGGCCAGGTGCGCCGGGTCGTCGGGGCCGGGGTCGACGAGCACCGCCTGCCCGCTGCCGGGAGCGCCCACCACGTAGGTGTTGGTGCCGTCGAGGGTCATCGGCGAGGGGTTCGGCGCGAGCACGCGGGTCACCAGCGGCTCGAGCTCCGCCGTACGGGGCATGGCGCCGGGCGCGGGGAGGTCCCACGTCGCGCGCGGGTCGACCGGGATGGGCACGACCGGCACGGTAGCCGCGCCTCGCCGACCGGGCGCGGCTAGCGTGCCGCCCATGCGTTCCCCCGCCACCCTGCTCCGCTCCGCCGTCGCGACGGCCGCCGCCGTCGTCCTGCTCACCGCCTGCGGCGGGTCGGGGGACGACGAGCCGGCCGCCTCGTCGAGCTCCGCCTCCCCGAGCTCGACCAGCGCCTCCGCCGAGCCCGGGCCCAGTGGCACCGCGACGCCGGACCCGGCCGCCGCGGAGTTCTGCGACCAGGTGGAGGCGGCGTTCAGCGACCTGCAGGCGACCCTGGGCACCGCCGGCCCCGCCGAGGTGGCCGGACGGCTGCCCGAGGTGGTCTCCCGGCTGGAGGCGGTCGAGGCCCCCGCCGACATCGCGCCGTCCTGGAACGCGATGCTCGACGGCCTGCGCCAGCTCGGGGCGACCGCGAGCACGCTGGACCTGAGCACCCCCGAGGGGCAGGCGCAGTTCAACGCGGCCGAGCAGCAGCTCACCCAGGAGCTCAGCGCCGCCCAGGCCGACCTGACCACCTACGTCACGCAGAACTGCGACGTGGCCTCGTCCAGCCCCGCGCCGTCGAGCTGACGCTCCCACGCCACGACGGCCCGCTCCCTCGACCGAGGGGGCGGGCCGCCGTCGTCCACAGGAGAGCCGTCAGCAGCCGCTGATGGAGACCCCGCGGGCGCGCATCCACGGCACCGGGTCGACCTGGGCGCCGTACATGGCACCGCTGGGGTGCACCTCGAAGTGCAGGTGCGGGCCGGTGGACTGGCCGCGGTTGCCGACCTCGGCGATCTGCTCGCCGGCCACCACGCGCTCACCGGCGCGCACGAAGTAGCGGTTGACGTGGCCGTAGACGGTGACCGCGCCGTCGTCCCCGCGGATGTAGACCGCGTAGCCGAAGCCGGTCGCGGTGCCGGCGCGCTGGACGATGCCGGAGTGGGCCGCGTAGATCGGCGTGCCGATGGGCGCGGCGAGGTCCACGCCGCCGTGCAGGGCGCCCCAGCGCCAGCCGAAGCAACTGGACGTCCGGCCGGACGTCGGCTTCACGTAGGGCCCCGAGCCGCCCGAGGAGCTCCCACCACCCGAGGAGCTCCCGCCCCCCGACGAGCTGCTGGCCTGCCGCCGCGCCTCGGCGGCCTGCGCGGCGGCCTCCCGCTCGGCACGTCGGGCGGCCTCGGCGGCGGCGGCCTCCTCGGCCGCCTTCTGGTCCTGCCACTCCTGGTAGGCGTCCCGGGCTCCCTGCAGCCGCAGCAGCTCGATCTGGGCGGCCTGCAGCTGCTCGTCGTAGTCGGCCTTCTGCGCGGAGACCTGCTCGTAGGCGCTCTTCTGGGCGGCCAGCTGGCTGTCGGCGGTGGCCTTGGCCGCCGCGGCGGCCTCCTCCAGCTCGGCCATCCGGTCACGGGCGGCGCGGGCCTGGGAGTCGGCGTTGGCCTGCCGCACCTGGGCGACCTCGAGCTGACCGAGGACGTCGAGCTGGTTGTCCGAGACGTAGTCGAGCATCGCGGCCCGCTCCACCAGCTCGGCGGGGCCGTCGGCGTCGAGCAGGGCGGCCGCGCCGGTGAGCGTGCTGCCGTTCATGTAGCTGTCCCGGGAGAAGCCCGCGATGCGGGCCTCGGCTGCCTCGACGGCCTCGGTGGCCTCCTCCAGCTGCGCGGCCGTGCGCTCGGCCTCCTCCTGGGCCTCGGTCAGCGCCTCCTCCGCAGCGAGGTAGGCGGCGCCGGCGGCCTCGGCCTGGACGGCGTAGCGCTCGAGCTCGGCCTCGGCCTCGGCTACCAGGCCGGCGATGCGGCCCACCTCCGCGGCGGCGGCGTCCTGGGCGGACTGGGCGGCCCCGAGCTCGGCGTCGGTGGGGTTGGGCGGCGGCTCCGGCACGGCACCGGCCGGCAGCGCGCCGCCCAGGAGCACCGCACCGGTGACCACGCCGGCCATCAGCACCCGCACGACGCCGGTGCGCGTCCGCGGGCGGCGCGGTCCGGACGTGCACCGGCGAGGACGGCTGTGCGGCACTGACGCTCCCTGGGGAAGAGGGGGGCGGAGGAACCGGGGCAGCGTCGCAGTGCCGCACGCGGCGACAAAGGCAACACGCGGCACAGTCGTCACACTGTGCTCACGACGACACCGGTTCCCCTCCTGTCCCTCTGGTTGTCGTCACTCTCAGGGGTGACCTTGAGGGCTGCGCGCGGTCTTTTCCGCGCGCCCGGGGTGATGAGCCCCACGCCGGCCTGAGTCGGCGTCAGCGCGTGCCGGCCTCGGCGAGCTCGGCGATCGCGTCGACGTTGGTCGCGTCGACGATTCCCGGGCCGGTGAGGACCGGCCGGCCACCGCCGACGGTGTTCAGGTTCTCCGCGTAGAGCCGGAGCATCACGATCGGCAGGTAGCCCTGCTCGTAGGGCTGCTGGTCGACGGCGAAGGCGACGTCGCCGGCCTGGATGCCGCGGAGGACGTCCTCGTTGAGGTCGAAGGTGGCCACCTCCGCCGCCGACCCGGCGTCGGAGACGGCGGCCACCGCCACCGCGGCGACCGCCGAGTTCAGCGTGAGGACGCCGTCGACGGTCGGGTCGCTCTGCAACTGGGCGGTGATCGCCGACTGCGCCGCCTGCAGGTCGCCGACGTCCACCTGCACGGGGGTCAGCGCCGCCCCCAGCCCCTCGGCCGCGCCGGCGCAGCGCTGCTCGAGACCGGTGTTGCCGACCTCGTGGAGCACGCACAGCACGTTGCGCCGCCCGTCGGCGGCCAGCCGCTCCCCGGCACCCCGCCCGGCGACCGTCTCGTCCTGCCCGACGTGCCCGATGGCGCCGAACTCGGCCGAGCGGTCCCCGCCGGAGTTGATGGTGACCACCGGGACGCCCGCCGCGACGGCCGCCTCGACCGAGTCCCGCAGCGCGTCGGGGTTGGCCATCGAGACCACGATCCCGTCGACCTGCTGGTTGACCGCGGCGTCGAGGAGCTGCGCCTGGCGCTGCGGGTCGCCGTCGCCCCGGTAGTCCACCGACACCCCGAGGTCGCGCCCCGCCGCCTCGGCGCCGTTCCGGACGACGTCCCAGAAGGCGTCGCCCGCGGAACCGTGGGTGACCACCGCGACGGTGCGGTCGCCGTCGGCACCCCCGCCCGCGCCCCCTGCGCCGGACCCGCCGGTGGTGCAGGCGGCCAGCAGCAGGGACGAGGTGAGCGCGAGCAGTCGCTGACGTGCGGCCAAGGGCGGGTCGTCCTCCGTGCAGTGTCCGACCCTCCCGATCATGCCCCGCGCCGGGGAGGGACGCCCCACGGGCCGCCGGTCGGGCCACTGGGGGCGTTCTACCCTCGCGACGTGGACGTTCTCGGCTCCGGTCACGAACAGGTCGTCTTCTGCTCCGACCCGGGCTCCGGCCTGCGGGCGGTCATCGCGATCTACTCGACGGCGCTGGGGCCGGCGCTGGGCGGCACGCGGTTCTACCCCTATCCCAGCGAGGAGGCCGCCGTCGCCGACGCGCTGGCCCTGTCCAAGGCCATGGCCTACAAGAACAGCCTGGCCGGCCTGGACCTCGGCGGCGGCAAGGCGGTCATCATCGGGGACCCGCGCCGGGACAAGACCGAGGCCCTGCTGCGGGCCTACGGCCGGTTCGTCGAGTCACTGGGCGGCCGGTACCTGACCGCCTGCGACGTGGGGACCTACAACGCCGACCTCGACGTCGTGGCCCGGGAGACCCGGTTCGCGCACGGCCGGTCGGAGGCCTACGGCGGCTGCGGCGACTCCTCGGTGCTCACCGCGTACGGCGTCTTCCAGGGCATGCGTGCGGCGGCCCAGCACCGGTGGGGCAAGCCGTCCCTGGCCGGGCGCACCGTGGCCGTGGCCGGCGTGGGCAAGGTGGGCAGCTGGCTGGTCGACCGGCTGGTCGAGGACGGCGCCGACGTGGTCGTCACCGACGTCGACGCCGGGGCCGTGGAGCGGGTGCTCGCCCGCCACCCGGCCGTGGACGCCGTGCCCGACACCGCGACGCTGGTCCGCACCGCGTCCGACGTGTACGCCCCCTGCGCCCTGGGCGGCGCCCTCGACGACGAGACGGTCTCGGTGCTGGAGGCCGAGATCGTCTGCGGCGGCGCCAACAACCAGCTCGCCCACGACGGGATCGCCGATCAGCTCGTGCGCCGCGGGGTCCTCTACGCCCCCGACTACCTGGTCAACGCCGGCGGGGTGATCCAGGTGGAGGACGAGCGGCACGGCTTCTCCTTCGCGCGGGCCGAGGCCAAGGCCGCCGGGATCTTCGACGTCGCGCTGCGGGTCTTCCGCGCCGCCGACGAGCAGGGCGTCTCCCCCGCGGTGGCCGCCGACCGTCTGGCCGAGGAGCGCATGGCCTCGGTGGGCCGGCTGGCCACCATCCGGCTCCCCCGCTGAGCGCCGCGCGGCCCGGCCCCGCCGCCGGGCCGTTCGGCCCTGTCCGGCGCCGCGGGGCGGCCCGATCGTGGGGTGCCGGCGTCCCACAGGCCCCGGAGCCGGTCCGGGACGCGTCGCTCGCCGGCCGACGACACGGGAGCTCGCCATGGGACAAGCTCGTGAGGTCATGGACCGCATCACCGACGCGATCACGGCCGGGGACGCCGACGCGCTCCGCCGGCTGTACGCGGCCGACGCCGTCGGCGACTCCCCCGACGCGGGGCGGCTCGAGGGCGGCCCCGCCATCGTCGAGTACGTCATGGCACTGCGGCGCGCGGTGCCGGACCTGACGTGGGAGGCCCGGCACCAGTACGAGACCGACGACACCGCCATCGACGAGGGCTGGCTCGTCGGGACCCACACCCAGCCGCTGACCTCGCCGGACGGTGAGATCCCGGCCACGGGCCGGTCGATCCGCCTGCGCGAGTGCGACGTCCTGACCGTGCGCGGCGGCCAGGGCGTGTCGCACCGCTTCTACTACGACCAACTGGAGTTCGCCGTCCAGCTGGGGCTGACCGGGGCCGGCGCGGAGGAGGCAGCGGTGCCGGGACCGCGGCCCTCCGCCGAGCAGTCCGCTCGCACGAGGACGCGCTGATCGACCGTCCGGGGACGGTCCGTCCCGTCCGGGTGCGCCCCGGTCGAGGGACAGCGGGGGGAGACCCGTGCCCGCCGTCGATCCGTGTCGTAAGCTCGGAACAGACACAGTCACTCAGTCGGGGTCGCCACGCGGGCCGTCCAGCCCGGAGCTGGGCTCCCGTACTCCGTAACGAGGGGGTCGAGCCGATGGGGCGCGGCCGAGCGAAGGCCAAGCAGACACGCGTGGCCCGTGAGCTCAAGTACAGCTCACCGAACACCGACCTCTCCGCGCTTCAGCGCGAGCTGGCCGGTTCACCGTCGTCGTCGTACACCGCTCCTCACCGGGCGACCGACGACGACGACGAGGACGACGAGTTCGTCGACCGATGGGCGGCGGACGACGACACGGACGACGACTGGGCAGCCAGCCGTTGACCGACGCCTGACGCCTCGGGTCTGACGCGACGACACCGCCTCCCCACGGGGAGTCGCGGTGTCGTGGCGTGCCGTCCTGCCTCCTCGAGGCGGACGGGGTCCTCTCAGCGGTAGGAGCCCACCAGGCGGGCGGCGTCGTCGTCCGTGCGCGCGCCCACGGTGCCGGCGACCCAGGCGGGGACGCCCCGGTCGCTCAGCGTGCCCACGACGCCGTCGGCGACGTCCGGTGCGACGACGGCGACCATGCCGACGCCGCAGTTGAACGCGCGCTCGGACTCGCTGCGCGGCACGCCGTGCTCCTCGAGCAGCGCGACGGCCGCCGGCAGCGCCCACGTGCCGCGGTCGAGCACGGCGGCCAGGCCGTCGGGGACGACGCGGGCGGTGTTGCCGGCGAGCCCGCCCCCGGTGATGTGCGCATAGGCGTGCACGCCCTCGACGCCGTACTCCTGCACCAGCGCGAGGCAGTCCAGCGCGTAGATGCGCGTCGGCTCCAGCAGCTCCTCGCCCAGGGGCCGGGACAGCCCGTCCGGGGTGGCGGTGAGGTCGAGACCTGCGGCGGCGACCACGCGGCGCACCAGCGAGTAGCCGTTGGAGTGGAACCCGCTCGACGCCATCGCGACGACGACGTCGCCGTCGCGCACCCGCTCGGGGCCCAGCACCGCGTCGGCCTCCACGACGCCCACGGCGGTCGCGGCCAGGTCGTAGTCGTCGGGGGCCATCAGGTCGCCGTGCTCGGCGGTCTCACCGCCGACCAGGGCCGCGCCGGCCAGCGTGCAGCCGGTGGCGATGCCGGTGACGATCGCCGCGATCCGCTCCGGGACGACCCGCCCGCAGGCGACGTAGTCCTGGAGGAACAGCGGCTCGGCACCGCAGGCCACGAGGTCGTCGACGACCATGGCGACCAGGTCGATGCCGACCGTGTCGTGCCGGTCCAGCGCACGGGCCAGCGCGATCTTGGTGCCCACGCCGTCGGTGGAGGAGGCGAGCAGGGGCTTGCGGTAGCGCGTCGTGTCCAGCGCGAACAGCCCGGCGAAGCCCCCGAGGCCGCCCACGACCTCCGGGCGGTTCGTCTTCTCGACCGCCGAGCGCATGAGCGTCACGGCCCGCTCGCCGGCGTCGATGTCGACGCCGGAGTCGGCGTAGGTGAACTGCGGGCCGGCGGAGCCTGGGGTGCTCACGGTCGGGTCAGGGCGTCGTCCGCGCCGCCGGGCACGGTGGCGCTGCCGGCCTGCTGGCCGGTCCACCCGGTCACCGCCCGGGACTCGTCGACCCGGCGCTCGATGCCCTCGAGGACGTGCTTGCCGAGGACCTCGCTCTCCCCCAGCGCGATCGGGTACTGGCCGGTGAAGCAGGCGGTGCACAGCCGGGTGACCGGCTGCTCGGTGGCGGCGATCAGGCCCTGCTCGGAGACGTAGCCGAGGGAGTCGGCGTTGATCGAGGCCCGCACGCCGTCCACGTCGAGGCCGTTGGCGATCAGCTCGGCGCGGCTGGCGAAGTCGATGCCGTAGAAGCAGGGCCACTTCACCGGCGGCGAGGAGATCCGCACGTGCACCTCGACGGCACCGGCCTCGCGCAGCATCCGGATCAGCGCCCGCTGGGTGTTGCCCCGCACGATCGAGTCGTCGACGACGACCAGCCGCTTGCCGCGGATGACGTCGCGCAGCGGGTTGAGCTTGAGCCGGATGCCCAGCTGCCGGATGGTCTGGCTCGGCTGGATGAAGGTGCGGCCCACGTAGGAGTTCTTGACCAGGCCCAGCCCGTAGGGGATGCCGGAGGCCTCGGCGTACCCGACCGCGGCCGGGGTGCCGGACTCGGGCACCGGGATCACCAGGTCGGCGTCGGCGGGGTGCTCCTTGGCCAGCCGCCGGCCGATCTCCACCCGCGCGGCGTGCACGCCGCGCCCGGCGATCGTCGTGTCGGGGCGGGCGAGGTAGACGTACTCGAAGATGCAGCCCTTCGGCTCGGCGGGGGCGAAGTGCTGGCTGCGCAGCCCGTCCTCGTCGATGGCCAGGAGCTCACCGGGCTCCACCTCGCGCACGAAGGACGCGCCGACGATGTCCAGCGCCGCCGTCTCGCTGGCCACGACCCAGCCGCGCTCCAGCCGGCCGAGCACCAGCGGGCGGACGCCCTGCGGGTCCCGGGCGGCGTAGAGGGTGGTCTCGTCCATGAACGCGAAGCTGAACGCGCCGCGCAGCTGCGGCAGCACCTGCATCGCCGCGGCCTCGACCGAGAGGTCCTGGTGCGCCGCGATCAGCGCGGTCACCAGGTCGGAGTCGGTGGTGGAGGCGAAGGCGCCCGGGACGCCGGCGTCGGCGGCCTTGGTGGCCAGCTCGGCGGTGTTCACCAGGTTGCCGTTGTGGCACAGGGCCAACCCGGTGCCGGCCTCCGTCGTCCGGAACGTCGGCTGCGCGTTCTCCCACGTGGAGGCGCCGGTGGTCGAGTACCGGGTGTGGCCGACGGCGAGGTGGCCGCGCAGGCTGCCCAGCGTGGCCTCGTCGAAGACCTGGCTGACCAGCCCGAGGTCCTTGTAGACGACGACCGAGGCGCCGTCGGAGACCGCGATGCCCGCGGCCTCCTGGCCACGGTGCTGCAGGGCGTACAGACCGAAGTAGGCGAGCTTGGCGACCTCCTCCCCCGGCGCCCAGACACCGAAGACGCCACAGGCGTCCTGGGGACCGGGGGACTGGGGATCGAGGTCGTGCGTCAGCCGTCCATCACCGCGAGGCACGTGTCCACGGTACCGGGGCGGCCGCCGCTGCCCGCCAGCTGCGGGGTGACCGTGCCCACGTCGCCGGCCGCTGCGCAGGTCGTCCGCCGGGAACCGGGACGGCGTCCGGCGCGTTGGCCCCCGGCTGCGTCGTCCGCCTCCCGGAGGTGCCCGTGACCGCCGTCCTGTCCGTCCTCCCGTCCGCCGCCGAGCAGGCCGAGCGGCTGATCGCCCTCGGCGCGCACGAGGTCGCCGGGCTGCCCGCTGCCGACCTGCGGGAGACCGCCGCACAGGTGTCCGAGCCGGGGGCGTTGCTGGTGCTCTCGCCCGACCGGGCGCCGGCCTCCGCGCTCGCTCCGCTGCTCGAGCTGCGGGGCAAGCGGGGGTTCGTGGTGGCCGACATGACCGACGTCGACGCCTTCTCCCCGATCGAGCCGGTCGAGCTGCCGGGCGGGGACGTCTACTTCGTCGAGGGCCTCGACCGCGGCGACGCGATGGCGAACTGGAGCCCCGACGAGGCGCTGCCGGCCGTCACCGGCGCCGGCCGGACGCCGCTGACCCTGACCGAGGGCATCCACTGGATGCTGCAGTGTCCGGAGGTCCTCGACCGCAACCACTGCTTCATGACGATCGGCTCGCGGCGGCGCAAGCCCGACGGGCGGCTCGACACCCGGACGCCGGCGCTGTGGATCAGCAACGGGACCGGGCGCGACGGCCGGGAGCGGCGCGACGCGCCCAAGGTCGGCTGGTGCTGGGCCGGCAACCGGCACACGTGGCTGGGCTTCGCGTCCGCCCAGCGACGTGTGCCGGTTCCCTGAACCCCGCACCCTGGCCCCCTCCGGGGCACCGCCCCGAGCGTGCGAGGGGCGGGGAGGAGGGGGCCCCTACTTGATGTTCTGCATCTCCGCGGCGACGGTGGTGTCGTCGCCGTGGCCGGTCTTGACGACGGTGTCGCCGTGCAGGCTCATCAGCCGCGTCCGGATCGAGTTGAGGATCGTCGGCTTGTCGCTGTAGGACCGCCCGGTGGCACCGGGGCCGCCGCAGAACAGCGTGTCCCCGGTGAACACCGTGTTGAGGTCGGGCGCGTGCAGGCACGTACTGCCCGGCGAGTGGCCGGGGGTGTGCAGCGCGGTCAGCGTCGTCCCGGCGACCTCGAACCGGGTGCCTTCGGTGAGCTCGTGGTCAGGAGCGGAGTCCGGGTGCACGACGTCCCACAGCATCCGGTCCTCGGGGTTGAACCAGATCGGCGCGCCGGTGGCCTCCCGCAGCGCCACCGCGGCGGTGATGTGGTCGTTGTGCCCGTGGGTGAGCACGATCGCCTTCACCGTCCGCCCGCCGACCGCCTCGAGGATCGGGGCGGCGTCGTGCGGGGCGTCGATGACGAGCACCTCGCTGTCGTCCCCGACCAGCCAGACGTTGTTGTCGACGTCGAAGTCCTGCCCGTCGAGGCTGAAGACGCCGCTGACGACGGTCTTGTCGATCCTCGCGCTCACTTGAACACCACGACCGACCGCAGCACCTCGCCGTGGTGCATCTTCTCGAAGGCGGACTCGACGTCGTCGATGCCGATCGTCTCGGAGACGAAGGCGTCGAGGTCGAAGCGGCCCTGCAGGTACAGGTCGATCAGCATGGGGAAGTCGCGGCTGGGCAGGCAGTCGCCGTACCAGGAGGACTTCGTCGCGCCGCCGCGGCCGAAGACCTCGATGAGCGGCAGCTCGATCGTCATGTCCGGGGTCGGGACGCCGACCAGCACGACGCGGCCGGCCAGGTCGCGGGCGTAGAAGGCCTGCTCGAACACCGCCGGGTGGCCGACGGCGTCGATCGCGACGTCCACGCCGAAGCCGTTCGTGTGGCTCTTGATGGCCTCGACGGCGTCGGTCTCCTTGCTGTTGACCGTGTGGGTGGCGCCGAACTTGCGGGCCCACTCCAGCTTCCGGTCGTCGATGTCGACGGCGACGATCGTGGTGGCGCCGGCCAGCTTGGCCCCGGCGATCGCGGCGTCGCCCACGCCGCCGCAGCCGAACACGGCGACGCTCTCGCCGCGCTTGACGCCGCCGGTGTTGATGGCCGCGCCGACGCCGGCCATGACGCCGCAGCCGAGCAGGCCCGCGGCGGTGGCGGGGGCCTCGGGGTTGACCTTGGTGCACTGGCCGGAGTGGACCAGCGTCTTCTCCACGAACGCGCCGATGCCCAGCGCCGGGGACAGCTCGGTGCCGTCCTTGAGCGTCATCTTCTGCGTGGCGTTGTGGGTGTTGAAGCAGTACTGCAGCTCGCCCTTGAGACACGCGCGGCACTGGCCGCAGACCGCCCGCCAGTTGAGGATCACGAAGTCGCCGACCGCGACGTTCGTGACGCCCTCCCCGACGGCGGAGACGACGCCGGCGGCCTCGTGGCCGAGCAGGAACGGGAACTCGTCGTTGATCCCGCCCTCGCGGTAGTGCAGGTCGGTGTGGCAGACCCCGCACGCCTGGATGTCGACGACGGCCTCACCCGGGCCGGGGTCGGGGACGACGATCGTCTCGACGGTGACCGGAGCACCCTTGCTGCGGGCGACGACGCCCTTCACCTCATAGGCCATGCGGGGAGCCTAGAACGGGCCCTCCACACCTCCACGCCCGCTCCCGACATGCGGAAGCGGCGCCCGGAGGTGGTTGACCGTGCAACGAAACGGTCACGTTCGCCGCGCGGTGCGTACCGGGCCGACGTAGCGTTCCCGCTGGCCCGTGACCTGGGGCACGGACCTGCCCGCCGGGACGACCCGGCACCCACGAACCGGAGGTCCGCCCGTGGCAGTACCGAGCTTCCTGGCCCGCGAGCGCATCGTGGCCCGGCCCGGCTTCAACCGGTGGCTGATCCCACCGGCGGCGCTGGCGGTCCACCTGTGCATCGGCCAGGCCTACGCCACCAGCGTGTACAAGACCGCGCTGGTCGAGGACTTCGGCACCTCCCAGACGGCGATCGGCATCGTCTTCTCCATCGCCATCGTGATGCTGGGACTGTCCGCGGCCCTGTTCGGTACCTGGGTGGACCGCAACGGCCCGCGGGCGGCGATGTTCACCTCGGCGTGCTTCTGGGTCACCGGCTTCGTCGTCGGTGGGGTGGGCATCGAGACCCGCCAGCTGTGGCTGCTGTACCTGGGTTACGGCGTCATCGGCGGCATCGGCCTGGGCATCGGCTACATCTCGCCGGTCTCCACGCTGATCAAGTGGTTTCCCGACCGTCCGGGCCTGGCCACCGGGATGGCGATCATGGGCTTCGGTGGCGGCGCGCTGATCGCCTCGCCGCTGTCCCGCCAGCTGATGAGCTGGTACGACCCGGGCTACGACCCCTCGGTCTCCGGCTCGGTGCCCAACGGCGGCGCCGTCTCGGCGCTGTTCTTCACCTTCGCCGCGGTCTACCTGGTCTTCATGATGTTCGGGGCGTTCATCGTCCGGGTCCCGGCCGACGACTGGAGGCCGGCGGGCTTCGACCCCTCCTCGGTCAAGCAGAAGGCGCTGGTCACCACCGAGAGCGTCTCTGCGGCCAACGCCATCAAGACCCCGCAGTTCTGGCTGCTGTGGGTCGTGCTGTTCTGCAACGTGACCGCCGGCATCGGGATCCTCGAGCAGGCCAGCCCGATGATCCAGGACTTCTTCCGGACCGGTGAGACGTCCACCGTGGCGGCGACCGCGGCCGCCGGCTTCGTCGGCGTGCTGTCGCTGTTCAACATGGCCGGCCGGTTCGTGTGGTCGTCGACGTCGGACTTCATCGGTCGCAAGCCGATCTACATGGTCTACCTGGGCGTCGGGCTGGTGCTCTACGTGCTGCTGGCGACCATCGGCAGCAGCGCGACCTGGGTGTTCGTCCTGCTCGCCGCGGTGATCATCTCCTTCTACGGCGGCGGGTTCGCGACCGTCCCGGCCTACCTGCGCGACCTGTTCGGCACCTACCAGGTGGGCGCGATCCACGGCCGGCTGCTGACCGCGTGGTCGGCGGCGGGCGTCGCCGGGCCGCTGATCGTCAACAGCGTCCTGGACACCCAGGGCACCCCCGGCTCGCTGGTCGCGGGCAACTACCGGCCCGCGCTGTTCATCATGGTCGGCCTGCTCGCCGTCGGGTTCGTCGCGAACCTGCTGGTCCGGCCGGTGGCCGGCAAGTGGCACGAGCCGAAGCGGACCACCCCCGCCACCGCACGAGCCGACCGCGAACGGAGCGCCGCCTGATGACCACCCCGCGCAACGAGCAGCCCACCCACACCCCGACCGGCGTGATCGCGCTCGCCTGGACCCTCGTCGGCGTCCCGTTGCTCTACGGGCTCTACCAGACGGTGAAGACCGCGATCACGCTGTTCACCGGCTGACCCTCCGCCGCGTCGCAGGGCCCCGGCTGCTCCCGCAGCCGGGGCCCTGTCGCGTCCGGGGTGCCGGTCAGCGCCGGCGCAGGGGCGCCATCGGCAGGAAGGCGCTGAGGTCGGCGCGGTTGCCGCTCGCGCTGACCGCGCCCTCGGCGGTCGCCTCGTCCCAGGTGAGCGCCCCGGTGGCGAGCCGCAGCCAGGTCGCGGCGTCGGTCTCGACGACGTTGGGCGGCGTGCCGCGGGTGTGCCGCGGCCCGGGCACGCACTGGACGGCGACGTGCGGCGGCACCCGCAGTTCCACCGACTTCCCGGGCACCTGCTGGGCCAGCCACCGGGCGCTGGTCTTCACCGCGGCACCGACGACCGAGCGGCCGGGCTGCTCGTCCTCCCCGGCCAGCCAGGCCAGCACCGGCTCGACCGCCGCCCGCAGCTCCTCGGCGGAGATCGGCGCGGCCATCAGCTGGTCGGGACGGTCCCCGCGGGCACGCTGCCCACCGTGGCCTCGGGCGTGCCGAACAGCGCCGGCAGCGTCGCGCTCCAGGCGGCCCGCAGCTCGGCCAGCGCCAGGTCGGCGACGCCGTCCACCGTGAGCGCCTCACCGCCCGTCGTCCCGAGCTCGGTGACCGCCACCCCCGCCTCCTCGGCGGCCCGCCGCACGCCCGCGGGGTCGGCCGTGGTGACCACCGCCCGGGCGGCGGACTCGCTGAACAGTGCGGTGAACGGGTCGTCCCCGAGCGCGAGGCGGGCACCGGTGCCGTAGCGCAGCGCCGACTCGGCCAGGGCCTGGGCGAGACCCCCGTCGGCGAGGTCGTGCGCGGAGCTGACCAGACCGTCGCGGCCGAGCGCTGCCAGCAGCTCGCCGAGCGCCCGCTCCGCGGCCAGGTCGACCGCCGGCGGACGGCCGCCGAGGTGGCCGTGCACCACGGACGCCCATGCCGAGCCGCCGAACTCCGGCCTCGTCTCACCGAGGAGGAGCACCGTCTCCCCCGCCGTCCGCCAGCCGGTCGGGACCCGCCGGCGGACGTCCTCGTGCACGCCGAGGACGCCGATGACCGGGGTCGGGTTGATCGCGACGTCGCCGGTCTGGTTGTAGAGGCTGACGTTGCCGCCGGTGACCGGCAGCCCCAGGTCGCGGCAGGCGTCGGCCAGGCCGCGGACGGCCTCGGCGAACTGCCACATGACCTCGGGCTCCTCCGGGGAGCCGAAGTTCAGGCAGTTGGTGACCGCCAGCGGGCGGGCGCCGGAGACGGCGACGTTGCGGTAGGCCTCGGCCAGGTTGAGCTGCGTGCCGGTGTAGGGGTCCAGCCGGGCGTAGCGGCCGTTGCCGTCGAGGGCCAGCGCGATCCCGCGGGAGGTGTCCTCGTCGATGCGGACCACGCCGGCGTCGTCGGGCTGGGCGAGCACGGTGTTGCCGCGCACGTAGCGGTCGTACTGCTCGGTGACCCAGGTCTTGTCGGCGCCGTCCGGGCTGGCGACGACTGCGAGCCAGTGCGCGGCGATCTCCTCCGGCGTCCGCGGGCGGGGCAGCGCGGCGGGGTCGTCGGCCTGCAGGTCGTCGAGGTCGGAGGGGCGCTGCATGGGCCGGTCGTAGACGGGGCCCTCGTGGGCGACCGTCCGCGGCGGGACGTCCACGATCCGCTCGCCGTGCCAGTCGACGGTGAGCCGGTCGCCGTCGGTGACCTCACCGATGACGGTGGCCAGCACGTCCCACTTGCGGCAGACGGCGAGGAAGGCGTCGACCTTGCCGGGCTCGACGATCGCGCACATGCGCTCCTGCGACTCGCTCATCAGGATCTCGGCGGGGGTCAGCGTGCTGTCGCGCAGCGGCACCCGGTCGAGGTCGATGTGCATACCGCCGGTGCCGGCGCTGGCCAGCTCGGAGGTGGCACAGGACAGGCCGGCGCCGCCGAGGTCCTGGATGCCGGTGACCAGGTCGGCGGCGAAGATCTCCAGGCAGGCCTCGATGAGCAGCTTCTCGGTGAACGGGTCGCCGACCTGCACGCTGGGCCGCTTCGCCGGGCCCTCGGCGTCGAAGGTCTCGCTGGCCAGCACGCTGACGCCGCCGATGCCGTCGCCGCCGGTGCGCGCCCCGAACAGGATGACCTTGTTGCCGACGCCCTCGGCCTTGGCCAGCCGGACGTCCTCGTGCCGCATGACGCCGACGCACAGGGCGTTGACCAGCGGGTTGCCGGCGTAGCAGTCGTCGAAGAGGAGCTCGCCGCCGATGTTGGGCAGGCCCAGGCAGTTGCCGTAGCCGCCGACGCCGGCAACGACGCCGGGCAGCACCCGCGCGGTGTCGGGGGCGTCGGCGCGGCCGAACCGGAGCGAGTCCATGACCGCGATCGGGCGCGCGCCCATCGTCAGGATGTCGCGGACGATGCCGCCGACCCCGGTGGCCGCGCCCTGGTAGGGCTCGACGTAGCTGGGGTGGTTGTGCGACTCGACCTTGAAGGTGACCGCGTAGCCGTCACCGACGTCGACCACGCCGGCGTTCTCGCCGATGCCGACCAGCAGCGCCTCGCTGCGCGGCAGGTCGCCGAAGCGGCGCAGGTGCACCTTGGAGGACTTGTAGGAGCAGTGCTCGCTCCACATCACCGAGTACATCGCCAGCTCGGCGGTGGTGGGCCGGCGGCCGAGGATGCCGGTGATCCGGGCGTACTCGTCGGACTTGAGGCCGAGCTCGCTGTAGGGCTGCTCGACGTCCGGCGTCCGGGCGGCGAGCTCGACGGTGTCGAGCCGGTGCTGCAGCGGGCCGGGCCCGGTGTCGAGGTCGCTGAGTCCCTGCGTCGCGCTGTGTCCCTGCGTCGCGCTGTCCTGGCTCACGCTGCGACGACCGCCTTCAGCACGGAGGTGAAGAAGCCCAGCCCGTCGGTGGACGGCCCGGTGAGGTCCTCGACCGCGTGCTCCGGGTGCGGCATGAGCCCGACGACGCGACCGTCCGCGCTGGTCACGCCCGCGATGTCGTTGGAGCTGCCGTTGGGGTTGCCCTCGACGTAGCGGACGGCCACCCGCCCCTCGCCCTCCAGCCGCTCGAGGTCGGCCGGGGCGGCGACGTAGCGGCCCTCACCGTTCTTCACCGGGACGACGATCTGCTGGCCGGGCGCGTAGGACGCCGTCCAGGCGGTGTCGGCGCGCTCGATGCGCAGCGCCTGGTCACGGTTGCGGAAGTGCAGGTGGCTGTTGCGGGTCAGCGCGCCGGGCAGCAGGCCGGCCTCGCAGAGCACCTGGAAGCCGTTGCAGATGCCGAGGACCGGCATGCCCTGGCGCGCCCGGTCGACGACGTCGGCCATCATCGGCGCCCGCGCGGCGATGGCGCCGGCCCGCAGGTAGTCCCCGTACGAGAAGCCACCGGGGAGGACGACGGCGTCGACGTCCTTCAGGTCGTGGTCGGCGTGCCAGAGCGCGACCGGCTCGGCGCCGGCCAGGCGCACCGCGCGCGCGGCGTCGACGTCGTCCAGGGAGCCCGGGAAGGTGATGACACCGATGCGCACGGGAGGGTTCTCTCTCAGTCGGTCGGCAGGTGGAGCTCGACGTCCTCGATGACCGGGTTGGCCAGGAGCGTCTCCGCGATCTGCTTGAGCTCGGCCTCGTCAGGGGTGCCCTCGACCTCCAGGACGAAGTGCTTGCCCTGGCGGACACTGGTCACGCTGCCGTGGCCGAGCCGGCCCAGCGCTCCCAGCACCGCCTGACCCTGGGGGTCGGAGATCTCCGGCTTCAGGACGACGTCGACGACCACCTGGGGCACGCGGACGAGGGTACCGGGGTGACGCGGCCCACCGGCCGGGGTGCCGGTGATGCTGGTCTCGCTCGGCCTCCCCGGCCCGGCGATGTGCAGGTGCGGCGCACCCGGGCGCAGGAGTGCGACGTCCGCGCACATCACCGGCGGGGTCAGCCGGTGACGAGCGACCAGACCGCCTCGGGGGCCTCCCAGTGGGCGTTGTGGCCGGCGCCCTCGACGAGCACCGCGCCCGGGTCCACGCGCCGCATCGCGGCCAGGCCGACCATGGGGTCGCCGGAGCCGGCCGCCAGCCGCAGCGGGGCCACCGCCCGCGACAGCACCTCCTCGACCGGCGGTCCGACGGCGCCGAACGCCCGCGGGTCCAGCGCCGGCGTGAACCCGCCCGCCTCCTCCCGGACACCGGCCAGCGCGACCGGGTCGTCCGGTGCCACCAGGCCGGTGAGCCCGGCCAGCCGCAGGTGCCGCTCGGCGGCCTCGGCGGCGGTGCCGAACACCGAGGGCGGGCGGACCGCGAGCGACCGGGCGCGGGCCACCTCGTCGTCCGTCCAGTCGATCTTGACGCCGACCGCGACCACCCGCTCGACCTCGACCCCGTACCAGCCGCCGGCCAGCACCGCGCCGACCACGCCGCCGAACGAGTGGCCGAGCACGGTCACCCGCGCGGCGCCGAGCGCCACGGCCAGCTCGGCGACGTCCGCGGCGTGCACGGCGTAGCCGTACGGCGGCTCGGCGGGCGACCGGCCGTGGCCGCGCAGGTCCGGCGCCGCCCACGACCCGGGCCAGGACCGCTCGACCAGCGGCAGCAGCCGGTCCCACACCGCGCCGGTGGCGCCGAGGCCGTGCAGCAGGAGCAGCAGGGACTCCCCGGATCCGCCGGAGCGGTGCGCGAGGGCCGAGTGCGGTCGCATCAGCGGAAGGGAGTGCCGGTGAGCGTCTCGTAGGCGGTCACGTAGCGCTCGCGGGTGGCCTCGACCACGTCGGCCGGCAGCTCCGGCGGCGGGGAGGTGCGGTCCCAGCCGGACGACGTCAGCCAGTCGCGCACGTACTGCTTGTCGAACGACGGCTGCGCCGCGCCCGGCGACCAGGTCATCGCCGGCCAGAAGCGCGAGGAGTCGGGGGTGAGCACCTCGTCGCCGAGGGTCAGCCGCCCCTCGGCGTCCAGCCCGAACTCGAACTTGGTGTCGGCGAGGATGATCCCGGCCTGCCGGGCCAGCTCCGCGCCGCGCCGGTACAGCGCCAGCGTGAGCTCGCGCAGCTCCGCGGCGCGCTCGGCGCCCACGGCCGCCTCGACCGCGGCGAATTCGATCGCCTCGTCGTGCTCCCCCACCTCGGCCTTGGTGGACGGCGTGAACACCGGCTCGGGCAGCTGCGAGCCCTCGACCAGGCCGGCCGGCAGTGCGACGTCGCGGATGGAGCCGGTGCGGCGGTACTCGGCAGTGCCCGACCCCGACAGGTAGCCACGGGCCACGCACTCGACCGGCAGCATCGACAGCCGGCGGACCAGCATCGCCCGCCCGGCCACGGAGGCCGGCACGTCCGTGGCCGACAGCAGGTGGTGCGCCGCCCCGAACGACTCCAGCACCGGCGTCAGCTGCTCGAACCACCACACCGACAGCGCGGTGAGCACCCGCCCCTTGTCGGGGATCGGGGTGGGCAGCACGTGGTCGTAGGCGGAGATCCGGTCGGAGGCCACGAGCAGCAGCCGGTCGGCGCCGGCGTCGTAGACCTCCCGCACCTTGCCGCGGGCCACCAGGGGCAGGTCCACGGTCACTTCAGGGCAGCCACGCGCTCGAACAGCGGGTCGAGGTTCTGCACGTAGCGCTCCGGCCGGCAGATCTCGTCCAGGCGCGCCTCGTCCAGCTCCACGCCGGACGCTGCGGCACGCGCCCGCAGCGTCTCCCGGAACGGCGTCCCGGTGTTCCACGTCTCCATCGCGGCGGACTGCACCAGCGCGTAGGCGTCCTCGCGGGACAGGCCGCCCTCCACCACCTCGAGCAGCACCGAGGAGGTGTAGATCAGCCCGCCGGTGGACTCCAGGTTGGCCCGCATCCGGTCGGCGTCCACCACGAGGCTCTCCACCAGGCCCGTGGTCAGGTGCAGCAGGTAGTCGGTGGTGATCGCGGCGTCGGGCAGGAAGACCCGCTCGGTCGAGGAGTGCGAGATGTCCCGCTCGTGCCACAGCGGGATGCCCTCCATCACCGGGACGACGGCGGCGCGGACGACGCGAGCCAGCCCGGCGATCCGCTCGGAGCGGATCGGGTTCTTCTTGTGCGGCATCGCACTCGAGCCCTTCTGACCCGAGCCGAAGGCCTCCGACAGCTCGCGCACCTCGGTCCGCTGCCCGTGCCGCACCTCGAGCGCGACCGTCTCGCAGACCGTCGCGATGATCGCCAGCGCGGCGACCCACTCGCTGACCGAGTCCCGCAGCACGACCTGGGTGGAGGCGTCGGCCGGCCGCAGGCCGAGGGCCTCGGCGACCGCGACCTCCACCGACGGGTCGATCAGCGAGTAGGTGCCGACGGCGCCGGAGATGGCCACCACGCCCACCCGCTCGCGGGCGGCACGGAGCCGGTCGCGGCAGCGGGCGGCGGCGAAGGCGATGTCGGCGACCCGGTGGCCCCAGACGTCGGGCTCGGCGTGCACGCCGTGGGTGCGGCCGACCTTGATGGTGTGCCGGTGGGCCAGCGCGTGGTCGCGCAGCACCGCCACGAACCGGTCGAGCCGGGCCAGCAGCAGGTCGGTGGCCTCGGTCAGCTGGACGGCCAGCGCGGTGTCGAGCAGGTCCGACGACGTCATGCCGTGGTGCACGAACGCCGCCGCCGACCGCGGGGTCGTGTTGTCGGCCCACGCGGTGAGGAAGGCGATGACGTCGTGCTGCGTCGTCTCCTCGATCTCGGCGACCCGCTCGGGCGCCGGCGGCGGCGCGTTGCGCACCGGCTCCACCACGTCGGCGGGCACCCGGCCGGCCGCCGCGTGCGCCTCGAGGACGAGGGTCTCGACCCGGCACCACAGCTCGTACTTGTGCTGGTCGCTCCAGACCCGCCCCATCTCGGGCAGGGTGTACCGCTCGATCATGCGGGTACCGCCCGCACCCGGTCAGCTCGTCGCACCACGGGAACAGTGTCCCGCAGGGCTAGCGTGATCATGGACGGCCCCCAGGCCGCGAGCGGAGGTGGGCGATGCTGCGACGGGCCGGCGCCCTCGTCACCCGGGCGCGCGAGCGCATCCGGGCCGCTGCCGAGGCCGACCCGCACGGCTGGCCCGAGCGGGACGACGACCGCGCGATCCTCGTCCACGACGACGACGTCCCCGCCGAGCCCGACCTCGGACCGGCCGAGGACGGCGAGCCGCCGCTGGGGAGCCCGGAGCCGGGTGCGCCGGACCTGGACGGCCCGATCCAGCCCGGCGGGGTCAGCGGCCCACCGGCCGGTGGGCGGGCGCACCGCACCGGTCCCCACGCCCGCCGGCTCACCGGTGCCGGCCGCCGTCCCGCCGACGACGCCGTCCCCGCCGCGCTGCGCGTCGCCGCCTCCTGGTCCTGGCGGCTGATCGTCGTCCTCGCCGGCCTCTACGCGCTGCTCTACGCCGCCGCCTACGTCGCCGTCGTCGTGGTGCCGGTGTTCGTGGCGCTGCTGCTGGCGGCGCTGCTGCAGCCCGGCGCCGCCGCGCTGGTCCGGCACGGGTGGCCGCGGTCGCTCTCCGCCCTGGCCATGCTGATCGTGGGCCTGGGCGTGGTGGCCGGGATCATCACGCTGGTCGTCAACCAGTTCATCGCCGGCTTCCCCGACCTCGCCGACCAGGTCAGCCAGGGCCTCACCCAGATCCGCGACTTCGTGGTCGACACCTTCCCGGTGTCCGAGCGGCAGATCGACGAGGCGCTGACCGCCGCGCAGGACGCGCTCGTCGCCAACCGGGACACGCTGACCTCGGGCGCGCTGACGACGGCGGCGACCGTCGGTGAGGTCTTCACCGGCATCGTCCTGGCGCTGTTCACGCTGTTCTTCTTCCTCAAGGACGGCCGGTCGATCTGGCTGTGGCTGGTCGGCCTGTGCCCGGCCGACGCCCGCGCCTACATCGACGAGGCCGCCCGCCGCTCGTGGCGCACGCTGATCTCCTACGTGCGGGCCACGGTCGCGGTCGCCCTGGTCGACGCGATCGGCATCGGCATCGGGCTGGCGGTCCTGGGCGTGGACTTCGTCATCCCGCTGGCCGCGCTGGTGTTCCTCGGCGCGTTCATCCCGATCATCGGGTCGTTCCTGGCCGGGTCGGTGGCGGTGCTCGTGGCGCTGGTCACCAAGGGGCCGGTCACCGCGCTGATCGCGCTGGCCGTCGTCATCCTCGTCATGCAGCTGGAGGGGCACGTCCTGCAGCCGTTGCTGCTCGGCCGGGCGGTGCGGGTGCACCCGCTGGCCGTCGTCCTCGCCATCGCCGCGGGCCTGCTCGTCGCCGGCATCTTCGGGGCGCTGATCGCCGTCCCGCTGGTGGCCTGCGCCAACGTCGCCGGCACCTACCTGGCACGGCGGCACGACGGGCCGCGGCCGCCCGAGCCGCGCCTGGAGCGGGCGCGGCCGGTCGTCACCGCGGAGTAGCTCAGCCGGCGGCGACCCGGCCCTCCACGGCGGCCAGCGCGATGTCGCTGCGCCAGTGCGCGCCGGCCAGCCGGACGCCGGCCACCCGCTCGTAGGCCCGCTGCCGGGCCGCCGCGAGGTCCGCACCGACGGCGGTCACCGCCAGCACCCGGCCGCCGGCCGACCGGACCGTCCCGTCGGCGTCGACGGTGGTGCCGGCGTGCAGCACGCCCTCGGCGTCGGCGCCGGTGATCGGGTCGCCGGTGCGGGGCCGCTCGGGATAGCCCTCGGCCGCGACCACGACGGTGACCGCGGCGCCGGGACGCCACTGCAGCGGCGGGTGCGCGGCCAGGGTGCCGGTGGCGGCCGCGTGCAGCAGCCCGCCCAGCGGGGTCGCCAGCAGCGGCAGCACCACCTGGGTCTCCGGGTCGCCGAAGCGGGCGTTGAACTCCACGACCCGCACACCGCGCGAGGTCAGCGCCAGGCCCGCGTACAGCAGCCCCGCGAACGGCTCGCCGCGGCGGCGCATCTCGTCGACCGTCGGCTGCAGCACCGTGGCCAGCACCTCGTCCACCAGGTCCGGCGGCGCCCACGGCAGCGGCGCGTACGCGCCCATGCCGCCGGTGTTGGGCCCGGCGTCCCCGTCGTCGCGGCGCTTGAAGTCCTGCGCCGGCAGCAGGGGCAGCACCGTCGTCCCGTCGGTGACGGCGAACAGCGACACCTCCGGGCCGTCGAGGTACTCCTCGACCAGCACCGCCCCGCCGGCGTCGAGCACCCGGGAGCCGTGGGCGACGGCGGCGTCCCGGTCGGTGGTGACGACGACGCCCTTGCCGGCGGCCAGCCCGTCGTCCTTGACGACGTAGGGCGCTCCCGCCTCGTCGAGTGCGGTCTCCAGCTCGGCCGGGCCGCCGACCGGCCACGAGCGGGCGGTCGGCACACCGGCGGCGGCCATGACGTGCTTGGCGAAGGACTTGCTGCCCTCGATCTGCGCGGCCTGCGCCGACGGGCCGAAGCAGGCGATCCCCGCGTCGCGGACCGCGTCGGCGGCGCCCGCGACCAGCGGCACCTCCGGCCCGACGACGACGAGGTCGGCACTCCAGCCGGTCGCGGCGGCCGCCACCGCGACCGGGTCGGCGGCGTCGACCGGCAGGGCCTCGGCGACCGCCCGCGTACCGGCGTTGCCCGGCGCGCAGGCCAGGGCGGTGACCGCCGGGTCGTTCTGCAGAGCGACGCACAGGGCGTGCTCCCGGGCTCCGGAGCCGATCACGAGCACGCGCACGGACGGCGACGCTACCGATGCCGCGACGGGATGGAACGGCCACCCTTCAGGGCCCCGCGCCGAGCGTGCGAGGCGTGGGGGGAAGGGTGGTCCTTCCACGGTTGGGTTGGGCCCGGACGGCGCGGGCGAAGGCCCGGACCCGGGCGTGCTCGGCGGCCCGCGCCCGGGCGTCGGCGCGCAGCTCCTGCCGCCGCGCCTCGGCCTGCAGCTTGCGCCAGGCGGTGTACCGGGCGGGGTCGAGCCGGCCGTCGGTGATCGCGGCGGCGACCGCGCAGCCGGGCTCGGCGTGGTGCCCGCAGTCGCGGAACCGGCACCCGGCGGCCAGCTCGGTCACGTCGGCGTAGGCGGTGTCGATGCCCTCGTCGTCCACCAGTCCGAGCTCGCGCATGCCGGGGGTGTCCACCAGCAGGCCCCCGCCGGGCAGCAGGTGCAGCTCGCGGGCGGTGGTGGTGTGCCGGCCCCGCCCGTCGCCCGCCCGGATCGCTCCGGTGGCGACCAGCTCCTGCCCGAGCAGCGCGTTGGCCAGGCTGGACTTCCCGACGCCCGAGGGCCCGACCATGGCCGCGGTGCGCCCCGGGCCGACCAGCGCGCGAACCGCCTCGACGCCCTCCCCGGTCACCGCGCTCACCGCGAGGACGGCGACCCCGAGGGCGTCCTCGGCCACGGCCTGCACCGCGGCCGGGACGTCGTCGCAGAGGTCGGCCTTGGTGAGGACGACGACCGGCGTGGCCCCGCTCCCCCACGCCACGGCGAGGTACCGCTCGACCCGGCGCAGCCGCGGGGCCCCGGCCAGGGCGTCGACCACGAGGACCGTGTCCAGGTTCGCGGCGACCACCTGCTCGGCCGAGGCGCGTCCGGCCACGACGCGGGTGAACGCCGTCCGCCGGGGCAGCACCGCCACCGCCAGCTCCCCGCGCAGCGCCACCCAGTCCCCCACGGTCGGCCCGGTGTCCCCGTGCACCCGCGCCCCGAGGGCGGCGCGCACCTCCCCGTCGCCGGTCAGCACGGTGAGGCGGCCGCGGTCGACCCGGGCCACCCGGCCGGGGACGGCGTCCGGCGGCAGCTCGGCCGCCCGCTCCGGCGTCCAGCCGAGGAGTGAGAGTTTCGTCACGGTGGGATGGTCCCGCGCAGGTCAGCCGCCTGTCCTCCGAATTGTCGGCGAACCACCGGGCGACGTTCACGTTCTCTTCAGGTCGTTCCGGTGTTGTAAGAGGCATGCACGCGATGGAGTCGCTGGCAACCCGTCCGGCGACCGGCCCCCACCGTCCCGTCGTCGTGGGGCACCGCGGGGCCCCGACCTACCGTCCCGAGCACACCGCGGCGAGCTACGAGCTGGCCATCGACCTCGGTGCCGACCTCATCGAGCCCGATGTCGTGGTGAGCCGCGACGGCGCGCTCATCGCCCGGCACGAGAACGAGCTCTCGCACTCCACCGACGTCGCCGCCCGGCCGGAGTTCGCCGACCGGCGGACCACTCGCGAGGTGGACGGCCGCGAGCGGACCGGCTGGTTCGCCGAGGACTTCACCCTCGCCGAGTTGCGCACCCTGCGCGCCGTCGAGCGGATGCCGGCGCTGCGGCCGCTCAACACCACCTACGACGGGCGCTTCGGCATCCTGACCCTGGCCGAGGTCGTGGAGATCGCCCGCCGGCGCTCGACCCCCGAGCGGCAGGTCCGGGTCCTGGCCGAGCTGAAGAAGCCGAGCTGGTTCGAGGCGCACGCCGTGCCGATGACCGAGCTGGTCGCCGCCGAGCTGCGCCGCCTCGGGTCGGCGGGCCCCGACGGGACCGTCGTGGTGCAGTCCTTCGACGCCGCGGCGCTGCGCTGGCTGCGCGCCGACCTCGGGTCGCAGGGGCCGACGATGCTGCAGCTGGTGGACGACGGCGCCGCCGACGACCGGCTGGTCAGCCCGGTGGGCCTGCGCGAGGTCAGCACCTACGCGCAGGGCATCGCCCCGAGCCGGCACCGGATCCTGCTGCGCGACGAGGAGCAGGCGCTCACCGGTGTCTCGGACCTGATCGCGCAGGCGCACCGGGCCGGCCTGCTGGTCGTCCCGTGGACGCTGCGCCCGGAGAACGCGTTCCTGCCCCGGCACCTGCGCCGCGGCGAGGGCCCCTCCGCCCTCGGTGACGCGCAGACCGAGGCCCGCCTGCTGCTGGCCCTCGGCGTGGACGGCGTCATCACCGACGCCCCCGAGATCGCCGTCCGGGCCCGGGCCGAGCTGCAGTCCACCGCCGCCGTCCCCGTCCGCCGCCCGTAGCGCCCTCCACCCCGGCCCCTCTGCAGGGTCCCGCCACGAGCCTGCGAGTGGTGGGGGGCAGAGGGGTCCTCACTCGATGAGGTCGTGGACGACGACGTTCTCGTCGCGGCCCGGGCCGACGCCGATGACGCTGATCCGCGCCCCGGAGAGCTCCTCCAGCCGGCGGACGTAGGCCTGTGCGTTGGCCGGGAGCTCGTCGAAGCGGCGGCAGGAGCGGATGTCCTCGGCCCAGCCGGGCATCTCCTCGTACACCGGCTTGGCGTGGTGGAAGTCGGTCTGCGTCATCGGCATCTCCTCGTGCCGGACGCCGTCGACGTCGTACGCGACGCAGATCGGGACCGTCGCCAGGCCGGACAGCACGTCGAGCTTGGTGAGGAAGTAGTCGGTGATGCCGTTGACCCGGCTGGCGTAGCGCGCGACGACGGCGTCGAACCAGCCGCAACGACGATCGCGGCCGGTGGTGACGCCCACCTCGCCGCCCTGCTTGCGCAGGTACTCGCCGTCGGCGTCGAACAACTCCGTCGGGAAGGGGCCGGACCCCACGCGGGTCGTGTACGCCTTGAGGATCCCGACCACGCGCTCGATCCGCGTCGGGCCGATGCCGGAACCGGTGGCCGCGCCGCCGGCGGTCGGGTTCGACGACGTGACGAACGGATACGTGCCGTGGTCGACGTCGAGCAGCGTGCCCTGCGAGCCCTCCAGCAGCACCCACTCGCCGGCGTCGAGGGCGTTGCCCAGCAGCAGCCGGGTGTCGGCGATGCGGTCCTTGAGCTGCTGGGCGTACCCGGCGTACTCCTCGACGACCTCGTCGACGTCGATCGCCTTGCGGTTGTAGACCTTGACCAGGACCTGGTTCTTCTCCTGGAGCGTGCCCTCGAGCTTCTGCCGGAGGATCGACAGGTCCAGCAGGTCGGCCACCCGGATGCCGGTGCGGGCGACCTTGTCGCCGTAGGCGGGGCCGATGCCGCGGCCGGTCGTGCCGATCCGGCGCTTGCCCAGGAACCGCTCGGTGACCCGGTCCAGCGCCCGGTGGTGCGGCATGATCAGGTGCGCGTCGGCGGAGATCACCAGGCGCGAGGTGTCCACGCCGCGCTCCTCGAGGCCCGCGAGCTCCCCGATGAGCACCTGGGGGTCGACCACGACGCCGTTGCCGATGACCGGCGTGCACCCGGGCGTGAGGATCCCCGAGGGGATCAGGTGCAGCGCGTACCGCTCCCCGTCGGGGGTGATCACGGTGTGGCCGGCGTTGTTGCCGCCCTGGTAGCGCACCACGTAGGGCACGCGGCCCCCGAGCAGGTCGGTGGCCTTCCCTTTGCCCTCGTCGCCCCACTGGGCCCCGATCAGCACGACTGCCGGCATCTCGCTGTCGATCCCCTCAAGCCTCGGCACCGGCGGATGACCGGCTGGCAGGTGGCAGGGTATCCGCATGTCGCTCGTCGAGTTCGACCTGCGCGGCCTGGAACCGGGCCAGGCACCCGCCCGCGACGCCGTCGCGCCGGCCGCCGAGGCCGAGGCGCTGCTGGTCCGCGGCCCGGTGCCGGCGCTGTCGGCGGTGCTGGCGGCGCTGCACAAGGCGGGCCGCACCGGCGTGGTCCCGGTGTCCTGGGAGCCGGCCGACGACACCGCCTCGGTCGGGCTGGCCCGGGCGCTGGGCGTCGGCACCGGCGACGAGCGGGAGCTGAGCCTGGTCCGCGACGACCACGGCGGGATCCTGCTGCACCACGGCCGGGTCGAGGCGGCCGGCGACGACCGGCGCGGGTTCCTCGGCCGGCGGCTGGGCGCGCAGGCCCACCACGACGCGGTGAAGGTCGCCGACGGCGAGATCACCCGCATCGAGGTCCGGCCGGACTGGCGGGCCGTGGACACCATCGGCGTGGTCGTGGTCACGCTGCCGCTGCGGCCGGCCCGGCGCACCACCGGCCGGGCGGTGCAGATCGCCTGCGACCCGGCCCGCGTCACCCGGGACGGCGTCCCCTACCCCCGGCCGGTGAGCCGGTGGACCTGGTACGCCGACGACCGCGTCCGCTGGCGGCTGCGCCCCTAGGAGGACCCCCGTCCCCCACCGCTCGCAGGCCCGCAGCGGGGCCTGCACGGGGGACGGGGCCCGCCGATCGTGGACACTGGGGCCACCCCGCCCGGAGGAGGCCCGCGCTGCCGACGTCCCGCACCCGATCGTGACCGTCTCCGGCCTGCCCTCGTTCGGCCCCTCGACGGCCGTGCCGGTCCCGACCCGTGGACGACGGCTGCTGGGCCGGGCGCTGGCCCGCCCCAGCCTCGCGGCGTTCGCCGGGCTGGCCCTCGTGCTGCTGATCTTCGGCCCGCTGGCGCCCGGCCTGCTCAGCACCGGCGGGCTGGCCAGCGTGCTGGACTCCGCGGCGCTGCTCGGCATCGGTGGGGTCGCCGTCGCGATGCTGCTGGTCTCGGGGCACTTCGACCTGTCGATCGGCATGGTCGCCGTCGCCGGCGCCCTGCTCACCGGCGTGCTGGTCGACCAGGCCGGCTGGGGAGCCTGGCCGGCACTCGCCGTCTCGCTGGCCGCCGCGCTGCTGGTGGGCCTGGTCAACGGCGGGCTGGTCACGGCGACGAGGCTGCCCAGCTTCCTGGTGACCCTCGCGACGTTCCTCGTGCTGCAGGGCGTCGCCCTGGCCGGCACGCGGACGCTCACCGGGTCGGTGCGCATCGAGGGGCTCGGCGCCGCACCGGGCTGGTCGTCGGTGACGGCGGTGTTCGGCGCCACCGCACAGCTGGGCGACGGCCGCTTCCGCGTCTCGCTGGTGTGGTGGCTGGTGCTGACCGCGTGGGCGACGTGGGTGCTCTGGCGCACGCGGTTCGGCAACGGGGTGTTCGCCGTCGGCGGAGCCCGGCGGGCGGCCCAGGAGCTCGGCGTCGCCGACCGGCGCACGACGATCGCCCTCTACTGCTGCACCGCCGCGGCCGGCTGGCTCATCGGCACGCTGGGCCTGGTCCGGCTCGGCGGCGTGCAGGCCACCACCGGGCTGGGGACGGCGGTCGACTTCGTCGTCGTCGCGGTGATCGGGGGCTGCCTGCTGACCGGTGGCTACGGTTCGGCCGTCGGCGCCGCGGTGGGCGCGCTGGTCTACGCCGTGGCCGAGCAGGGGGTCAACCTGGCCGGCTGGGACCCGCGCTGGTTCGAGGCGTTCCTCGGCGTGCTGCTGCTCGTGGCGCTGCTGGCCAACAGCGTCGTGCGGGGGCGGCTGCGGGCGGTGCCCCGGTCGTGAGCGAGGCCGCCGCACCCCCGGTGCTCGAGCTGCGGGCGCTGAGCGTGCACCACGGCAGCGTGGCGGCGCTGGCGCGGGTGACCGCCGCCTTCCGGCCCGGCGAGATCACCTGCGTGCTCGGGGAGAACGGCTCGGGGAAGTCCACCCTGGTCTCGGTGCTCTCCGGGCTCCTGCGGCCCGACGAGGGCCAGCTGCTGCTCGACGGCCGGCCGGTGCGCTTCCGCTCACCCAAGGCCGCCCGCGCGGCCGGCATCGCCACCGTCTGGCAGGACCTCGCCGTCGCGCCGCTGCTCTCGGTGTGGCGCAACTTCTTCCTCGGCGTCGAGCCCACGCGCGGGGTGTGGCCGTTGCGCCGGCTGGACGTCGCGACCGCGCGGGAGGCCACGGTGCGGGCGATGGCCCGGGTCGGAGTCCCGGGGGTCGACCCGGACCTCCCGGCGGCCGCGCTGCGCGCCGGCGAGCGGCAGACCCTGGCGATCGCCCGGGCACTGCACTTCGGTGCGCGGGTGCTGGTGATCGACGAGCCGACCGCCCCCATGACGATCGGGCAGCACACCCTGATCGGCCAGGCCGTGCTGTCGGCCCGCGCGCAGGGGCTGGCCATCGTGGCGGTGACCAGCAACCCCCGCTACGCGCACCTCATCGGCGACCGCTTCCTGCTGCTGGCGCACGGTCACGTGGCCGGCGATCTGACGCGTGAGGACGTCGACGCCGACGTCCTCACGCGCCTGATGGCAGGCGGCGACGAGCTGAACTCGCTCACCGCGCGACTGCGCCAGCTGCACCCCGAGCTCGGCGACCGCTGAGGGTCGCCGCGCGTCAGGTGAAGACGCTCACCCCACCGGGCCCGACGAGCAGGCCGACGACGATGAGCACGATCCCCCACAACAACTGCCGCCGCAGGATCGCGACGATGCCGGCGACGACGAGGACGACGGCGAGGATCCAGAGAAGCGTGGCCATGCAGCACCTCCGGGAACGGGCGTCCCTCGTGGACGCCGGAAACAGAGCGTAAGCGCGGCACCGGGAACGCGCACGTCGAACGGTCACTCTGCGTGACCCGGACTCCACGATCGCGGCAGCCCCCAGCACTGGGGGCGGACCGGCCGCCGACGCCGGCACCCCGGTGGCGCCCTCGCCCGCGGCGACCGCGCCGTCCACCCCGCCGCGTCAGGCGGTGCGCACCGGCCCGACTCCGCGCCCCGCGCAAGGACCCCCCTGCCCCCCCACCGCTCGCAGGCTCGCGTCGGGGACCCTGCAGCGGGGCCGCCATCGCTCGTCCCTCGCTGCGATGCTCCCGGAGCTGCCGTCAGGCGGCGGGGTGGACCAGTCGCTGCAGCAGGTCGACGTGCCAGTCGACCTGCACCCGCCGGCCGGCGTGCCCGCCGGGACGGACCAGGTCGAACCGGGTGAGGACGGCGCCGGCGTCGGCCCACAGCAGCGCCAGGTGGCCGGGCGCCGGGCGGGGTTCGTCGGGCCGGTCGTCGAGGTGGAGCTGCAGCTGCCGGCTGGGCGCCTGCCGGTAGAAGGCGCGCAGCCCGTCGGTGGCCGCGGCGGGCAGCTCGCCGTCGTCGGACCGCCAGACGCGCACGACGTCGGTCGGGGTGCGCAGGATCAGCCCGCTCATCGGCAGGCCCAGGTTGTCGGTGCTGGTGTCGACGAACTCCAACTGCTGGGCCAGCAGCGGGTCGGAGGGCTCGTCGTCCTCGGGCCGGGCACCCCAGGGCTTGAGCCGCTCCATCGCCTCGCGCCGGACCAGCTGGTGGTCGAGGTGGCGGTCGGCCGAGGGGCTCCAGCCGCGATCGGCGTGGATCGCCGCGCTGACCCGGACGCCGGCGGACAGAGCCCGGTGGACGGCGAGCAGCAGCGGCCGCAGGCGCTCGACGACGGCGCGGGGCGAGTGGTCCGGGGTCACCCCGTCGTCCTACCGGACGTCACCCACGCGCGGGGACGGCGGGCCGCCGGATGAGAGGCTGCGGGGGTGACCACCCTCGGCTCGCTGAGCGCGGTCACCGTGGTCCTCCTGGTCCTCGCCGCGTTCGCCGCCGGGTGGGTCGACGCGGTCGTCGGCGGCGGCGGGCTGATCCAGCTGCCCGCGCTGCTGCTGGTGCCCGGGATGGAGACGGTCCAGGCGCTCGCGACCAACAAGATCTCCAGCGCGATGGGCACCGCGACGAGCGCGGCCACCTACTACCGGCGGGTGCGGCCGGGGCTGGCGACGGCGCTGCCCATGGCCGGGGTGGCGGCGGTCGGCTCCGCCGGAGGCGCGCTGTCGGCCGCCGCGGTGCCCGACGGCGTGCTCGAGCCCGTCGTGCTGGTCGCCCTGGTGGTGGTGGCCGTCTACACCCTGCTGCGTCCCAGTGTCGGCGGCGTCACCGAACTGAGGTTCAGCGGCCACCGGCACACCGTGGCCGCGGGTCTGGTGGGGGCGGTGATCGGGTTCTACGACGGCATCGCCGGTCCCGGCACCGGCGCGTTCCTGGTCTTCGCCCTGGTGGGGCTGCTCGGCTTCGCGTTCCTCGAGGCGAGCGCGACCGCGAAGATCGTCAACCTGGCCACCAACGTCGGCGCCCTGGTGGTCTTCGCGATCGACGGGTCGGTGCTGTGGGGGCTCGGCCTGGTCATGGGGACGGCCAACCTCGCGGGCGGCTACCTGGGGGCCCGGACCGCCGTCGGTGGGGGCAGCCGCTTCGTCCGGGTGGTCTTCCTCGTCGTCGTCGGGGTGCTGATCCTCCGCCTGGGCTGGCAGCTGCTGCGGGGCTGAGCCGCCCGGGAGGGGCGGAGACGGCCGTCTCCGCCCCTCCGTGGCGTCAGGGTGCGAGGTTCGGGTCGCAGTCGCGCAGCAGCTCGGTGAGCCGCTCCTGCTCCGCGGTCTCGCCGATGGCCTCCGCGGCCCGGGCCAGCACCGTCACGCAGCGCAGGAAGCCGCGGTTGGGCTCGTGCGACCACGGCACCGCGCCGTACCCCTTCCAGCCGTTGCGGCGCAGCGCGTCCAGCCCGCGGTGGTAGCCGGTGCGGGCGTAGGCGTAGGCCTCGATCGTGTCCCGCAGCTGGCGCTCCGGGCGGTCGAGGGCCTCCTCGCCCAGCGCCGCCCACGCCGCGCTCACCGTCGGGTGCCGGGCCGCGACCTCGGCCGCCGGGGTGCCCTCGGCCAGCTCGGCGTCGGCCTCGGGGTTCGCCGGCAGCAGCGTCGCCGGGGGCTCGCCGAGCAGGTTGACGTGCGGGTGGCCCATCAGGCGCCCTGCGACTGGCCGGCCGACAGCAGGTCCTCGCACGCCTCGACGACGCGCGCGGCCATGTTCGTCTCTGCCAGCTTCATGTAGGTGCGCGGGTCGTAGGTCTTCTTGTTGCCGACCTCGCCGTCGACCTTCAGGACGCCGTCGTAGTTGGTGAACATGTGGCCGGCGACGGGACGGGTGAAGGCGTACTGGGTGTCGGTGTCGACGTTCATCTTCACCACGCCGTAGGACAGCGCCTCGCGGATCTCCGACTGCAGCGACCCCGACCCGCCGTGGAAGACGAAGTTGAACGGCTTGGCGCCGTCGCCGAGGCCGAAGTCCTGCGACACGACGTCCTGGCCCTGCTTGAGGACCTCCGGGCGCAGCTTGACGTTGCCCGGCTTGTAGACGCCGTGGACGTTGCCGAAGGTCGCCGCCAGCAGGTAGACGCCGCGCTCCCCGAGGCCGAGCGCCTTGGCGGTGGCCACGAAGTCGCCGGGGGCGGTGTAGAGCTTCTCGTTGATCTCGTGCGCGACGCCGTCCTCCTCGCCGCCGACGACACCGATCTCCAGCTCGAGGACGATCTTGGCCGCCGCGGTCTTCTCGAGCAGCTCCTCGGCGATCTGGAGGTTCTCCTCCAGGTCGATGGCCGAGCCGTCCCACATGTGCGACTGGAACAGCGGCGCCTGGCCGGCGTCCACCCGGTCCTTCGACAGCGCGATCAGCGGCCGCACGTAGGAGTCCAGCTTGTCCTTGGGGCAGTGGTCGGTGTGCAGCGCGACGTTGACCGGGTACTTCTCGGCGACGACGTGGGCGAACTCGGCCAGCGCGACGGCGCCGGTCACCATGTCCTTCACCCGGGTGCCCGAGGCGAACTCCGCGCCACCGGTGGAGAACTGGATGATGCCGTCGCTGCCGGCGTCGGCGAAGCCGCGCAGGGCCGCGTTGACCGTCTCCGAGGAGGTGCAGTTGATCGCCGGGTAGGCGAAGCCCCCCTCCTTGGCCCGGCTGATCATGTCGGCGTAGACCTCTGGGGTCGCGATGGGCATGCGAGGCACTCCTCTGCGTCGGGGACGGCGCTTGCTCGGCGGCCAGTATCCCGCCGCCGCTCCGCGCGGCGACACCCGCTACTCCCCTGTGGCGGGCTCCACGCGCAGGCCCAGCGCGGTCACCAGCGTGACGGCCTGGACGAGGTCGACCCGCGCTCCGGCCAGCTCGACCCGCCGCGGGTCGACCGCCGAGAGGTCGCTGCCGCGCAGGTCCGCGCCGGACAGGTCGGCGCCGTCGAGGTCGGCGGCGGAGAGGTCCAGGTGCGTCAGCGTCGCACCGCCGGCACGGACACCGGTCAGGTCGGCCTCCCGCATGCGGGCGCCGGTGATCGTCGCCCGGCGCAGGTCCGCCTCCCGCAGGGCGACGAACGACCAGTCGCCGCCGGTCACGGTGAGCAGGTCGAACGTGCACCGCTCGAACCGCGAACCGACCAGCTTGCAGTCGGTGAGGTCGGCGTCGAAGAACGAGCAGCCGGTGAACGTGCAGTTCACGAACGCCGCGCCGGTGTACCGGGCGACGGTGAACCGGCAGTCGCGGAACTCGCAGTCGGTGAAGACCAGCCCCTCGGCAGTGGTCTCGGACAGGTCGACGTCACCGAGGACTACGCCGGTGCGCTCCTGCCCGGAGAGGTCCTCGCCGTACCAGTCGGCGCCCCGGACGTCCTCGGCGGCCGTCATCCCCGCTCCGACCGGCTGGCCACCCGGGCGGCGACCAGGACGGGGTCGTGGACCGGGGAGAACGGCGGGGCGTAGGAGAGGTCGGAGCCGGCGAACTCCTCCGCCGTCAGCCCCGCCCAGATCGCCGTGGCCAGGACGTCGATGCGCTTGCCGCTGCCGGCCCCGCCCACGATCTGCCCGCCGAGCAGCTGGCCGGAGTCGCGGTCGCTGACCAGCTTCACCGTGATGGCCTCCGCCCCGGGGTGGTAGCCGGCGCGGGTGGTGCTCTCGATCGTCTCGGCCCGGACGTCGTAGCCGGCCTGCTCGGCCTGGGTCGTGCACAGCCCGGTGCGGCCGATCTCCAGGTCCCCGATCGCGGTCAGCGCGGTGCCGAGGACGCCGGCGAACCGGGCCGGCCGGCCGGCGATCACCGACCCGGCCACGCGGCCCTGCTTGTTGGCGTGCGTGCCGAGCGCGACGTGCACCGGGTCGCCGGTGAGCCGCGAGAACGTCTGCACGCAGTCCCCCGCGGCGAACACCTCCGGGTGCGAGCGGCTGCGCTGCGTGCGGTCGACGTCGATCGCCCCGGTCGGCCCCAGGGCCAGCCCGGCGTCCCGGGCCAGCTCCACCTCCGGGCCCATGCCCAGGCCGAGGACGACGAGGTCGCAGGGGTAGCTGCCGGCGTCGGTGCGCACCGCGCGGACCACCCCGTCGGCGTCGGTCTCGATCTCGCGCACCGGCTGGTTCGGCTGGACGTCGATGCCCATGTCCCCCATGGCCTTGCAGACCCGCTCGCCCATGTCGGCGTCCAGTAGTGACATCGGCAGCGGGTCGGCCAGGACGACGGTGACCGCCAGGCCGCGGGCGGAGAGCACGTCGGCCATCTCCAGGCCGATGTAGCCGCCGCCGAGCACCACCGCGCGGCGGGCCCCGGCGGCCACCGCGGCCCGGATGGCGGCGCCGTCGGCCAGGCGGTGCACGCCGTGCACGCCGTCGGCGTCCAGCCCCGGGACAGGGGGCCGCAGCGGCCGGCCACCGGTGGCGACGACCAGCGCGTCGTAGCCGAGCGTCTGGCCGGTGCCGGTCCGCACGGTGCCGGCGTCCAGATCGATCGCCTCGGCCCGCGTGCCGGTGCGGACGTCGATGTCCTGCGCGGCGAACTCGTGCGGCGTGCGGGCGATCAGCCGGTCGCGGTCGGGGACGACGTCGCCCACCCAGTAGGGGATGCCGCACGCCGAGTACGAGACCTCGTCCCCCTGCTCCAGCACGGTGATCGCGAGGTCGGCGGCACCCCGCAGCCGCCGGGCCTGGGCGGCCGCGGACATCCCCGCGGCGTCCCCACCGATGACGAGCAGGCGTTCTGCGCTCATGCGGTCAGCGTGTCACCCCGGCCCGGGCGCCGGTCAGCGCCGCCGCAGCACCGTGCCGGGGTTGAGCAGCCCGGCCGGGTCGAGGGCGTCCTTGATCGAGCGGTGCACCGCCAGCGACACCGGGCCGATCTCCCGCTCCAGCCAGTCGACCTTGAGCGAGCCGACGCCGTGCTCGCCGGTGATCGTGCCGCCGAGGGAGAGGCCGAGCTCGAGGATGTCGTCGAACGCGGTGAAGGCCCGGTCGCGCTGGTCGGCGTCGGCCGGGTCGAAGCAGATCGTCGGGTGCATGTTGCCGTCGCCGGCGTGCCCGACGACGCCGACGGTGAGCCCGCGCTGCCCGGCGATGGCCTCGCAGCCGTCGATGAATGCGGCGACCCGCGAGCGCGGCACGGCGACGTCGTCGACGAGCGGGGTGCCCAGCCGCTCCAGCGCCGGCAGCGCCATGCGGCGGGCGGCCAGCAGCAGGTCGCCCTCCGCCGGGTCGTCGGTGGTGTGCACGAGGTCGGCCCCGGCGTCGCGGCACAGCTGCGCGAGCGCCTCGATCTCCCGGACGGCGGCCTCCCCGCCGGTGTCGGACTGCGCGACCAGCAGGGCGTGGGCGTCGCGGTCGAGGTCGGCGTGCAGCAGGTCGTCGACGGCGCAGATGCAGGTGTTGTCCATGACCTCGAGCAGGCTGGGCACCAGGCCGCTGGTGACCACCCGCTCGACGACCTGCCCGGTCTGCGCGGTGGTGGCGAACGTGGCGACCAGCGTGACCGGCCGCTGCGGCGCCGGGCGCAGGGCCAGCGTCGCCTCGGTGATGACGCCGAGGGTGCCCTCCGAGCCGACGAACAGCCGGGCCAGGTCGTACCCGGCGACGCCCTTCACGGTGCGCCGCCCGGTGCGCAGCACCCGCCCGTCGGCGAGCACGACCTCCAGGCCGAGCACGTAGTCGCTGGTGACGCCGTACTTGACGCAGCACAGCCCGCCGGAGTTCGTGGAGAGGTTGCCGCCGATGGTGCACCAGTCGTAGCTGGAGGGGTCCGGCGGGTAGAACAGCCCCGCGCCGGCCACGGCGTCGCGCAGCTGCTTGTTGACCACCCCGGGCTGGACGACGGCCAGCCGGTCGGCCGGGGACACCTCCAGCACGGCGTCCATACGGGTGGTGACCAGGGTGATCGCGCCGTCGACGGCGTTGCTGGCCCCGGCGAGCCCCGAGCCGGCGCCGCGCGGGACGACCGGGACGCCGTGCCGCGACGCCACCTGCATAACCGCGACCACCTCGGCGGTGCTGCGGGGGAGGACGACCGCCGCAGGCGTCCCGGACTCGGCGAGCATGGCCTGGTCCCGAGCGTAGGACGCGGTGACGTCGGGGTCGGTCAGGACGCTGTCGGAGCCCAGGACGTCGACCAGCTCGGCCACCCAGGCCGTCGTCACCGTGGTCACCGCCACACCGTACGGCGCGAGCGCCGATGCCCTCGTCGAGGGCGCGCGCTCACTCGAGGCCGAGGTCGGCGAGGGTGTAGGCGGCGCGGTACTCCAGGCCGGCGGCCTCCACCGCGGCCCGCCCGCCCCGGTCGACGATCACCGCGACCGCCACCGGCTCGGCTCCCGCCTCCTGGAGCGCCTCGACCGCGGTCAGCGGGCTGGAGCCGGTGGTGGAGACGTCCTCCACCACGAGGACGGCGCGCCCCTCGACGTCGGGACCCTCGATCCGCCGCTGCAGCCCGTGCGCCTTGCCCGCCTTGCGGACCACGAAGGCGTCGAGGAACCCCTCCCCGGCGGCCGCCGCGTGCAGCATCGCCGTGGCGACCGGGTCGGCGCCGAGGGTGAGCCCGCCCACGGCGTCGTAGCGCAGGTCGCCGGTCAGCTGGCGCATCACCCGGCCGACCAGCGGCGCGCCCTCGTGGTGGAGGGTCAGCCGGCGCATGTCGATGTACCAGTCGGCCTCGCGCCCCGAGGAGAGGGTGACCCGCCCGTGCACCACGGCGAGCTCGACGATGAGCTCGAGCAGCCGGTCGCGGTCCGGGGTGGCGGCTCCGCCCCAGGGGCCCGCCCCGGGGGACGAGGGGTGGGGAGGGACGGGGTCCTTCTGCATGCGCCCGACCCTACTGAGGGGCCACCATGGGACATGGCGCTTCCCCGGACCCGGCTCGCCGCCGCTGCCGGACCGCTGGCGGCCGCCGTGCTGGGCGGGCTGGCCACCGACCCGGGGAGCCGGTGGTTCCGCCGCCTGGACAAGCCGTCCTGGTACCCGCCGCCGCAGACCTTCGGCATCGTGTGGACCGCGCTCTACGCCGGGATGGCCTGGGCCGCCGGCGAGGTGCTCACCCGCGCCGGGGACGCAGGACGTCCGTTCGCCCGGGCCTACGCGCTGAACCTGGTCCTCAACGCCGGCTGGACGCCGCTGCTCTTCCGGGCCCACCGGCCGTGGGCGGCCGCCGCGGAGGCCGCCGTCCTCACCGCCTCCACCGCGGACCTGGTCCGCCGCGCGGCCACGGTCAGCGGCCCGGCGGCGGCCGCCCTCGCTCCCTACGCGGCCTGGACGGCGTTCGCCACCGCGCTGACCACCGCCATCGCCCGCCGCAACCGGTGATCAGGCGGCCGGGGCGAGCACCTGGTCGACGAGGTAGACCGTGGCGTTCGCCGTCGGGATGTTGCCGCAGGTGACCGTGGCGTCCGCGGCGCCGAGCAGGGTCTGGTCGGCGGCGATCGTGAAGTCCTGCCCCGAGCCCTCGATGGCCACCTCGTCCCCGGCCAGCGTGGCGTGGGTGCCGGCCAGCTCCTCGGGACCGAGCCGCCCGGCGATGACGTGGTGGGTGAGGACGGCGGTCAGCCGCGCGGTGTCGGTGACGAGGGTGTCGAGCCCCTCCCGCGGCACCGCCTCGAACGCCGGGTTGACCGGGGCCAGGACGGTGATGTCCTCGGTGGTGTTGAGCGAGTCGACCAGCGTGGCGGTCTGCACGAAGAACGTGAAGTGCGTCAGCAGCGGGTTGTTGGCCGCCGCCGTGGCCAGCGGGTCGTCGGCCATCCCGGCGGTGCTGCCCTCCCCCTCGGCGGGCAGCGCGCCGCAGCCGGGCCCCACCGGCCCGGTCACGGCCGGCGCCGTCGTGGTGGCCGCCGGAGGGGTGGTCGGCTCCGCCGCGGTGGTGTCGCCGGCCGGAGCGGGGTCGCCCGAGCCGCAGGCGCCCAGCGGGACCGCCAGGGCCGCGGCGGCGGCGAGCAGGGCGCGGCGGGAGGGGGTGCGCTTCACGGGGATGGAGCTCCTTCGTCCTGGACGCCGCCATCATCCCCGCCCGGTCCGGGGCCGCCGGGCACCACGCCCCGCACGGCGCCGCGGGTCGGGTGACGAGCACCCGGGTGGAGCTCAGTCCGGTGGCGCCGGAGGGGGCGGCCCGGCCGGTGCTGGTTGCGGCAGGTCACCGGGCCGGACCGCCCGATCGGTTCAGCCGGCGGACGACGGGGTGCCGGTCAGCGCAGCCCCGCGGCCCGGCGCCGGCCCACGGCGGTGTACCACTCGTTGGACGGCTTCATCCCCAGGGCGACGATCCCGACGACGGTCAGCAGCAGCGAGATCACCGACAGCGAGTCGAGGAACCCGGAGCCCGCGGCGCCGCCCGCGGCCCCGCCCAGGGCGACCAGGCCGAAGAGCACGCTCAGGCCACCGAGCACCCAGAGCACGATGCGGGCCCAGTTGCGCCCCTGCCAGGCGAACCAGATGAACAGCGCCTCGAGCGCCACGAGCAGCAGGCCGACCACGGCGCCGACGACCAGCCCGGCCCGGACGACGTCCTCGGTCAGGGCGGGGTCGTTCGAGACGGCCACCGTCTCCGCGACCAGGCTGTCGACGTCGGAGAACTGCACCAGCGAGGAGATGAGGCCGAGGATCAGCGTGGCGATGAACGCCCCGACGCCGACCCGCACGGTCGTGGGCCGCTCCGGGGCGGGAGGCGGCTCCCAGCCCGGCGCCGAGGGCGCGGGGGCGTAGCCGTACGGCCCGGGTGGCGGCGGCGCCTGCCAGCCCTGCGGCGGTGTCTGCCAGCCCTGTGGCGGCTGCCCCTGCCAGCCCTGGGGGTCCTGGCCGCCCTGCCCTGAGGTCATCTGCTGCGCTCCCTGTCCGGTCCGTGCGTCGGCGGCGATGATCACCCACCGGCCGGGAGGGAGGCCAGGCTCCGGCGCCCATCGATACCGGAACGACGCCGGGCCCGCCGTCCCGGGGAGGGACGACGGGCCCGGACGGCCCCCCTGCAGGGTCCCGCCCCGAGCGACGCGAGGGGTTGGGGCAGGGGGTCCTTCTTCAGCCGCGGGAGACGGTCAGCCCGTCGACGGAGAGGTCCTCCGGGGCGTCGACGACGACCTCGTCGCCGTCCCGGATGTCGCCGGCGAGCAGCGCCTTGGCCAGCTGGTCGCCGATGGCCGACTGCACCAGCCGGCGCAGCGGCCGGGCGCCGTAGACCGGGTCGAAGCCGTTGATGGCCAGCCACTCCCGGGCGGCGTCGGTGACCCGCAGGGTCAGCCGGCGGGCCGCCAGCCGGCGGGCGAGCACGCCCACCTGGATGTCGACGATGCCGGCCAGCTCCTCGCTGCCCAGCGCGCGGAAGACCACGACGTCGTCGAGCCGGTTGAGGAACTCGGGCTTGAAGTGCACGCGCACGACGTCGAGCACGCCCTCCCGGCGGCGCTCCTCGGGCAGCGACTGGTCGGCGATGATCTGCGACCCGAGGTTCGACGTCAGGATCAGGATGGTGTTGCGGAAGTCCACCGTCCGGCCCTGGCCGTCGGTGAGCCGGCCGTCGTCGAGGACCTGCAGCAGCACGTCGAAGACGTCCGGGTGGGCCTTCTCCACCTCGTCGAGCAGGACCACCGTGTACGGACGCCGCCGCACCGCCTCGGTCAGCTGGCCGCCGGCCTCGTAGCCGACGTAGCCGGGCGGGGCGCCGACCAGCCGGGCCACCGAGTGCTTCTCGGAGTACTCGCTCATGTCGATGCGGACCATCGCCCGGTCGTCGTCGAACAGGAACTCCGCCAGCGCCTTGGCCAGCTCGGTCTTGCCCACGCCGGTGGGGCCCAGGAACAGGAACGAGCCGGTGGGCCGGTCGGGGTCGGACACGCCGGAGCGCGCACGGCGCACGGCATCGGAGACGGCGCGGACGGCGTCCGGCTGGCCGACGACCCGCTTGCCGAGCTCGTCCTCCATCCGCAGCAGCTTCTGGGTCTCGCCCTCGAGCAGCCGGCCCGCGGGGATGCCGGTCCAGGCCTGGACGACCTCGGCGATGTCGTCGGGGCCGACCTCCTCCTTGAGCATCGAGTCGCCGCCCGCGACCGACGCCTCGGCGTCCGCGAGCGCCTTCTCCAGCTGCGGCAGCCGGCCGTAGCGCAGCTCGGCGGCCTTGGCCAGCTCGCCGTCCCGTTCGGCCCGGTCGGCCTCCAGGCGGGCTCGCTCCAGCTCCTCCTTGATCTGCTGGATGCGGACGATCGCGTTCTTGTCCTGCTGCCAGCGCGCGGTCAGCTCGTCGAGCTGCTGGCGCTTGTCGGCCAGGTCGGCGCGCAGCGCCGCCAGCCGCTCCACCGACGACGGGTCGTCCTCCTTGGCCAGCGCCATCTCCTCGATCTCGAGCCGGCGGACGGCGCGCTCGACCTCGTCGACCTCGACCGGCCGGCTGTCGATCTCCATGCGCAGCCGACTGGCGGCCTCGTCGACCAGGTCGATGGCCTTGTCCGGCAGGAAGCGGGCCGTGACGTACCGGTCCGACAGGGTGGCGGCGGCGACGATCGCGGCATCGGTGATCCGGACGCCGTGGTGCACCTCGTAGCGCTCCTTGAGGCCGCGGAGGATGCCGATGGTGTCCTCGACGCTGGGCTCGCCGACGAAGACCTGCTGGAAGCGCCGCTCGAGGGCGGGGTCCTTCTCGATGTGCTCGCGGTACTCGTCGAGGGTGGTCGCGCCGACCATCCGGAGCTCGCCGCGGGCGAGCATCGGCTTGATCATGTTGCCGGCGTCCATCGCGGAGTCCCCGGTCGCGCCCGCACCGACGATGGTGTGCAGCTCGTCGATGAAGGTGACGACCTGGCCCTCGGACTCGGTGATCTCCTGCAGGACGGCCTTGAGCCGCTCCTCGAACTCACCGCGGTACTTCGCGCCGGCCACCATCGAGGCCAGGTCCAGCGCCATGAGCCGCTTGCCCTTGAGGCTCTCCGGGACGTCGCCGGCCACGATCCGCTGCGCCAGCCCCTCGACGATCGCCGTCTTGCCGACGCCGGGCTCGCCGATGAGCACCGGGTTGTTCTTGGTGCGCCGCGACAGCACCTGCACGACCCGGCGGATCTCGGTGTCGCGGCCGACGACCGGGTCGATCTTGCCCTCGCGCGCCCGCGCGGTCAGGTCGACGGCGTACTTCTCCAGCGCCTGGAAGGTGCCCTCCGGGTCGGGGCTGGTGACCTTGCGGTTGCCGCGCACGGTGCGGAAGGCGGCCAGGAGCGCGTCGCGGGTGGCGCCGGCGCTCTTCAGCACCGTGGCGGCCTCCCCCTCGACCTCGGCGAGGCCGACCAGGAGGTGCTCGGTGGAGACGTACTCGTCGCCCAGGGCGCTGGCCTGCTCACCGGCGGCGTTGAGCACGCGCAGCAGCTCGCGGGACGGGGAGGGTGCGGGCACGGTCGCGCCGCTGACGCTGGGCATCCGCCGGATGGCGGCCTCGGCCTTGGCGCGGACGTCGGCGGCATCGGCTCCCACGGCCTTGAGCAGCGGGGCGGCGATGCCGTCGGACTGCTCGAGGAGGGCGACGAGCAGGTGCAGCGGCTCCAGGGCCGCCTGGCCGCGGTCGACCGCCAGCCGCTGGGCGGCCGCGATCGCCTCCTGCGAACGGGTGGTGAGCTTGCTCTGCATGGTCGGTGGGGACGGTCCTCTCCGGGAGCGGCCGGGGACCCGGCCGGGGTTGTCGCCTGATCCAACGTACGCGGAGTTGAGTCTGTTCCACTCAACCTGGCTGCGCGTCCTCGCCGCAAGAGCCGGACGACCCCCTCCTCCGAGGTCACTGCGGGGGCAACCCCCGGTAGCCCCCGGGTGAGCGGCCTAGAATCTTGCGCGTGACCCGACTGCCGGCACCGAGCGCTGTCCTCGAGGACCAGCTGTGCTTCGCGCTCTACGCCGCGTCCCGCGCGATGACGGCGCGCTACCGCCCGCTCCTCGACGCGATCGGGCTGACCTACCCGCAGTACCTCGTGATGATGCTGCTCTGGGAGACCGACAACCAGACCGTCGGGCAGCTCGGCGCGCGTCTGTCCCTGGACAGCGGCACGCTCTCGCCGCTGCTCAAGCGGCTCACCGCCGCAGGCCTGGTGACCCGTCACCGGCGGGTGGAGGACGAGCGCTCGGTGTCCATCGCCCTCACCGACGCGGGCCGGGCGCTGCGGGAGAAGGCCGAGTCGATCTCCGGGGAGATCATCTGCGCACTCGACCTCGACCGCGAGGAGTTCGCCGACCTGCGGGCCAAGCTCAACGTGGTCACCGAGCGGGTCAACAGGAACTGACCCGGCGCACCCGGGTGGTTGCCGACAACCGACCCGGGTAGCGGCTCCTCGACACCCGTCCGAGGAGGAGGAACGCCATGCCCACCCGCACTGCTCGCACCGCCTGGAACGGCACGCTGCAGGAGGGGTCCGGCCAGGTCGAGCTGTCCAGCTCGAAGGTCGGCACCTACGAGGTCTCGTTCCCCAAGCGCGCGGCGGACGACGCCGGCGGCACGACCAGCCCCGAGGAGCTGATCGCGGCGGCCCACTCGTCCTGCTTCGCGATGGCCCTGTCCAACGAGATCGGCAAGGCCGGCGGCACGCCGCAGTCCCTGGAGATCACCGCCGACGTCACCCTCGGCCAGAAGGACGGCGGCCCGCACATCACGAAGATCGCGCTCACCGTCCGCGGTGAGGTGGAGGGGCTCGACGCCGCCGGCTTCGAGAAGGCCGCCCAGGCCGCCAAGGCCGGCTGCCCGGTGAGCAAGGCCCTGGCCGGCGTCGACGAGGTAACGCTGGACGCGACCCTGGAGAGTTAGGAGGCCCCGGCCCCGCCACCGGGCCGGCGCAGACGACGGCGGCCCGCTCCCTCTCGCAGGGGCCGGGCCGCCGTCCGTCGGTCGCTCAACGGCCGCTGCGCAGGCGCTCCTCGCCGCTCTCGGTCCGCAGCGCCACCTCGCGGATGGCGAGGACGGCCAGCACGGCCACGACCGAGATGACGGCGGAGATCAGGAAGACCCGGCCCGTCGCGTCGCCGTAGGAGACCGCGATGAGCGAGCGGATCGCCGGCGGGGCGTCGGCGAGGTCGGCCAGCCCGACGTCCCCGGAACCGGCCGCCTGCGCGGCACCCGGGACGCCGGCCAGGCCCTGCGCGATCAGGTCGCCGACGCGGGAGCTGAGCACCGCGCCGAGGACCGAGACGCCGATCGTGCCGCCCAGGCTGCGGAAGAAGGCCACCGCCGAGCTGGCCGCACCGAGGTCGCGGGCCGCGACGGTGTTCTGCACGGCCAGCACGAGGTTCTGCATCGTCATGCCGATACCGACGCCGAGGACGAACAGGAAGACCCCGAGCAGCACCATGTCGGTCTCGTGGTCGATCGTCGCCAGCAGCCCGAACCCGGCGACCACCAGGAACGAGCCGGCGACCAGGAACCGCTTCCACCGGCCGGAGCGGGTGATGAGCAGGCCCGAGACGGTCGAGGAGAGCAGCAGCCCGGCCACCATCGGGATGGTGAGCAGGCCGGCCGCGGTGGGCGAGTAGCCGCGGGAGATCTGCAGGTACTGCCCGAGGAAGACCGACGAGCCGAACATGGCCACACCGATCGAGATGCTGGCGACGATCGCCAGCGTCGTCGTCCGGTCCCGGAACAGCCGCAGCGGGACGATCGGCTCGGCGGCCCGCAGCTCGGTGACGACGAAGGCCGCGATGGCCAGCAGCCCGCCGGCCACGAACAGCGCCGTCTCGAGCGACCACCAGGCGAAGGTCCCGCCGGCCAGGGTGACCCAGATGAGCAGCGCGGAGACGCCGGCGGTCAGGAACGTCGCGCCGAGGTAGTCGATCCGGACGTGGCGCTTGGTGACCGGCAGGTGCAGGGTCCGCTGGAGCAGGACCAGGGCGACGACGGCGAAGGGGACGCCGACGTAGAACACCGACCGCCAGCCGAGCCACTCGGTGTCGACCAGGACGCCGCCGATCAGCGGGCCGCCGACGGTGGCCACCGCCATGACCGCGCCGATGAAGCCGGAGTACCGGCCGCGCTCCCGCGGGCTGATCATCGCCGCCATCGCGATCTGCACGAGCGCCTGGATGCCGCCGAGCCCGAGACCCTGGAGCACCCGCCAGGCGATGAGCGTGTCCACCGACTGCGCGAGACCGGCCAGCATCGACCCGGCGATGAAGACGACGATCGAGATCTGGATCAGCAGCTTCTTGCTGAACAGGTCGCTGAGCTTGCCCCAGATGGGCGTGCTGGCGGTGCTCGCCAGCAGGGTCGCGGTGACCACCCAGGTGTACTGCCCCTGGGTGCCGCGCAGGTCGGTGATGATCGTCGGCAGGGCGTTGGAGACGACGGTCGAGGACAGGAACGCCACGAACATCGCGAGCAACATGCCCGACAGCGCCTCGAGGATCTGCCGGTGCGACATCCGCCCCTGCTGCTCGGCGGGCGCCGTCTCGACGGCGGGCGCGGCTCCGGCGGTGCGGGGCTCGAGGGTGCTGGTCACGGTTCTCCTGGACGGTTCGAGGGAGCGGGGCGGGCAGGTGGCGGGGCCGGTGGTCACGACGCCACCCGCCCGGGGGACGCGGACGAGCGCTCGAGGTCGGCCGCGAGGCGCTCGAGGAACGCGCTCAGCTGCTGCGCGTCGTCCTCGTCCCAGGCGGCCAGGGCGGTCGTCGCCCACTCCGAGCGCGCCGCCCGGGTGCCGGCGAGGGCGGCGGCGCCGGCCTCGGTGAGGTGCAGCAGGCTCGCCCGCCCGTCGTCGGGGTCGGGACGGCGCTCGACGTAGCCCGAGCGCTCGAGGGCGGCCAGCTGCCGGCTGGCCACGGAGACGTCGATGCCGGCGCGCGCGGCCAGGGCGCTGCAGCGCTGCTCGCCGTCCTGCTCCAGGGGCACGAGCAGCGCCCAGCCGAAGGACGGCAGGTCGCCGTAGACGGCGTCGGCGGCCCGGGCGCTCAGGTGACGCCCGGTGCGGACGATGCGGGCCACGCCGGCGGTCAGCCGGTCGCAGGTATCGGGGGTGATGGGCACGGGAGTTCCTCGCCACGATGGTGCTTGCAGACGGCAACCATACATCTATATGGTTGCAGCCTGCAACTTGATGTGACGGCGCGCACCCTCGGCACCGCCGCTCCTTGACCGGGCGTGAGCCGCGTCACTACGTTCGGTTGAGCCGGGGCTCCCGGCACCCAGCGGGAGGGGCCGTCCCCCCGGTACCGGGCGGGGTCTCCGCCTCCAGGACTGCGACCCACAGGGAGCGCCATGAGCACCATCGCGGACGTGTCCGGCCTCGAGGTCACCGGCCCGTGGGGAGAGCGGTTCGACGAGGTCCTCACCCCGCGGGCGCTCGAACTGGTCGCCCTCCTCCACCGGGAGCTCAACGCCCGGCGACTGGAGCTGCTCGACGCCCGCCGGGCGCGGGTCGAGGCCCTCGCCGCCGGCGGGACCCTGGACTTCCTGCCCGAGACCGCCCACGTGCGCGACGACGACTCGTGGCAGGTGGCCGACCCCGCGCCCGGCCTGGTCGACCGCCGCGTCGAGATGACCGGCCCCACCGACCGGAAGATGACGATCAACGCGCTGAACTCGGGCGCGAAGGTGTGGCTGGCCGACCACGAGGACGCCAACACCCCGCTGTGGGAGAACGTCGTCAACGGCCAGCTCAACCTCAAGGACGCGCTGGACCGGACGATCGACTTCACCTCACCCGAGGGCAAGAGCTACACGCTGCGCCCCGACGAGGAGCTGCCGACCATCGTCGTCCGCCCCCGGGGATGGCACCTGCCCGAGAAGCACATCACCGTCGACGGTCAGCCGACCTCCGGCAGCCTCGTCGACTTCGCCCTCTACTTCGTCAACTGCGCCCAGAAGCAGATCGACAAGGGCCGCGGCCCCTACTTCTACCTGCCGAAGATGGAGAGCCACCTCGAGGCGCGGCTCTGGAACGACGCCTTCAACCTGGCGCAGGACTTCCTCGGCATCCCGCGCGGCACGATCCGCGCGACGGTCCTCATCGAGACCTACCCCGCGGCGTTCGAGATGGAGGAGATCCTCCACGAGCTGCGCGACCACTCCGCGGGGCTCAACGCCGGCCGGTGGGACTACATGTTCAGCGTCATCAAGTCCTTCCGGACCCGGGGCGAGGAGTTCCTCCTCCCCGACCGCAACTCGGTGACGATGACCGTCCCGTTCATGCGGGCCTACACCGAGCTGCTGGTCCGCACCTGCCACAAGCGCGGGGCGCACGCCATCGGCGGCATGGCCGCGTTCATCCCGTCCAAGGACCCCGCGGTCAACGAGCAGGCGTTCGCGAAGGTCCGGGCGGACAAGGAGCGCGAGGCCAACGACGGCTTCGACGGCTCCTGGGTGGCCCACCCGGGGATGGTCGAGCTCTGCAAGGAGGTGTTCACCGCCGTTCTCGGCGACCGGCCCAACCAGCTGGACAGGAAGCGCGAGGACGTGCAGGTCACGCCTGCGCAGCTGCTCGACGTCCGCGCCACCCCGGGCGAGGTCACCGAGGCCGGGCTGCGCAGCAACGTCAGCGTCGGCATCCAGTACCTGGAGTCCTGGCTGCGCGGCTCCGGCGCCGTCGGCATCAACAACCTCATGGAGGACGCCGCGACCGCCGAGATCTCGCGCAGCCAGGTCTGGCAGTGGCTGCACAACGGCGTCCGGCTGTCCGACGGGACCCAGGTCACCCGCGAGCACGTCGAGCAGGTCATCGCCGAGGAGATGGACGCGCTGCGCCAGGCCCGGGGCGACGCGTTCGCCGCCGGCCGGTGGGACGACGCCCGCGCGCTGTTCACCGAGATGGCGCTCGCCGACGAGTACCCCGACTTCCTCACCCTGCCCGCCTACGAGCGGATGCCCTGACCACCGACGCAGGCTGAGCGGAGGGCCACCATGGGCGGCACGCACGGCACGGAGACCACGGCGGGACCGGTCCTCGGGCCGGTCGCCCCGGAGGAGACCGGCGCCACCGGGGAGACCGGTCGCGACCCCGAGGCCGTCGCCGCGGTGACCCGGGCGGTGCGCGCCGCCCTGCCGCCGGACGGCCTCATCACCGACCACACCGAGCTGCGCACCTACGAGTGCGACGGGCTGGCGCACTACCGCGTCACCCCCGCCCTGGTCGCGATCCCCGCGACGACCGAGCAGCTCGCGGCCGTCGTCCGCGCCTGTGCCGAGCACGGCGTGCCCTTCGTCGCCCGCGGGTCGGGCACCGGGCTGTCCGGCGGCGCCCTCCCGCGGGCCGACGGCGTCCTCGTGGTCACCTCGCGGATGCGGGCCATCCACGAGATCCGCCCCGACGACCAGCTGGCGGTCGTCGACCCCGGCGTCGTCAACCTCTCGCTGACGCAGGCGACCACCCCCCAGGGCTACTACTACGCGCCGGACCCGAGCAGTCAGCAGATCTGCTCGATCGGCGGCAACCTGGCCGAGAACTCCGGCGGCGCGCACTGCCTGAAGTACGGCTTCACCACCAACCACGTCCGCGGCGCGGAGTTCGTGACGCCCCAGGGCGAGGTGGTGCAGCTCGGCGGGCCGGCCCCCGACGCCCCGGGGTACGACCTGCTCGGCGCGGTGGTGGGCTCCGAGGGCACCCTCGGCGTGGCGACGCAGATCACCGTGCGGCTGACCCGCCTGCCCCAGGACGTGCGCACGGTCCTCGCCGGCTTCGCCACCACCGACGACGCGGGCGCGGCCACCTCGGCGATCATCGGCGCCGGGATCGTGCCCGCGGCGATCGAGATGATGGACGCCCTGGCCATCGAGGCGGCCGAGGCCGCGACCCACTGCGACTACCCCGCCGGCGCCGGCGCGGTGCTCGTCGTCGAGCTCGACGGCCCCGCGGTGGAGGTCGAGCACGAGTTCGCCGAGGTCGAGCGGATGTGCCGGGAGCACGGCGCCTTCGCGATGCGGGTGGCCACCGACGCCGAGGAACGGGCGCTGATCTGGAAGGGCCGCAAGTCCGCGTTCGCCGCGGTGGGCCGGATCAGCCCCGACTACATCGTCCAGGACGGCGTCATCCCGCGGACGGCGCTGCCCGGGGTGCTGCGGGCGATCGCCGAGCTGTCCGCGTCCTCCGGCGTCCGGGTCGCCAACGTCTTCCACGCCGGCGACGGCAACCTGCACCCGCTGGTGCTCTTCGACGACGCGGTCGAGGGTGCGGGGAAGGCCGCGGAGGAGGTCAGCGGGGCGATCCTCGACCTCTGCATCAACTCCGGTGGGTCGATCACCGGCGAGCACGGCGTCGGCATCGACAAGGCCGCGTACATGCCGCGGATGTTCAGCGACGACGACCTCGACACGATGCAGCTGGTCCGCTGCGCCTTCGACCCGGACGGCATCGCCAACCCCGGCAAGGTCTTCCCCACGCCCCGGCTGTGCGGCGAGGTCCCCGGGAGGAAGAAGGGCGCCCCGCACCCGCTGGTGGCGGCCGGCAAGGCGGAGGCGTTCTGATGACCGCCGTCGGACTGGGCCTGGAGGCGGCCCGCAGCGCGCTGACGTCCGCCTGCGGGGACGTCGCCGACGCCACCGCCGCGGACGCCGTCGACGGCGTGCAGCCGACCCTGGTGGCCCGGGCGGCGTCCACCGCGGAGGTCGCCGAGGTGCTGCGGGCCGCGGCCGCGCACCGCCTGGCCGTCGTCCCCCGGGGCCGGGGGACGAAGACCTCCTGGGGCCGGCCGCCGGAGCGGGTCGACCTCGTGGTCGACGTCAGCCGGATGGACGCCGTGCTGGACCACGCGGCCGGTGACCTGATCGTCGAGGCCCAGGCGGGGACGCCGCTGTCCGCGGTGCAGCGGACCGTCGCCGCGGCCGGCCAGCGCCTGGCCCTGGACGAGACCGTGGAGGGCGCCAGCGTGGGCGGGACGCTCGCCACCGCCACCAGCGGCCCCGGGCGGGTCGCCTTCGGCACCGCCCGCGACCTGCTGATCGGCATCACCGTCGTCCGGGCCGACGGCGTGGTCGCCAAGGCCGGCGGCCGGGTCGTGAAGAACGTGGCCGGCTACGACCTCGGCAAGCTGCTCATCGGGTCGTTCGGCACCCTCGCCGTGATCACCGAGGCGCTGTTCCGGCTGCACCCGCTGCCCGCCGCCCGCAGTGTCGTCACCGCGCCGTTCGACCGACCCGAGGAGGCGCAGCGCCTCGTGCAGCAGGTCGTGCAGGCGCAGGTCGTCCCGTCGGCCGTCGAGGTCGAGTGGCCCGCAGGCGGCCCCGGCTCGGTGTCGGTGCTGCTGGAGGGCATCGAGGCCGGCGTCGCGGGACGGACCGACACGACCCTGCAGCTGCTCGGCGCGGACGCCACCGCGACCCCCGACCTCCCGGCGTCCTGGGCGCGGTACCCGTGGGCCGGCGGCCCCGGCCGTCCGACCGCGCTCAAGGCGACCTTCGTCCTCTCCGCCCTGGCCCGCGTGCTGGCGACCGCACGGGCGGCCGCCGCCGACGCCGGGCTCGACCTCGACCTGCGCGGCTCCGGGGGCGCCGGTGTGCTGTACGGCTCCCTGCCCGCGGACGCCGAACCGGCCGCCGTCGGCACGGTGGTGGCGCGGCTGCGGGCCGAGTGCACCGGGGCGGGCGGGGCGCTGGTGGTCCTCGACGCCCCGCCGGGGGTCAAGGAGGCCCTGGACACCTGGGGGCCGGTCCCGGCGCTCGACCTGATGTGGCGGGTGAAGGACCAGTTCGACCCGGAGCGACGACTGGCGCCGGGCCGGTTCGTGGGAGGGATCTGATGACGACGACGCCGGAGCGCCCCGGCCCCGTGCCCCTGGGGATGCCGACCCCCGGCGCCTTCGACGAGCACCACCCCCCCTCGGCCGAGCTGGTCAGCGACTGCGTGCACTGCGGCTTCTGCCTGCCCACCTGTCCCACGTACGCCCTGTGGGGCGAGGAGATGGACTCGCCGCGCGGGCGCATCTACCTGATGAAGTCGGGGCTCGAGGGCGAGCCGATGACGGACTCGATGGTGCAGCACTTCGACGCCTGCCTCGGCTGCATGGCCTGCGTGACGGCCTGCCCCTCGGGGGTGCAGTACGACCGGCTCATCGAGGCCACCCGGGCACAGGTCGAGCGCAACCACGAGCGCACCCCGCAGGACCGCGCCGTGCGGAACGCGATCTTCGCGCTGTTCCCGTACCCGCGGCGCCTGCGCGCCCTGCGCGGGCCGTTGCGGGCCTACCAGCGCAGCGGGCTGCCCCGGGCCATCCGCCGCAGCGGCCTGCTCGAGCGGCTGGCCCCCAGGCTGGCCGTGATGGAGAGCCTGGCGCCGCCCCTGGAGAAGCGGGAGCGGCTGCCGGAGCGGGTGCCGGCCACCGGGACCCGCCGGGCGGTCGTCGGCCTGCTCACCGGGTGCGTGCAGGGCGAGTTCTTCCCCGGCGTCAACGCCGCGACGGCGCGGGTGCTCGCGGCCGAGGGCTGCGACGTCATCGTGCCGCGGCGGCAGGGCTGCTGCGGAGCGCTGTCGGTGCACAACGGCCGCGAGGACGAGGCCCAGCGGTTCGCCCGCCGGACGATCGACACCTTCGAGGCCGCCGGGGTGGACACCGTCGTGGTCAACGCCGCCGGCTGCGGCTCCAGCATGAAGGAGTACGCGGAGCTGCTGGCCGACGACCCGGACTACGCGGAGCGCGCCGAGCGGCTCGCGGGCCGGGTACGGGACGTCTCGGAGTTCCTCGCCGAGCTCGGCCCGGTCGCCCCGCGCCACCCGCTGGAGGTCAGCGTCGCCTACCACGACGCCTGCCACCTGGGGCACGCCCAGGGCGTGCGGGCCCAGCCGCGGGCGCTGCTGCGGCAGATCCCCGGCCTGGAGCTGCGGGAGATCCCCGAGGCCGCCCTCTGCTGCGGCTCGGCCGGCATCTGGAACGTGCTCAACCCCGAGCCGGCGCGCGAGCTCGGCGACCGCAAGGCGGCCAACATCGCGGCCACCGGGGCGTCCCTGCTGGTGACGGCCAACCCCGGCTGTCTCATGCAGGTCGCCGCGTCGCTCGACCGCCGCGGCGTCCGCATCGGCATGGCACACACCGTCGAGGTCCTCGACGCCTCCATCCGAGGGCTGCCGGTCTCGGCGCTGGGTGTCCCCGGGGCCGCCTGACGCCGATCCCGCCCGCCCCTCAGCAGCGAGGGAAGGAGCCCCGTGTCCGAGCAGGTCATCGACCCGGTCGGCGGGGGTCACCGGCGGGCGACGTCCTCCCGGCTCTCGGCGTCGGCGCTGTCCCGCGCCTCGCCGAGCCGGTTGAGGCGCGCGAGGAGGTCGCCGAGCACCGCGACGTCCTCGCTGGGCCAGTGCGCCAGGTCGGACTCCCAGCGGGCCCTTCGCGCCTCCCGGATGCGGGTGAGCCGCGCCGTGCCCTCCTCCGAGGTGCGCAGCACCTGCGCGCGGCCGTCGGCGGGGTCGGCCTCCCGGGTCACCAGACCCAGGTCGACCAGCGAGGCGACCTGGCGGCTGACGGTGCTCTTGTCCAACCCGAGCCGGGCGACCAGGTCGCTGGCCCGCAGGGGGCCGGCGTCGTAGAGGAGGGCGAGCAGGCCGTAGGCCGCGCCGTCCAGGTCGGGGTGCAGCTCCCGGGAGAGCCGCGCGGAGATGGCACGGGAGCGGCGCAGCAGCAGGCCGATCTCCCGCTCCACGCGCACGATCGCCTCGTGCGGGTCGACCGAGGTCACCGTTCCTCCCGGGGGCGCCAGACGACCAGCGCCGAGGTCGAGGGCCGCAGCGGCACCAGGTCCCGGCCGTACCCGGCCTGGACGGCGGCCTCGGCGGCGATCCGCCGGGCCTCGGCGAGCTCGAGCTCGGTGAGCAGCTCCTGCACCCGCTGCTGGAGCGCCTCCACCTGCGACTCGAGGTCGATGATCCGCTTGATGCCGGCCAGGTTGACGCCGTCCTCCTGCGAGAGGCGCTGGACCTCCCGCAGGAGGGCGACGTCGCGGGGGCTGTACCGGCGGCCGCCACCGGCCGTGCGCCCCGGGCGGACCAGCCCCAGCCGGTCGTACTGGCGCAGGGTCTGCGCGTGCATGCCGGCGAGCTCGGCGGCCACGGAGATGACGAACACCGGGGCGTCCTCGGCGACGGACCGGCCGGCCTGCTGCCGCTCACGCCCCCCGTCGGGAGGTGCGGTCACCGGGTACCTCCCTTCACCGCGGCGGTGATCCGCGGCCGCGGGTCACCGAGCTCGGCGTCGAGCACCTTGACGGCGTCCTCGGCCGCCGGGGACAGCCGCTTGGGCACCGCCACCTCGACGGTGACCAGCAGGTCGCCGGCCCGGCCCTTGCCGGGCACCCCCCGGCCGCGCACGCGCAGCGTCTGACCGCTGGCGGTGCCCGGGGGCACCTTCAGCGAGACGTTGCCGTCGAGCGTGGGCACGGTCAGCGTGGTGCCGAGCGTGGCCTCGGAGAAGGTGATCGGCACGGTGATCGTGAGGTCGTTGCCCTTGCGGCCGAACAGCTCGTGCTCGGAGACGTGGACGACGACGAACAGGTCGCCGGCCGGCCCGCCGCGCCGCCCCGGTGCGCCCTTGCCGGCCAGCCGGATGCGCTGGCCGTCCTTGACCCCGGCCGGGATCCGCACGGTGATGGTGCGGGTCTGGGTGGTCACCCCGTTGCCGGCGCAGGTCGGGCACGGGTCGTCGATCACCGTGCCGGTGCCGCGGCAGTTGCGGCACGGCTCGGAGAAGGCGAACGCGCCCTGGCTGCGGCTGGTCACCCCGGCTCCCTGGCACACCGGGCAGGTGCGCGGGGAGGTGCCCGGGCGCGCGCCGCTGCCGGCGCACGTCGGGCAGGTGCCGGGGCTCTGCATGCGCAGCGGCACGGTCACGCCGAGGACGGCCTCGTCGAACGAGAGCGTCGCCTCGGTCTCGACGTCCTGACCGCGGGCCGGGCCGGACGCGGCCTGGCTGCGGGCCCGCGCCGAGCCCGCTCCCCCGCCGCCGCCGAACAGGCCGCCGAACAGGTCGCCCAGCCCGCCGGCGCCCGCGCGTCCGCCGCTGCCGGCGGTGGCGCCGCCGAACAGGTCGCCGAGGTCGAAGGGCTGACCGCCGCCGGCTCCGCCGGGGAAGCCGGCCCGCGCTCCGGCCCCGCCCGCACCGAACAGCCGGCGGGCCTCGTCGTACTCGGCCCGCCGCTTGGTGTCGGACAGCACGTCGTAGGCCTCGGAGACCTCCTTGAACCGGGCCTCGGCCTCGGCGTTGCCGGGGTTCTTGTCCGGGTGGAGGTCGCGCGCCAGCTGGCGGTAGGCCTTCTTGATCGCGGCCGCGTCGGCGTCCTGGGAGACGCCGAGAGCGGCGTAGTAGTCCTTCTCGATGAAGTCCCGGGTGCTCATCGGGCGCCCCCTCTCTGCATCAGTCGGACGCCGGAGCGCCGTCGCCCGGCTGCGCCGGGGCGGTCTCGGCCGCCGCGCCGTCCGGCGAGGCCGCCGGCGCCGGGGTCTCCGGGTCGGTGACCGCGACCATCGCCGTCCGCAGCACGCGGTCCCCGCGGCGGAAACCCTGCCGCAGCACGGTGGTGGCCGTGGGGACGTCGACCTCGGGCGAGGTGTCGTGCATGACCGCCTCGTGCAGCGCGGGGTCGAACGCGTCACCCGACCGGCCGAACGCCTCGACGCCCAGCCCGTCGAGCAGGCCGAGGACGCGGTCGGCGACCACCTTGAAGGCACCGGTCAGGTCGCCGTGGTCGCGCGCCCGCTCGATGTCGTCGACGATCGGGAACAGCTGCGCGGCGAACCGCTCGGCGGCCTGGTCGACCACGAGCTGGCGGTCCCGGTCCACCCGGCGGCGGTAGTTGGCGTACTCGGCGGTGACCCGCTGGAGGTCCTCCGTCCGCTCCGCCAGCTGGCGGGGAAGGTCGTCCTCCGCCACCGGCTGGCCGGCGACGGTCTCCTGCTCGCTCATCTGCTCCCCTTGCGCCGGGCCCGGCGCGGTCGAGGTCGGTCCGTGTACGCCCGTGCGGGCGCCGGCCGGCTGCTCGCCGGCCGGCTCCCGCACGGCACCGCTGGTCGGGTCGATGCGCCGCTTGTCGCGGATGACGACCCGCGGCTCCTCTTCCCTGCCCGTCATCGGCGGTCGTTGTCCTCGTCGACGATCTCGGCGTCGACGACGTCGTCGTCGCTCGTCGTCGTACCGGACGTACCGGCGTCACCCGGGGTTCCCGCGCCGGCGCCGGCCGCGCCGGCCGCGTTCTGCGCCTCGGCCTGCTGGGCGTAGAGCGCCCCGCCGACCTCCTGCGAGATGCGGGCGACCTTCTCCTGCGCGGCCTTGATCGCCGCGATGTCCGAGCCGCCGAGGGCGGAGCGCAGCTCGGTGAGGGCCTCGCCGAGCTCCTCCTTCTTGTCGGCCGGGATCTTCTCGCCGTTCTCGGCCAGGAACTTCTCGGTCTGGTACTGCAGCGACTCGGCCAGGTTGCGGGTCTCGGCCTCCTCGCGGCGGCGCTTGTCCTCCTCGGCGTGGGCCTCGGCGTCGCGCATCATCCGCTCGATGTCGTCCTTGGGGAGGGCCGAGCCACCGGTGATGGTCATCGACTGCTCCTTGCCCGTGCCGAGGTCCTTGGCGGACACGTGCACGATGCCGTTCGCGTCGATGTCGAAGGCCACCTCGATCTGCGGGACGCCGCGCGGCGCCGGCGGCAGACCGGTCAGCTCGAACATGCCGAGCTTCTTGTTGTAGGCGGCCATCTCGCGCTCACCCTGGAAGACCTGGATCTGCACGGACGGCTGGTTGTCGTCGGCCGTCGTGAAGATCTCCGAGCGCTTGGTCGGGATCGTGGTGTTGCGCTCGATGAGCTTGGTCATGATCCCGCCCTTGGTCTCGATGCCGAGGGACAGCGGGGTGACGTCGAGCAGCAGGACGTCCTTGACCTCGCCCTTGAGGACGCCGGCCTGCAGGGCGGCGCCGATGGCGACGACCTCGTCGGGGTTGACGCCCTTGTTGGGCTCCTTGCCGCCGGTCAGCTCGCGGACCAGGTCGGTGACGGCCGGCATGCGGGTCGAGCCACCCACCAGGACGACGTGGTCGATCTCGCTCACCGAGATGCCGGCGTCCCGGATCGCCTGGTTGAACGGCGCCTTGGTCCGGTCGAGCAGGTCCTGGGTGAGCCGCTGGAACTCCGCCCGGGTCATCGTGACGTCGAGGTGCAGCGGGCCCTCGGCGCCGGCGGTGATGTAGGGCAGGTTGACGTTGGTCGACTGCGCGCCGGACAGCTCGATCTTGGCCTTCTCGGCAGCCTCCCGGAGGCGCTGCATGGCCAGCTTGTCCTTGGACAGGTCGATGCCGTTGGAGGCGTTGAACGTCTGCACCAGGTGCTTGACGATCCGCTCGTCCCAGTCGTCACCACCGAGGTGGTTGTCGCCGGCGGTGGCCTTCACCTCGATGACGCCCTCGCCGATCTCCAGCAGGGAGACGTCGAAGGTGCCACCACCGAGGTCGAAGACGAGGATCGTCTGCTCGGTCTCGCCCTTGTCCAGCCCGTAGGCCAGCGCCGCGGCGGTCGGCTCGTTGACGATGCGCAGGACGTTGAGGCCCGCGATCTCACCGGCCTCCTTGGTGGCCTGGCGCTGGGCGTCCTCGAAGTAGGCAGGGACGGTGATGACCGCGTCGGTCACCGTCTCGCCCAGGTAGGTCTCGGCGTCCCGCTTGAGCTTCTGCAGGATGCGGGCGCTGATCTCCTGCGGCGTGTAGCGCTTGCCGTCGATCTCCGGCGACTTCCAGTCGGTGCCCATGTGCCGCTTGACGGAGCGGATGGTGCGGTCGACGTTGGTGACCGCCTGGTTCTTCGCCGACTGGCCGACGAGGACCTCGCCGTTCTTGGCGAAGGCGACGACGGACGGGGTGGTGCGCGAACCCTCGGAGTTGGCGATGACCGTCGGCTCGCCGCCCTCCAGGACGGTGACGACGGAGTTGGTGGTGCCGAGGTCGATACCGACCGCTCGAGCCATGGAGCTGGCCTCTCTTCCGTGTGTACCGGGGTGGTTCTCTGGGTGCCTGGGAGTCGAGTACCCGACTTGCGCGGGGTCCACTCAACTTTCCTGCCCAGCCTAACGGCAGCCACGGCGGCCGTGTTCCCGGCCCCCTCGTCGACTTCCCGGCCCCCTCGGCTCCGTCGTCCCGCAGCGCCACGACCCGCGCCCGGTCGTCGCCGTCCACGCCGCCCACCGCGAGGACGGCGACGAC